>NZ_CP021330.1:312500-625000 GCF_003433515.1 Maritalea myrionectae
CCACGGGCAATTGATCGTCTGGCACATGGACGACACCGCAATTGTCGCAATGGATAATCGGGATAGGGCAGCCCCAATAGCGTTGGCGGGAAACGCCCCAATCGCGCAACCGGTAATTGACCTTGCGCTCGCCTTGCTCGCGATTGTTGATGGAGATGTTTTCCAAGCGGCGGGCCACTTCCTCAAATGCTTCTTCAGGTGTCATGCCATCCAAAAATTGGGAGTTGATCATCACACCATCATCTGTGAAGGCTTCATCTCCAATTTCGAAGCTGGCAGCGTCTGCCTCTTCGGGCATGACCACTGGCACAACAGGTAATTCATATTTGCGGGCGAAGTCCAAGTCGCGCTGGTCGCCAGAGGGACAGCCGAAAATGGCGCCGGTGCCATAGTCCATCAAAACAAAATTGGCCACATAAACGGGAAGGGTCCAGCTGTCGTCAAACGGGTGTTTCACGTGAATCCCAGTGTCGAAGCCTTTTTTCTCGGCGGTCTCCAATGCGGCGACCGAGGTCCCCATGCGGCGACATTCTTGGATGAATTCTTGCAGCTCAGGATTGTCTTTCGCGGCAGCTTGCGCCAAAGGATGGTCAGCGGCGACAGCCATAAAGGACGCGCCGAAAATTGTATCGGGACGTGTGGTATAGACTTCCAATTCCGAATGGTCGGCAGGGGCGGTCTTTTCGTCCAATGCCCAACGGATCAACAAGCCTTCTGATTTGCCGATCCAGTTGCTCTGCATCAGGCGCACCTTGTCAGGCCAGCCGTCCAGATTGTCGATCTCATTCAACAAGTCTTCGGCAAAATCAGTGATCTTGAAAAACCATTGGGTGAGTTCTTTTTGCTCCACCAACGCGCCTGAGCGCCAACCGCGCCCATCGATCACTTGCTCATTGGCCAACACGGTGTGGTCAACTGGGTCCCAATTGACCTTTGAACTTTTGCGATAGACCAAGCCTTCGCTCAAAAAATCGAGAAACAGCTTTTGTTGCTGATGGTAATATTCAGGATCACAGGTGGCGAACTCGCGGGACCAATCAAGGCTCAACCCCAAGGCAATCAATTGCTCTTTCATGGACTCGATATTTTTATAGGTCCATTCCTTCGGGTGGGCATTGTTTTGCATGGCGGCGTTTTCGGCGGGCATGCCGAATGCATCCCAACCCATCGGGTGCAACACATTGTAGCCCTTGGCGCGTTTGAACCGCGCGATCACATCCCCCATAGTATAGTTCCGCGCATGGCCAACATGGCAGCGGCCAGAAGGGTAGGGGAACATCTCAAGGACGTAATATTTCGGCTTGTCGCTGTCCTCATTTAGAGCAAAGCTTTGGTTATCCGCCCAAACTTTTTGCCAATGGGGTTCGCTCTCACGCGGGTTGTAACGTTCCGAAGTCATACCGGTTTCTTTTGTCCTTGAATAATATTGATCTGTGGTTCAAACCTTGATGTTGACCTTCACCAGAATTTGCCTTGTCGGTCAAGCTTTCATCGGGCTGAGGGGTCCAATGTAAGCGTCGGTTATGATAGGGCAGGGACATTGAAAAAGAGGTAAAAGATGGGCGCGAAAGAGTTAGATGAAGTTCGGTCAAATATGGCCCGTGCGGCCACGCGATTTGATGGGGCGGAGCGAGAGGCACCACAACTGATCGCCGTTTCTAAAACCTACGGCGCCGAGGAGATTTTACCCATCCTTGAAGCAGGGCAACGTGACTTCGGCGAAAACCGGGTGCAAGAGGCGCAGAGCAAATGGCCCACTTTGCGCGAGCAATTTCCCGATCTCACCCTGCATCTTATTGGTCCTTTACAAACCAACAAGACCAAAGAGGCCGTCGCTCTTTTTGACGTCATTCACTCATTGGATCGTGAAAAGCTTGCGCGCTATTTGAAAAAAGAAATGGAGGCGCTAGGCAAATCCATTCCTTTATTCGTACAGGTCAATATTGGCGAAGAAGAGCAAAAGAGCGGGATCGCACCGGATCAAACGATCGAATTTGTGCGCTATTGCCAACAAGATTTGGGCTTGGATATTCAAGGGCTGATGGCTATTCCGCCGGTTGGTGAACCGCCGGCGCCATTTTTTGCCCGCTTGGTGGAGTTGGGCAAGGATGCGGGTTTGGCCAAATTCTCCATGGGCATGAGCGCCGACTATGAAACGGCCATCGAAATGGGGGCAAGTTATGTGCGGGTTGGGTCGGCGATTTTCGGTGCGCGGGATTACACGTGAGTGCGCCTGTTAACTACACAAATTGCTAACGCCCTTGTGATGAGCATGTTAAGTGCGCATGATGCTAGACAGAGTTATTGCTGATTTGCCCTTAGGCTTGAACATTTTGGACTGGACCTATGAATAAACGTCGTTTGTTGATTGTTGATGATGAAGCTGAATTGCGTCAAAGCTTGGTGGACCAACTGGCGCATTATCGTGAATTCGAAATTGTTGAAGCCGAAAACGCCAATAGCGCTTTGCAACTCGCGAAAGAGGGGCATTTCGATTTGCTGGTCTTGGACGTGGGCCTGCCGGATATGGATGGGCGCGAGGCGGTCAAGATCTTGCGGCAGGACGGTGTGAAATCACCAATCCTAATGTTGACCGGGCACGATAGTGATGCGGATCAGATCCTTGGACTTGAAAGCGGTGCCAATGATTATGTGACCAAGCCGTTTCGGTTTTCAGTGTTGCTGGCGCGGGTCCGGGCCTTGTTGCGACAGCATGATCAAAGCGAAGATGTGGTGTTCTCCATTGGGCCTTACCGGTTTCACCCATCGACCAAAACCCTTGAAGCAGATGATGAGCGCAAGATCCGTTTGACCGACAAAGAGACCTCAATTTTGAAGTTTCTTTATCGTCAGGGCGCGAAAACTGTTTCACGTGATGTGCTGCTGCAAGAAGTTTGGGGTTACAATAATCGGGTGACGACCCACACATTGGAAACCCACATTTATCGTCTGCGGCAAAAAATCGAACGTGATCCTACCCATGCCCGCTTGCTTGTGACCGAAGAAGGGGGCTATCGTCTAGTCCCATAAAAGCTGTGAAACGTTTTGGGGGACGTTGACGATGGCGCTAGAAAAAATGATTGAAGTTTTGGGGCAGGTGTCCTTTTTCCAAAACTTCTCACAAGACCAGATCAAATTGGTGGCATTTGTTTCCGATTTTCGCCATGTGCAACAGGGCGATTTGCTGGTGCAGGAAGGTGACGTTGCCGAGGGGGCCTTTATTTTGGTGTCCGGTCGATTGGCTGTAGAACACAAAGGCGGCACCCATCATGATAGCGTGATTGAAGATGCCGGTGCCTTGATTGGCGACATGGCTTTGTTGGCAGCCACCCCACGCGCCGCGAGCATGCGTGCCCTCACCGAATGCGAAGTGGTGTTTGTGCCGCGCACCCATTTCAAAAAACTGATTCAGACTTATCCTGAGCTGGGCGAAATGATGTCCAGCCATATACGCCAATCGCTATCCAACTATGTGGGCAATCTGACCTCTATCCGGGCAAAACTGAAAAGCGGTTGAACCTTATTTCAGATGTGTGATGATCGGCACATGATCAGATGGCTTTGGTTGCCATCCCCGCGCATCGCGCAGCACTTCGGTTTTATGGGCGTAGGGTGCAACATCTTTGGTGGCCCAGATATGGTCCAATCGACGGCCCCGATCTGATGCAGACCAATCCTTTGAACGATAGCTCCACCAGGAATAAAGCCGCTCGTCATGTGGAATATGCTGGCGAACCAAATCAGCCCATTCGCGCTTGGCCTGAATGGCGTTGAGCTTTTCCGTTTCGATTGGTGTGTGGCTTACCACTTTGAGCAATTGCTTATGTGACCACACATCATTTTCGTGGGGCGCGATGTTAAAGTCGCCAACGATGATATGGCCCGCGTCAAACTCTGGTCCGTTGAACCATTGCTCCATCTCATCGAGAAAATCGAGCTTATGCTTGAATTTTGGATTGGCGACAGGGTCCGGTTCGTCGCCGCCGGCAGGCACATAAAAATTGTGAATGTTCAGGGGCGCGAATCCCGCATCAAGTTTCACGGAGACGTGACGGGCATCTCCCATCTGGCAAAATTCGCGCTTGTCCTGATCAATGATCGGCAGGCGCGAAATTGTCGCTACCCCATGATAGCTTTTTTGCCCATTTACGGCTTGATATTCATAGCCTGCTTTGGCGAGTGCCTTTGCTGGAAATTGCTCGTCCTGGCATTTGATTTCTTGCAAACACAGAATATCAGGTTGGTGCTTTTGCAAAAACTCTAGCACCATGGGCAGGCGCAATCGCACCGAATTGATGTTCCAGGTTGCAATTGAAAGCGCCATTAAAATATCCTCTTTATGATGTTGCCGTGGTCACGAACGCTGTTCGCAACAACGGCATCCCCGCCAGATCGTTCGAATCATGAATGAACATAATGACCGATCAGGGCGGGGGAGCAACCCGGAAATTTCAGGCGAGAACTTCTATTCGCTGCGCGACTTATAGTCTGCAGGGATATAGAAATATGATTTTGGAATGTCGATGTCTGTGGTGACATCGTAAATTGAAAATGTCACTTCATTGCCGTTCGGTTCGGTTAGCGTCCATTGGTTGAGCTCTTTGGTGGCGAGATCAAAAATCATTGTGACCGAGACCAAGCCAATCGGTGTTTCGTCTGAAACGGAAATGGCGATCATTTCTTCGGTCTTGGTGACATCTGTAATGTTGGTTTGGAACAGATCAATTTGGTCAGACAAGAACTGACGCAGCGGCACACGGTGTTGCGGGTAGGCGAACTTTGTTTTTTCCTTGCGGTCTAAAACATAGAAACCGCGGCCGACGGAGACAACTTCTTCGCGTGATGGCGGCGCATATTTAAAGCGGATTTTTTCTGGCCGCTTGATATAGAAAATACCCTCGGCGCGGTTGCCAGCGCTATCGAGTTGGATAAAGCGGCCAGCCATTTGTTCAACGGCTGAATGGTGCGCGCTAATCTCGTTGATGATGGCCACTTCTTCTTCGCTCAATTGCCGATCTAGGGCATGAGCGGAAAAGATGGCGCCGATGGAAAATACCAAGGCGGCGATGCTAAGCTTGAAAAAACGCATGAAGCTGTCCTTTGTCGCACATTTGCTTTTTGCCAGTATGTTTAAACAATGTGGCGAACACATGAGTAAATGATGATGAAACTATAGCTTTTAAAGGGCCGATTCGTCATCGCCGACCAAGACTTCGCGTTTACCAGCATGGTTGGCGGGGGAGATGACCCCTTCTTCTTCCATGCGTTCGATCAACGTGGCGGCCCGGTTATAGCCAATGGAGAGGCGGCGTTGAATATAGCTGGTGGACGCTTTGCGATCTGTCAGCACAATATTGACGGCCTTGTCGTAAAGTTCGTCGCCGGAATTACCCAAATTGGAATTGCCGGGGCCACTATCGTCTTCGACTTCCTCGGTGACATTTTCCAAATATTCAGGGGCACCTTGAGATTTGAGATGCTGCACCACCGCTTCCACTTCGCCGTCGGCTACAAAGGGACCATGCAATCGACGGGTGCGGCCACCGCCTGCCATATAGAGCATATCGCCCATGCCGAGCAATTGCTCGGCGCCTTGCTCGCCCAGAATAGTGCGGCTGTCGATTTTTGACGTAACCTGGAATGAAATCCGGGTGGGGAAGTTGGCTTTGATCGTGCCGGTGATCACATCCACGGATGGGCGCTGTGTCGCCATGATCAAGTGGATGCCTGCGGCCCGTGCCATTTGTGCCAAGCGCTGGATGGCTCCTTCTATGTCTTTACCGGCGACCATCATCAGGTCAGCCATTTCATCGACAATCACCACGATGAAGGGGAGCGGCTCGAGATCAAACTCTTCGCTCTCAAAGATCGCTTCCCCGGTATCGCGATCAAATCCGGTTTGTACTGTGCGGGTGATTACTTCACCCTTCTTTTTTGCTTCAGCGACCCGCTGGTTAAAACCATCAATATTTCTGACGCCGACCTTTGACATTTTCCGGTAGCGATCTTCCATTTCGCGCACGGCCCATTTCAGGGCTGTCACAGCTTTGGATGGATCGGTGACCACCGGGGTGAGCAAATGGGGAATGCCGTCATAGATCGAGAGCTCGAGCATTTTCGGATCGATCATGATCAACCGGCATTGCTCTGGCGTCCAGCGATAGAGAAGCGACAGGATAAAGGTGTTCACGGCCACGGATTTGCCCGAGCCTGTCGTTCCGGCGATGAGCAGGTGTGGCATGCGGGCGAGATCAGCAATGATCGGCTCACCGCCAATGGTTTTGCCTAAACAGAGCGGCAGCTTGCCTTTGACTTTTTCAAAATCCTGCGACGCGAGCAATTCACGCAAATAAACCGTTTCGCGGGTTTCGTTGGGCAATTCGATGCCGATTGCGTTGCGACCGGGCACCACCGCAACACGCGCTGAGATGGCGCTCATGGAGCGAGCGATATCGTCCGCCAAGCCAATCACGCGTGAAGATTTAATGCCGGGCGCAGGTTCCAATTCATAAAGCGTGACCACAGGGCCGGGGCGCACATTGATGATGTCGCCCTTAACGCCGAAATCTTCTAACACCCCTTCAAGCCGCCGCGCGTTTTCTTCCAGCGTTTCGGGCATATGTTCCTTGGCGGTGCCGGTGTTGGGCACATCGGCCAGATAGGACAATTCTGGCAATTCGAATCCGTCATCCCGCAGCAAAGATGTTTGCGCTTCTTGGGTGACACGACGGCCGGGTGCTGGGCGCGGCGCGGGCGCGGTGACGCGTGGCTTGGCCAGCGGCGCTGCGTTGGCAGGTGGGTGTGCCGCAGCAGGCTGAGCCACATGCGGCTCAATTGGGTCGTCGTCCAGATCTGGATAATCGATATAATCTTCAGCGAAATCGCTTGGGGCTTGATTGCCCTCAACATGGCTTTGGGCGGTGCGGGCCATGTCTTCCTCGAACCGTGGTTCAATGCGGCGCTGAGGGGCGTTCACTTGTGGTGTGGCGGCGTCTGCGAAAACGGGTTCGATGTTTTCACGTGAATCATTTTGCTGTGCACGTTTTTCCTGTTGTTTTGCGCGTGCTTTTTTCAACGCAATGTTGGCAGAAAAAATCGAGTGAGTGATCGCGCCGAGGGTGATCGCGCCAAGATTGCCCACGGCGGACAAGATGGCCATGGTCACCGATTTGGGCGAATCTGACTTCCCCTTGGATTTTGGCTGATGCATTTCGAATGGATCAATGCTGCGCACCGCCAGCCAAAACGATACGGCCGCCGGGGTGAACAGGATTAAGGCAAAAAGCCAGCCGGCTTGCTGCACGACGAGGTCTCCGGCCACAAATGTTGCAAGCGCAGAAAAGCCCAGACCAATTATGCCGCCCAATCCTGAAGGGAGCGGCCACGTTTCCGGCGCGCTGAAAAACGCCAACATACCGCAAATCAACATCGAGGCAATAATCCACAATAGGCTGCGCAGCGCCATATGGGTGGGCAATTGGCGTTTGATCATTTTCATGGACCACAGCACGGGCGGAACCATCAGCGCCAGAATACCGAGGCCGAAAAATTGAAAACCAATATCGGCAATGACTGCGCCGGGAAAGCCGAGCCAATTTGAAACAGGCGAATCGCTGGCAAAGCTCAAGCTGGGATCATTGACCGACCAGGACATGAGCGCCAAAAAGATGATGGCGAGGGCGCATAGTGAAAGAATTCCCATAAGGCGTAAGGGGATTTTCACGGCAATGGCCGTGTCGCGTTTTTCTTTTTTTTCAATGGCAGTTGACGTTGGCATGCGGGTTCAACAGATCTCTTTTGACGCAGTTACTCAAACGATAAAGCTAGAATGCTATAGTTAATTTGAGCCTAATTTTATTCAAAAAAGCGTTGATCGTATGGCACGAAAAAGCCCGGCCAAAATGGCCGGGCCTTGGGACATGGTTTGTTTGTTGTTTAATTAGAATTCAGGGTAGGCTTCCACCCCAACTTCAGCTTTATCCAGTCCCAAAGATTCGTTTTCTTCAGAAACACGGATACCCATTGTGACTTTCAGCGCCATCCAAACCAGCGTTGATGCCACGAGGGTAAAGGCACCGATGGCCAAGATGCCAACCAGCTGCACGCCGAAATTGCCGGAACCGCTTAGTGGGGTGACCATTGTGCCCCAGATACCCGCAAGCAAGTGAACGGGGATAGCACCGACCACGTCGTCGATTTTCAGCTTATCGAGCATTGGCACAGCGAACACCACGATCGCGCCACCAACAGCACCGATGAGAAGGGCTAACGGCACGCTTGGTGCCAATGGCTCAGCGGTGATGGACACAAGGCCAGCCAATGCGCCGTTGATCACCATGGTCACGTCGATCTTTTTGTAGATCAACTGCATCAGGATGATTGTGGCGACAGCACCGGCAGCAGCGGCGAGGTTTGTGTTCACGAAGATACGTGAAATGTCGCCAGCGTCAGCAATGGTACCCATGGCCAACTGTGATGCACCGTTAAAGCCGAACCAGCCGAGCCATAGGATAAACATACCTAGGGTTGCCAGCGGGATAGACGAACCTGGCATTGGCGTGATGTGACCATTTGGTCCGTAGCGTCCTTTACGTGCACCCAGAATAACTGCACCAGCCAAAGCTGCCCAGCCGCCAACAGAGTGGACGAGTGTTGAGCCTGCAAAGTCAGCAAAGCCCATGCCAGCCAACCAGCCAGCGCCCCACTGCCAAGAACCGGTAATCGGATAAAGAATGCCAGTCAGAATTGCAGTGAAGATAAAGAACGGCCAGAATTTGATCCGTTCAGCCAATGTACCGGACACAATTGAAGCGGTGGTGGCACAAAAGACCATTTGGAAGAACCAGTCTGAGGCCACTGAATAGCCAGCACTGCCATCGTCAGCGCCAGGGGCTGGGAAATCATAAGGGCCGAAAGAGCCGATAAAGCCGCCATCAACGCCGGTGTACATTAGATTGTAGCCAGTGAGCCAAAACATGATGCCTGCGATAGAGTAAAGGGCGATGTTTTTGAGGCCCTGCATAGAAACGTTTTTGGACCGCACTAAGCCCATTTCCAACATGGCAAAGCCAGCGGCCATCCACATGACCAAAAAACCACCGATCAGGAACAGCAAGGTGTTAAAGATCATGGCATATTCAGGGGTCGGCGCAGCTTCTTGAGCTTGCGCTGCCGTGGGCAACAAGAGGCCCAAAGCGATCAGCGGCGCAGCTTTGAGCGCGCGATTAAAAGACAAGCGAGTCATTTTCTTCTCCAGCATGATTTTTCTTGAGTTAAAGCGCTTCTACGCCGGTTTCGCTGGTGCGAATGCGCATGGCTTCTTCGAGATTGAGGACAAAGATTTTGCCGTCGCCGATGCGCCCGGAGCGGGCGGCAGTGGCAATGGTTTCCACAACATCGCTGCTGGCTTCATCAGAGACAGCAATGTCGAGCTTGAGTTTAGGCATGAAATTTACCGCATATTCGGCGCCACGATAAATCTCGGTATGGCCTTTTTGCCGTCCATAGCCGCGCACTTCCGCAACGGTCATCCCATGGATGTCTTTATCGCTCAAAGCGGTGCGTACATCTTCAAGACGGGACGGTTTGATTATGGCACTTATCAGTTTCATGATCGGTTCCTCTTCGTTGATTGCCCGGCGGGACAATTCTCGTCATCAAAGGAATCAAGATGCGTGCCAGTTTTTGAATGCAATGTAAGTTATTGATTCTACTATCGAATCAAAAAGTTGTCAGACGATCAATTTACCGTCGGCTTATTTTACATGCACAATAAATGTGCAGAATCGCATGCGTGCCTAAAGATTCATCGGCTGCGACAAGGGGGAACTTGTTTTTCTGTCGGGTTGGGTTCAAAGTGCGGCCAATTCAAATCAATAGGTGCAATATGGCGCGGGCGAAAAACAAAGCACAAAAGCTGGATATCTTGATTGTGGGGGCAGGCCCGGCCGGACTTACCCTGGCGCTGGCGCTTAAGCAGGCCATGCCGGAGTTGCAGGTGGGCCTTAATGATGTGCACAAGATTGAGGTGCCACAAAAGGACGGTCGTGCCTCTGCCTTGGCTTTGGGCGTGACCTCCGTTTTTGAAGCCCTTGGCGTGTGGACCGATATGTTGCCTGATGCCAGCCCGATTGATGGCATGCATATTACCGACAGTTCCGACAATGATTTGACCCGTCCGCTGTTCTTGCGGTTTGAAGGCGATGTGAAGCCCGGGCAACCCTTCGCCCATATGGTGCCGAACAAAAGCACAATCGGCGCACTGCTCAATCGGCTCGATGAGTTCGATGTTGAGATGATTGCGCCGGACAAGGTCGCTTCAATTGTGCCGGGAGATGCCTTTTCCACGGTGGAATTTGACAGCGGCAAGTTGGTTGAAGCCAGTGTGGTTGTTGCCGCGGATGGGGCCCGCTCCATGGTGCGCGAGATGATGGGCATTGCCACAACGGGTCATGATTATGGCCAGTCCGGTATCGTGACCACCATTGAGCATGAGCTCGACCACAATAACATTGCGTATGAGCATTTTTTGCCCCATGGGCCTTTTGCCAGCCTGCCATTGCCCAGTAAAAGGTCCAGCTTGGTATGGTCCGAAAAATCGAAATTGGTGCCTGAAATTCTGGCGATGCCAGAAGAAGAATTGGCACGGGAGATTGAGCGCAAAATGGGCTCTAGCCTTGGGAAAGTCAAAGTACTCGCCCCGGCACAAGCCTTTCCGCTGCGGCTACAAATTGCCAAGGAATTTGTGGCAGATCGGGTTGCCTTGATTGGTGATGCGGCGCATGTGGTGCATCCGATTGCCGGGCAGGGGATGAATCTGGGCTTAAAAGATGTGGCGGCGCTGGCAGAAGTTCTGGTTGAGGCTGTGCGGCATGGGCAGGATTTGGGCTCGGTTGAGGTGCTCGAGCGCTATCAGCGCTTGCGCCGTTTTGATACGGGACTTATGGCCTTGGCCACAGATGCGCTCAATGTACTGTTTTCCAATGACCAGCCTGTGGTGCGCGTTGCGCGCGATGTGGGGCTGGGGCTTGTGGACCGCGCGCCATTTTTAAAGAATGCCTTTATTGGCCATGCGGCGGCGGCAAATGATGAATTGCGTTTGCTCAAAGGTTTGCCGCTTTAGTGGGGTCAGCCCGGGGGCGAGATACAGCGGACAGGATTGAGATCAAATAGGATTACCGCAACTCGTCCTCTTTGAGGTGGCGGGCGCCATCAAGCACCATGAGGGGGACGCCCTTTTCGATGGGAAAGGCCAGCCGTGCGGCGTGCGACACCAATTCTTTCCCATCTGCTGAGAGCTCCAACCGCGTTTTCGTAAACGGGCAGACCAGCATTTCCAGCATTTTGGGATCGATATTGTGATTTTCCATTATTGCATCGTTTGGGTTGGGTCGCTGCGGGACATTTCAACCTCGGCCAAAGCCATCAGCATTTCCGCGCGTTCTTTTAGCGTTGCGGCTTCGAGCAAGGCTTGACGTTCGCGCGGCTGATATGGACTGGCCATCACACAGCTATTGACCAAATCTTCTGTGTCCGTGTCTTTAATCTCAGACCAATCGAGCTCAAATTCTGCGAACTTGGCGTAATTTTTCAAAACTTTTTCGAACCGCTTTCGGTCAAGCTCGCTTAAATCTTCCGGCATTTCCAAGTCGTCGCTAAAGCTTTTATAGCTGACATCGGCCACACGGTAGGGCATATCGCTCAGATCTTCGATCTCTTGCACCAAGTTAAAGCGCGAAATACCTGTCAGTCCGATCATATACCGATTTTGTGGCAGTTCCTCGAAATGGCTGATGCGCCCCAGGGTGCCCACAGCGGACAGGGCGTCCTTATCGTCAAGCGCGGGCTGGATCACACCAATATGCCGATCTGCTTTCAAGGCAGCGTCCACCATGGCCACATAGCGCGGCTCAAAGATGTGCAATGGCAGCACCGCACGCGGGAACAGCAATAACCCCTCTAACGGAAATATCGGTATGGGAGAGGGTAGCGGCATAGAGTTTGATCCTAACTGAACAACAGGCCGGACAACATCCGACGGGCTTTGGCGGTGTCTGGGTCAGCAGGGCCCCACGCATCAAACAGTTCGAGCAGTTTGGTGCGTGCGCCATCATCATTCCACTCGCGATCCGTTTTGATGATGTGCATGAGCATTTCCGCCGCCTTCAATTTTTCACCTTGTGCATTATAGGCCAATGCAAGGTCGAAACGTAATTGATGGTTTTCCGGATCATTGGCCAGCTCGGCTTCCAGCTTGGCCGTATCGCCCAGATTGGCGGCTTCTTCGTCGAGCTTAAAGGCCGCTTCCAGGCTTTTGTAGGACGCGCTTTGTTGTCCCTCTTCGGAGACTTTGGCCATGGTTTCTCGTGCATTGTCGTCATTGCCCATTTTGTGGTGAATGGTGGCAATGCCTATAATCGCTGCATCATTTTGTGGATCAAACTGCAGGATTTGCGAATAGATTTGTGAGGCGGTGCCAAAATCTTCCGCATCGAGCGCGCCCTGGGCCTGTTCCAACGCCGCTTCGATCTGGGCGGCGGGGTCGTTTGGATTTTGTGGGGCTTGCGAGGTGATCTTATCGATGAAGGCCTTGATTTCACTTTCGGGCACAGCGCCCATAAAGCCATCAATTGGTTGGCCGCCAACAAAGGCGATCACGGCTGGAATGGATTGGATGCCCAATTGGCCGGCGATGGCTTGGTTTTGGTCGATATCAATTTTGACCAGTTTCACCTTGCCGCCAGCTTCGGTGACCGCTTTTTCGATCATCGGGCCTAATTGTTTACACGGCCCACACCAAGGCGCCCAAAAATCCACCAATATGGGGGTGGTTTTGGAAGCTTCCATCACGTCTTTTGCAAAATTTGCTGTGTCTGAGTCTTTAATCAGATCATTTGGCGTGGCTTGACCATTTTGTGGGGTCAGATTGGCCTGCATTGAGAATTCCATAAAACACCTGATGGGTTGGTCGCGATTGAGATGAATGTGGCGCGGGCGATTCTGAAAAACAAGAGAAAAGCGCTAAATACCGCCCGGGAAGCCGCAAAATTCATCAGCGAAATTTAACGTTAGATCAGCGGATAACATAAAAGTTTCACAGATGCCAATTTTTGACTTGCAATTGCGTTCCTCATTAGGCATATAAGCGCCGAACGTTGATCGCAGGATCATTGTTCCGGAGGCGGGCGTAGCTCAGGGGTAGAGCACAACCTTGCCAAGGTTGGGGTCGTGAGTTCGAATCTCATCGCCCGCTCCAAATATTCGGCAATTACCCCAGCCGAAAAAATAAAGCGCCATTAGGGCGCTTTTTTTATGTCTTGTTTCATGTGTTGGCGAAGATGTCGTTTTGCTAGTCTTTGGCCTTTGCTGCGTCGAGTGCATCGGCAAGGACATTGCGATCGCCAATATGGTTGGCGAGAATCAGCAATAGCCTTGCATTGAACGCGTCGCTTTCATCTTTGCTCAGCCCTTCATGTGCCGCCAACAGGTCAGCGTAGAAATCGTCTGCATTGGGGATGTTTGGGCTTAGGTTCAGTGTGCTGCTCATTTTGGTCTCCCTCAAACTGATTTGCCGATGGCGCGGCGCACAGCGTTCGCGAAGTAATCTTTATCGAACTGTTGATGACGGGCGGCCACATGTTGGTCCGGCCGGATCAAATAGACGGCGCCGCTTTCCATGCCCAAATAGCGGGCGGCCAGCGCGTCACTTTCCATATCGGCGCTGGATAGGGCCAACTGCTTGATCTTTATGCCATCAACCTCGAAATCATCGGGGGCTTCAGCATCAATGCTCAACAGGGTGAACGCGTCACCCAGTTGGTTGAGCAAATATCCATCGCCCACCGGGGCATCGGGACAAGGAGAGCCGGGGCGGGTACGTGCAGGCCCGTCCAGCATATCCTGAGAGTTAAGTGGTGATTGATCGTAAGTGCAGGGCACTGACAGGCGACCCGAATTCACCAGCGGACGGGCAAATTCATAATGCTCGGACAAATCCAGCACCGCATCGCGCAGCAAGCGTGACATTTCAGATTTAGGGGTGATGAAATCGGTGGAGCGGGATGAATTGAGAATATTCTCATCCGCGCCATAAATCCGCTCATCATCATAGCTGTCCAACAGGCTTTCCGGCGCCTTGCCTTCCATCACCAGTTTCAACTTCCAGCACAGATTATCAGTATCTTGCAGACCAGAATTGGCACCGCGGGCGCCGAAGGGCGAGACCTGATGGGCCGAATCGCCGGCAAACAGCACGCGGCCGTGGTGGAACTTTTCCATGCGGCGACATTGGAAGGTGTAGATTGAGACCCATTCCAGTTCAAATTGCACATCATCGCCCAACATAGCTTTCAGGCGCGGGATGACATTTTCTGGCTTCTTTTCTTCTTCTTTGTTGATGTCCCACCCCAATTGCAGATCAATGCGCCACACACCATCTGGTTGTTTGTGCAGCAACGCAGATTGGCCTTTGTTGAATGGGGGATCGAACCAGAACCAGCGTTCAGTTGGAAAGTCGGCATCCATGATCACGTCTGCGATCAGGAAATTATCCTCAAAGACGCGGCCCACAAAATCGAGTCCCAGCATTTGTCGGGCTGGAGAGGCAGCGCCATCACAAGCGATCACCCAATCGGCTTGCAGTTGGTAAGGGCCGTCAGGTGTGCCAATGGTGAGGTCCACATGGTCGGCATGGGGTGTCATTTCGATCACCTTATTGCCGCCGCGAATTTCGATGGGTGCGCCCTGCTGCTCTAGTTCACGGGCGCGATTGACCAAATATTCTTCGAAATAATATTGCTGCAGATTGATAAAGGCTGGGTACTTATGGCCCTTCTCGGGGAGCAGGTTAAAATCATAGACTTGGCGCTCGTCAAAGAACACTTTGCCCAAATTCCACACCACACCTTTATCCACCATCGGATCACCGCAGCCCAAGCGGTCGAGAATTTCTAAGGGGCGTTTGGCAAAGCAAATGGCGCGGGAACCAAAGCTGACCTTGTCATTGTCATCAACGATGACGGCTTCAATGCCTTGTTGCGCCAAATCGATGGCGGCCGCCAGCCCAATAGGGCCAGCGCCAATGATTACCACTTTGCGCCGCACGGGTGGTTGCGCAGACTGATCAGCATGCCGCACATAAGGATAGAGCGGCGTTTCAAAAATCTTGGTCATTTGGTCTCCCCCCAAATTTGTGGTTTAGCCTTGCAAAGCTTCCCACATTTCCATGTCGCGTTCGGCGGTCCAGATGCGTGGTGTGTCGAGGCCGCGGGCTTCGTCATAGGCGCGGGCCACGTTGAACGGCAGGCAATGCTCATAAATGGCATAGTCTGCAAATTTTGGATCGCACTCGGCGCGCACCGCATCCCATGCTTCTTTTAGGCTGCCACCGCGGGCCGCGATTTTTTGCACCGGTTTATAGGTTGAGGCGACAAAATCACGGGTGTTTTCAATGGCGGCATTGACCATTTTTTCGCCCACCAATGCGTCACCACGGCCTGGGGCAATGGCGTCGACATTATAGGCTTTGATCGCATCAAGCGTTGGCCCCCAATCGGCAAAATGGCCGTCGCCGCAATAGCAAGCGGAGTGATATTCCACGATGTCACCGGTAAACATGACATTTTGATCCGGCACATAAATCACCGCGTCGCCTGCCGTGTGGGCGCGACCCAAATGCATGATCTCAACTTTGCGGTTACCGAGATAAACGGTCATTTTGTCGTTAAAGGTGGTTGTGGGCCAAGTGAGGCCGGGAATGCTTTCGTGGCCTTCAAATAGACGTGGGAAGCGCTGGAACTCGCTGTCCCAATCCTCTTGCCCGCGCTCAACCACCATGGAGCGGGCTTTGTCCGACATGATGATCTGTTGGGCGCCATAGGCCGAGGCGCCGAGCACACGTACGGCGTGATAGTGGGTGAGCACCACATGCGAGATGGGCTTATCGGTAACTGTGCGCACGCACTCAATCACCTTATTGGCCAAGCGCGGTGTTGCCTGCGCTTCGATGATCATGACTGACTCATCGCCAATGATCACACCGGAGTTTGGGTCGCCTTCTGCCGTGAAGGCATAAAGACCGTCGCCTACTTCGGTAAAGGAGATTTTCTTTTCAGTTGTGTCCCCTTGGGAAGCGAATGCTTTGGCCATTATATACTCCTTTGAACTGGCTGGTTGCGACGTGCCTGACGCACGTTTGTGCATCCATAAATAGCATGCAGGGATGGTATGAGAAACCATATGCTTATCGCGTTAAGCGTTAATAGTTGTTTTTGTAACTAACAAGGTGCCTTGCCGTCAATGCCGTACCCTCTACGGCAAAAAAACTAATTGGCAGTGGCGGCAGACCGGACATTGACGCAATTGTGAATCGCGAGGCTACTCTAGTCGAGACGAGATTTTCGCGGGGCGAGCAATATATTGGTTTCGGTGAGGCTAACGCCTTCGATCAGGCGGATGCGGCGGAGCACGTCGTCAAACTCGATCAGGTCTTCGGTTTCCAGTTGGGCAATGATGTCCCATTTGCCGTTTGTCGTGTGCAAGGTGCGCACTTGCGGCAGCCCGAGCATGGTTTTGATCACGGCCTCGGCGGACCGGCCTTCAATTTCAACCAAGGTGATGGCGTGAATGCTTTTGTCATCGCGCGGCGAGCCGGTGATGATGGTGAAGCCTTTGATGACGCCATTTTTCGTTAAGCGATCTATGCGCGCCTTGATGGTGGCGCGGGACACGTTGAGTGTTTGGGCCAAACTGGCCACGGGGGTGCGGGCGTCATGGCGCAAAAGGGCAATTAGGCGGGTGTCGAGCTCATCCATTGAACAAAATGCACATTAACTGGTTTCGATTTGCGAAAGCCTATCGCAATTTTGCACATATATCTATCTTTTCGTTGATCATCGGCGGCGGCATACTGCGCAAAACGCCGAAAAATGGCGAGAGCTAGGGTAAAATTTTAGGATCATAGTATGGCAAAACGCTCAATTGCATTGATTGGGGCGCCAGTTGACGGTGGCGCGGGCATGTCTGGCTGCATTATGGGGCCAGCGGCCCTACGGGTCGCCAATATTGGTGGCGCGCTTAGTGATCTGGGCTTTGCTGTCGAAGATTGGGGCGATGTGACGCCCGAAACGGTTAGTTTGAGCCTTGGTGGTCAAACTCATCATGAAAATGAAGTGGCTGGGTTTGCCCGGGCGCTTTATAAAAATGGCGTTGATGCCTTTTCCAAAGGCATGTTGCCGATTTTCCTTGGCGGGGATCATTCCCTGTCTATGGGGACGGTGACCGCAGCGGCGCGCCATGCGGCGGCAATGGGCAAAACATTGCATGTCTTGTGGCTCGATGCGCACCCTGATTTCAACCGGCCGGATACCTCGCATTCGGGTAATATGCACGGCATGTCAGCGGCCTTCTTTTGTGGTGAGCCGGGATTTGACGGCATTTTAGAGCAACCAATTGATCCGGTGGATCCGCGACATTTTCATGTGTTTGGTGTGCGTTCTATTGACCAAAAAGAAGGTGAATTGTTGCGCGAACGCGGTGTCGACGTGATGGATATGCGTCATATAGACGAGAGAGGGGTCGCCAGCCTGATCCGGTCAGTGCTTGAGGCGGTAAAGCGCGATGATGCCATGTTGCATGTAAGTTTGGATGTGGACTTCCTCGATCCGGCCTGTGCGCCGGGCGTCGGCACCACGGTGCCGGGTGGCGCCACCTATCGCGAAGCCCATTTGGCCATGGAGATGATTTGCGACAGTGGTTTGATGACTTCACTCGATCTTGTGGAGCTCAACCCTTATCTGGATGAGCGCGGGAAAAGCACACGCATGTTGGTCAATTTGACCGAGAGCGGCTTTGGGCGGCGGGTCTTCGATCGGCCCACCACCGCTTATTAGAATTGTTGCGCCGGTAAAGTCATTTAAACCGGTACGTGGGGTGCCGCCTAAATGTCTTTCACTGTCTCCATCGCCACAAAGGTGGAGGTTTGTGCAACATGGGGGAGGGCTGAAATGACCTCCCCCAATATCCGCCTGTAGGCTGAAATGTCTTTGGTGCGCACTTTCAATAAATAATCAAAGCTGGCCGCAATCATGTGGCATTGTTCAATTTCCGGCGTCGCCCGCACAGCATCATTAAAACTATCAAGCGCTTTGGCGCGGGTGTCCGAAAGGGTCACCTGCACAAAGGCGATATGGCCGTTGCCCAATTTTTCATGATTGACCCTAGTGTGATAGCCTAAAATAATGCGGTCTCGCTCTAGCTTTTTGACGCGCATTTGCGTTGGCGTTTTTGACAAGCCGATTTTGTCGGCCAAATTGGCCATGGACATACGGGCATTTTTGGCCAGCGCGTTGATGATTTTATGATCGATGGAGTCCATTTGATCTGCCTTGGCGAGATTTGCATGCTATAAGTAGCTCTTTCTATCATGTTTATAGTTTTTTGTACTGAATAATTTATCTCTATAGATCAATGATCTTCTACGTATCGGATAGACTGGGCAAAACAAGCAAGGTTCTGGGAGGTCACATGTTGGACCAAATTCGTGAGACGATGCGGGCAAATCATATGCCCAATGAGGCCGAGGCGGTAAAACGCCTTGTGGACATGGCGGCGCTGAGCGCAGCTGACCGGGAAAAAATCAGCGATGAAGCCGCGCGACTGGTGCAGCAATTGCGCGATGAAGCGCAACAGGGGCTGATGGAAACATTTTTGGCCGAATATGGCCTGTCGACCGATGAAGGCATTGCCCTGATGTGTTTGGCTGAAGCCATGTTGCGGGTGCCTGATGGCCCGACCATTGATGATTTGATCAAAGATAAGATCGTTGACGAAGATTGGTCAAAGCATTTGGGTGCCGCCGAAAGCCTGTTGGTTGAGGCCTCGACGCTGGGCCTTGTGGTCACCAAAACCTTGTTGAATGACAAGCGCGCACCAAGTGTGCTCAAGCCATTGAGTTTGCTGGGGCGGCGGATGTCTGAGCCGGTGATCCGCACAGCGGTGGGCCAGGCAATGCGTATTATGGGCTCACAATTTGTGTTGGGCCGCACGATTGAAGAGGCGCTTTCAAACGGCGCCAAACCCATGGCCAAGGGATATACATATTCCTTCGATATGCTTGGGGAAGCTGCGCGCACCGAAAAAGATGCGCAGCGCTATCACGCCGCCTATATGGATGCGATCCAACGTTTGGTGAAAGATGCGGTGCACGGTGATGTGCGGAAAAATCCGGGCATCTCCATCAAACTATCGGCGCTTCATCCGCGTTATGAATTTGGCAAACGCGAGACCATGGTGGATGAAATGGTCGCACGGGTGCTTGAATTGGTGAAACCCGCGGCCAAAGCGCAAATGGGCTTGAACATTGACGCGGAGGAGGCTGATCGCCTCGATCTGTCGTTGGAGATCATCGAAAAAGTGTTGGCCGATCCGGCGCTGGAAGGCTGGGAAGGCTTTGGCGTTGTGGTGCAAGCCTATGGGCCGCGCGCCTCTTATGCCATTGATTGGCTTTATGCGCTGGCAGAAAAGCTGGACCGTAAGATTATGGTGCGGCTTGTGAAAGGCGCCTATTGGGACACAGAAATCAAGCGTGCGCAGGTTATGGGCCTTGAGGGGTATCCGGTGTTTACCCGCAAAGTGAACACGGACGTGTCTTATTTGGCCTGCGCCCGCAAATTGTTGGATATGCGCGATCGGATTTATCCGCAATTCGCCACCCACAATGCCCATAGCGCCTCGGCCGTGTTGCACATGGCAGGGAATGATCGCGAGGGCTTTGAGTTTCAGCGGTTGCATGGCATGGGCGAAGGCTTGCACGAATCATTGCGCAGCCAAAATGATACGCGCTGCCGGATTTATGCGCCGGTGGGCGCCCACCGCGATCTGCTGGCCTATTTGGTGCGGCGGTTGTTGGAAAATGGGGCCAATTCCAGCTTTGTGAACCAAGTTTATGATAAAAAGATTCCGCCCAGCATGATTGTTTCGGACCCCATTTCTGAAGTGCAGGAATTGGACCAAATCGCCAATGACAAAATCCCCATGCCGAAGGATTTGTTTGGTGAGAAGCGATTGAACGCAAAGGGCTGGGACATTACCGACCCGCTTGAATATGCCGAGTTGGATGCAGCGCGTTCAAAATTTGCCCATCCACATCAATGGAAGTTTGCGCTGGATGAAGCGCTGGGCGCGAGGGGCAAGGTTCAAAAGCTGATCAACCCTGCTGTGCCGGATGATCAAGTGGGCGAAATTGCCAACGCAACACCTTCAGTGGTTGAAAAGGCCATCAAGCTGGCGGCGAAAGGGCAAAAAGCCTGGAGCAGCAAAGCCCCGGCCGATCGTGCCGCTGCATTGCGCAAAGCAGCGGACCTTTATGAAGCGCATGCCGCGGAATTGTTCGCCCTGGCTTCGCGCGAAGCTGGTAAAAGCCTGTTGGATGGCGTTGCCGAAGTGCGTGAAGCCGTCGACTTTTTGCGGTTTTATGCAAATGAGGCCGAGCGCTTGGGCGAGCAGGATGAAGCACGGGGCGTGATCGCCTGTATTTCACCCTGGAACTTCCCGCTGGCCATCTTTACGGGTCAAGTTGCCGCTGCATTGGTGGCGGGCAATGGCGTGGTGGCTAAGCCGGCGGAGCAAAGCCCCTTGATGGGTGCGCGCGCCGTTGAGCTGTTGCATGAAGCTGGCGTGCCGAAGGATGCCCTGATTTTGGTGCCCGGGGCAGGCGATATTGGTGCCGCATTGACCTCGCAACCCGATCTGGGCGGCGTGTGCTTTACTGGGTCGACCGAAGTGGCCAAGCTAATTGATAAGCAATTGGCCAAAACCTCAGACAGCGACGCGATGGTGATTGCGGAAACCGGCGGGTTGAACGCCATGATCGTTGATAGCACGGCGCTGCCGGAGCAAGCCATTCGCGATATCCTGGCGTCGTCTTTCCAAAGTGCGGGTCAGCGCTGTTCGGCGTTGCGCATGCTCTATGTGCAAGAAGATGTAGCCGACCATGTGCTCGAAATGCTCTATGGCGGGTTGGAAGCCATGCAGGTTGGCGAGCCTTGGGACATCAGCACAGATATTGGTCCGGTGATTGATGCGGAGGCGCAAAAAGAGATTTCGGATTATTGCGCCAAGCTCACCAGTGAAGGCCGTTTGCTGAAAAAGATCAAAGCCCCAAAGGATGGTCATTTCGTGGAGCCGCACATCTTTAAGGTGAGCGGCATCGAGGAACTGGAACGCGAAATCTTCGGTCCGGTGCTGCATGTAGCGACCTTCAAGGCAAAGAACATCAATAAGGTTGTTGACGCGGTGAACGCGAAAGGATTTGGCCTGACCTTTGGTTTGCATACCCGCATGGACACGCGGGTTGAAGAAATTGGCAAGCGGATCAAGGTCGGCAACTTCTACGTCAACCGAAACCAGATCGGGGCGATTGTCGGTTCGCAACCATTTGGCGGCGAGGGCCTGTCGGGCACGGGACCAAAGGCTGGCGGCGCAAACTATTTGCCACGCTTCCGTGTTGCCAAACATGATCATAAGGTTGAACAAACCGGGCAGATTGGCGCGATCGATATCGCAACGGCATTTGAGGAGATTTCTTCAATAGAGTGGGTTGATCGTGATGACCGAGCCGAGATTTTGGGGGCGGCAGAGCCGCAAATGGCGAAAGAACTGCCCGGCCCGACCGGTGAGTTTAACCGGATCAGCTATTCCCCACGCGGCCGTATTTTGGCTGTGGGTGGCGGCAATGATTTAATTGAGCTGTCGCAGGCCGCTTTGCTGTGGGGCAACAGGTTGGTGGTTGTTGGCACGTCATTGCCATCCGAGTTGGCCCGACTGAAAGCCGCAGGCGCACCGATCAGCTTGATTGAAGGCGCTGTTGATCCTGAAAAGCTGGATGGCTTGGCCATTGATGGCATCGCGCTTGCGGGGCGGGGCGAAGGCATCGCTCAGCTGCGCCGTGCCGTTGCCCAGTTGGATGGCCCGATCATCTCCTTCGTCACCAGCCCGAATGATATTGCCGGATTTGTGCATGAGCGGGCAGTGTGTATCGATACCACTGCCGCGGGCGGCAATGCGTCACTGCTGGCGCAAACGAGCTAGGGCTGACGATTAACTGAGAATTGAAAAGGGCGACCTTCGGGTCGCCTTTTTTTGTTGCCGCTGCTGGGTGTTGCGTAAGCTTCCGCATCGGCGTCGCCGTGTTCGTTGCTGGCGCCCCTGTTTTTACGCGCCGCCGTCGTTCGCTACGCTCACTACCCCGGCACTCCCGCCGATGGGTGCTCCAGACAAATGCTGCGGAGGTGTGGGAAATAAGTGGACGAAGCCTAAGGCTGAGGACCCCGAAACCTTCAGGTTTCGCGCCATCGCAGGCCGATGCGCAGCATCGAATAGCCGTGAGACAAGGCAACCCGCGGTTAGGCACCCAAAGTTGCCGTTCATCCCCCTAAAACAAAAAACCCGGCGCGAAGGCCGGGTTTTTCAAAAGGAGAGAGAAAGAAATCAATCTATTCAGATTTGGCTTCTTCTTCTGCAGCGCTTGCTTCGGCTTCGGCCTTAGCAGCAGCTTCTTGTGCTTCTTTTGCAGCAACTTTATCTGCTTCGCGTTGGGCGCGGGCATCAGCGGCAGCTTGACGCTCACCATCTTGAATGCGCTTTGTGCGGGCATTTGTTGCTTCGAAAATACGTGCAGATTTACCGCGACGCTCACGCAAATAGTAAAGTTTCGCGCGACGGACCTTACCGCGACGCAGCACTTCGATGCTATCAACGATCGGTGAATAGATTGGGAATACACGCTCAACGCCTTCGCCGTAAGAAATCTTACGAACGGTGAAGCTCTCATGAAGGCCTGAACCTGAACGGGCAATCACAACGCCTTCATAGGCCTGCAAACGTTCTTTGTCGCCTTCACGTACGCGTACCCATACTTTTACGGTATCGCCGTGAGAAAAATCTGGAATTGCGCGCTTTGCTTCAAGCTCTTCGCGCTGCTCTTTTTCGAGCTGCTGAATAATGTTCATTTTTTCGTCCGATTGTTTTCATGCCAGTCAGAGCGTCCCGCAATTCTCATTGCCCGAGGGCCGGAAAAAGGGACGAATACACCGGTCTTGGTGTTTAAAGACAAAATTAGTCTGGCGGGCTATAGCGCAAAAAACGGACAGAGTCTATGGGTTTTCTGGCGAAAAGCGCCAAAAAGCGGGGCTTTAGGTCTTTTTATATTTGTCCCACAAATCTGGGCGGTTTTGCTTGGTCAGTTCTTCGGACTGTTCTTGCCGCCATTGGTTGACCTTTTTGTGGTCGCCGGAGGTGACGATTTCGGGGATTGGTTCGCCTTCAAATTCTGCGGGGCGGGTATATTGCGGATATTCCAGCAGGCCGTTTTCGAAACTTTCGTCGGCTTCGCTTTCGGCGGAGCCCATCACGCCGGGGAGCAAGCGCACGGTGGCTTCCAGCATGGTCATGGCCGCCACTTCGCCGCCGCACAGCACGAAATCGCCCACTGAAACTTCGGTGAGATCGCGCTTGTCGATCACCCGTTGGTCTACGCCTTCAAAGCGACCACATATGATCACCACGCCGGGGCCAGCGGCCCAATCGCGGGCCATTTGTTGATCGAAGGGTTTGCCCCGAGCGCTCATTAGAATGCGCGGGCGCGGATCGTTTTCCGGGGAGATATGGTCAATGGCTTTGGCCAGAATATCGGGCTTGAGCACCAGGCCAGGGCCGCCACCAGCGGGGGTGTCGTCCACCTTTTTGTGCTTGTCGGTGGCAAAGTCGCGCAACTGCGTAGCGTTGAGGGACCATGTGCCTTTTTCGGCGGCGCGGCCAAGAATTGATGCGCCCAAGGGGCCGGGAAAAAGGTCAGGAAATAGCGTGATGATGTCGGCTTTAAACGCCATCACTCAAACGCCTCATCATCGTCCACGATCACTTCGACAGCCGGCACAATGATCAAATAGCCTTCGGCCAAATTGATGGTGGGCACGCTTTGCTTGGTGAAGGGATAAAGATCGGTTGGGCCTTTGGCGGGGCGGATTTCCAGCACGTCGCCAGCGCCATAATTTTGCACCGCAGCAACAGAGCCAAGCTCTTCGCCATCCGGTGTGCGGGCCTTTAGTCCGATCAAATCTGTATAATAAAACTCATCTTCATCTTCGGTTTGCGGCAGGCTTTCGCGCGGCACATAGAGTTTGGTGCCGTTCAGCGCTTCAGCATCGTTGCGGCTTTTGGATTCTTCAAGCACCGCGACGAGCATGTTTTTTTGCAAACGCGCTTTTTTGATGGTGATAGTTTGGTTTGCCCTGTTGGTCAACAGCGGCGAATAGGCGGCCAGATCAAGTGGATTTTCGGTAAAACTCTTGATCCGCACTTCGCCTTTGATGCCGTGGGCAGCACCGATCTGACCCATAAGAACCAGATTATCGTTTTTTGTACTGCCCATGGCGCATTCCTTATGCAGTCAATTTCTGAAAAGGTTCAGAAGACTTACTCTGCAGCGTTTTCTTCTGCTGGTGCTTCGGCTTCAGCTTCAGCAGCAGCCTTCGCATCTTCTTCAGCTTGACGCTTTTCTTCCAAACGCTCTTGGGCTTTTTTGCCTGGAAGGGCTTTTTTCGGGTTGTTGCGCGCGTCGCGCTTCAACAAGCCTTCTGCGTCCAAGAAGCGGTGCACACGGTCAGTTGGCTGGGCGCCAACGCTCAACCAATGCTCAACGCGCTCTTTGTCCAGCTTGATGCGGTCTTCTGAATCTTTTGGCAACATAGGGTTGTATGAGCCGATGCGCTCAATAAAGCGGCCGTCGCGCGGGGCACGAACGTCAGCAACAACAACGTGATAATAAGGGCGCTTTTTAGAACCGCCGCGTGACAAACGAATTTTAATGGCCATTGAACTTCTCCTAATTTGGCTTTTAACCGCTTTCGGGCGGTAATTTCGTTAGTTGACTGTTTTGTTTGGATTTGGATGGCGGTAAACCCCCACCAAATTATCTCTACATGTGATTTCTTTCTCAAAAACCGCGCCAACTCGGTTGGCAACTTTTTTTGAGGCTTCATTCGCAGGTGCGATCAGGCTGATTGCTGTTTCCCACTTCAAAGTATTGAAGGTGTGATCCAAAACAGCATTCACAGCTTCGGTCGCATAACCTTTGCCAGCCGCAGATTTTGACAGCGTCCAGCCAATTTCGGGTTCTGGCCACTCTTCCGGGAACCAGTGACCAATCATGCCGACAAATTGTCCCGTTGATTTTTCATCAACCGCAAATGTGCCGTATCCCCGGATTGACCAATGCCCAACAAGTGAAGCAAAGGCGCGCCAAGAATTGCCACGACTCAGCGGACCGCCAATAAATTGTGACCAATCTTCATCGCTGAAGATTTCATGCACGTTCTCGTAGTCGCTCGGCTCAAAGCCGCGCAAAATCAGGCGTTCTGTTTCAAGGCGAGGGGCGGTGACCACTATTTCTTGCCCCCTTTGGGTCCAAGGCCGGGTAGACCGGGGAAGCGCGGTGCCGCGCCGCCTTTGAGCAGATCATCAACGCTTTTGGGCAATTCTTTTTTGCCGCCCGTCTGATCCTGCAATTGCTGCAAATCCGGCATGTCGCCGCCTGCGCCCATTTGCTTTTCCATCTCGGCGAGCATTTTGGGGTCCAGCTTTGAGGGGTCGATATTGGGCATGCCGCCCATGCCGCCGGGCATCATGCCCCCCAGCATACCGGCCAAACCGCCTTTGCCTTTAGACATTTTTTTCATCATGTCGGCCATTTGGCGGTGCATTTTGATCAGCTTATTGATATCTTGTACTGAGGTGCCAGAACCGGCTGCAATACGCTTTCGGCGCGAGGCATTCAGTAAGGCCGGGGTGGCGCGTTCTTTTTTGGTCATGGACTGGATGATGGCCACTTGGCGGTCGAAAACTTTTTCGTCAAAGTTTGCGCCATCAAGCTGCTTTTTCATTTTGCCCATGCCAGGCATCATGCCCATCAGGCCGCCCATGCCGCCCATTTTTTTCATCTGAAGCAGTTGGTTTTTCAAATCATCGAGATCGAAAACCCCCTTCTTCATTTTCTTGGCCATTTTAGCGGCATCTTCTTGCGACACGGTGTCGGCGGCTTTTTCCACCAGCGACACAATATCGCCCATGCCCAAAATCCGGTCAGCGACGCGGGACGGGTAGAAATCTTCTAGATCTTCAAGTTTTTCGCCTGTGCCGAGAAACTTGATCGGCTTGCCGGTCACCGCACGCATGGAGAGGGCGGCACCGCCGCGGCCATCGCCATCAATACGGGTCAGCATAATGCCGGTCACGCTCACACGTTCATCAAATGAACGTGCAAGGTTTACCGCGTCTTGACCTGTCAGCGCGTCAGCTACGAGCAAAATTTCGTGGGGGTTGGTGGCCGCTTTAATTTCAGCGGTTTCCGCCATCAAGTCTTCATCAATGTGGGTGCGGCCTGCTGTATCGAGAAACAGCACATCATAGCCGCCCAATTTGGCTTCCTTTTGCGCCCGCTTGGCGATCTCAACGGGGTTTTGGCCTTGAACGATCTCCAGCGTATCCACGTCGATCTGCTCACCCAGCACCCGCAATTGTTCCATCGCGGCGGGGCGGCGTGTATCGAGAGAGGCCAGCAAAACCTTTTTGTTTTGCTTTTCCTTGAGGCGCTTGGCGATCTTACCTGTGGCGGTGGTTTTACCCGCACCTTGCAAACCGACCATCATTATGGCGACGGGAGCCGGGGCGTTTAGATCAAGTGGCACCGCCTCATTGCCCAACACGGCGACCAATTCGTCATTGACGATTTTGACCACTTGCTGGCCCGGGGTGACCGACTTGGTGACTTCGGCGCCGACAGCCCGGTCGCGCACTTGTTCAACAAAGCCGCGCACCACTTCCAAAGACACGTCGGCTTCAATCAGGGCCCGGCGCACTTCGCGCAGGGCTGCATTCACGTCGCTTTCAGACAGATTGCCGCGCCGTGTCAGCCCATCAAAAATGCCGCTTAACCGATCGCCCAGACTTTGAAACATGGTCACCTCTTTATATGTCGCTTGTGCTTGATCTTCCCAAAGTGGGTCTTTCGCTGTGCAAAATCAAATTTTGCAAACAAAAATAGCATCCACGGGCGCAACGCGCTGATGGATGTTGACCCCCAAATTCGTTTAATTCGCTTTGGGTAGTGACTCGAGCACAACTCGACACGGTAAATATCGGGTGTTGCTTTACGGCAAGCTGACAAAAGAGTCAATCTCCACGCGCTGCTAAGGGTAGTAATTTAACCCAATCTGCGCCATATAGGGCGGTGAATTGATGCAAATCCTGATCAAGGGTTGGGTAAAACCGATGACTGATGCAGTCCAATATTTGAAAATGAATGGTTTGGGGAATGATTTTGTGGTGCTGGATGCACGGCAGAAACCGCTCAAGCTGTCTCATGATCAAGTGCGCTGGATTGCCGATCGGGAGCAGGGCATTGGCTGTGATCAGCTGATCGTTTTGGAATATAGTCCGCTTGATGGCGTGGATGTGTTTATGCGCATCTATAATGCTGAGGGCGGCGAGGTGGATGCCTGTGGCAATGCTACGCGCTGCGTCGGCTATTTGGTGGCTGAAGAGCTGGGCAAAAAAGCGGTGACGATTCACACCAATGCTGGCTTGTTGAATGCCGAGCTGAACGGCGATGTGGTAAGTGTCGATATGGGCACGCCCCGCCTAGAGTGGGATCAGATCCCGCTGGCAGAAGAATTTGAAGACACGACCGGGATTGAATTGCAGATCGGGCCGATTGATGCGCCTGTGTTGCACACGCCGAGCGTGGTGAATGTGGGCAACCCGCATGCGATTTTCTGGGTGAAAGATCTGGATGCGCATGATTTGGAACGGTTCGGGCCGATGCTTGAACATCACCCTATGTTTCCAGAACGGGCCAATATCTCATTGGCGCAGGTGCTGGATCGGGATCACATCAAAATCCGCGTTTGGGAGCGCGGGGCCGGGTTGACCCAAGCCTGTGGCACGGCGGCGTGCGCCGTGGCCGTGGCGGCGGTGCGCAAGGATTTGACTGACCGCGAAGTGACGATCAGTCTGCCCGGTGGTGATTTACAACTGGAATGGCGCGCGAGTGACCATCACATTATTATGACTGGCCCGTATGAATTGGACGGGGAGGGGACATTACCGGCCGAACTTTTTGAGGAAAGTGCTGCATGAGTATTGAAACCCTCACCTTCGGGTGTCGGCTCAACGCTTTTGAATCTGAAGTGATGAAAGATCATGCCGGATCGGCGGGGCTCGACAATATTCTCATCGTCAATAGCTGTGCGGTGACGCAGGAAGCTGTGCGCCAGACCCGTCAGGCCATTCGCAAGGCGCGACGGGAAAATCCGGACGTCAAAATTGTCGTGACCGGCTGCGCGGCGCAAACCGATGCGGAAAGCTTTGCCGAAATGGGCGAAGTGGACCTTGTGGTCGGCAATGGCGAGAAAATGAAGCGCGAGACCTATGAGGGTCTTAAGTTCGGCATAGGCGGCAATTCGAAAATCCTTGTCGATGACATTATGAGCGTCAAGGAAACCGCAGGCCATTTGATCGAGGGTATGGATGGGCGCGCCCGCGCCTTTGTGCAGGTACAAAATGGTTGTGACCATCGCTGCACCTTCTGCATCATTCCTTATGGCCGGGGGCCTTCGCGCTCTGTGCCCATGGGCGTGGTGGTCGATCAGATCAAAAAGCTGGCTGACAATGGCATTGGCGAAGTTGTGCTGACCGGGGTGGATATCACTTCTTATGGCCCAGATTTGCCGGGCAATCTCAGCCTTGGTGCCTTGACCCAAGCGATCTTAAAACATGTGCCGCAATTGCCGCGCCTGCGCATTTCGTCCATCGATTCCATTGAAGCGGACGAGGCGTTGATGGAGGCGATCAAGTCCGAACATCGTTTGATGCCGCATCTGCATTTGTCGCTTCAGTCGGGCGACAATATGATTTTGAAGCGCATGAAGCGGCGGCATTTGCGGGAGGATACGATCCAATTTGTAAATGACGCAAAAGCGATGCGCCCGGATATGGTGTTTGGCGCCGATATTATTGCCGGGTTCCCCACGGAAACCGATGAGATGTTCGCTAATTCCATGGCGATCGTGAAAGAATGTGATCTGACTTATTTGCACGTGTTCCCCTACTCGCCACGGCCGGGCACCCCGGCGGCGAAAATGCCGCAAGTGGACAAAAAAGTGGCCAAGGACCGGGCGGCGAAATTGCGGGCCTTGGGCGAACAGCAGTTCGACGCATTCTGCGCCAGCCAGATCGGGGACACCAAATCCGTGTTGATCGAGCGCGACAATGTGGGGCGCACCGAACAATTTGTGCCGATCAAAGTTGAAGGCGCACCCGGCGAGATTTTGGATGTGAAAGTGACTGGCCAGGATCAGCATGGGCTGATCGGCGAAAAGCAATTGGCAGTGGCGTAAGAGGGCTTTATGGCGGAGAAGAAATCAGGCGGGGGTGCCGGGGACGGCTCCAAAGGAGCCGACGGCGGCAAAAAAAGAGGCTTTTGGTCGCGACTGTTGGGGGGCAAGGATGAGCCGCAACCCAAAGAGACGCTGAAAGACCAAAGCGAAGATCAGACTTCTGCCGATGTGACGCCAGAAGAAGCTGCGGCGCTTGAAAAAGAACAGCCCTGGCAAGAGCCGGAAAACAGCATTGATGAGTCCATCGACAAGGCGCTGGATCAGATTGAAGAAGATCTGAAGGAAGCACCGGACGCCGAGCCGCCCACACCTGCGCCGGAAGAGGCTGCGGCTAAAGCGGTTGAAACGGTGGAAGAAGAGCTGCAAGAGATTTCCGAGCTGGAGCAGGCTGCGCAAGCTGCCTCTGAGCCTGAGCCTGAGCCTGAGCCTGAGCCTGAGCCTGAGCCTGAGCCTGAAAGTGAAAGCGTTGTCACGACGGACGGTGGCGACGATACATCCGGCGGGGGTGCCGGGGACGGGAGCGTAGCGACCGGTGGCGGCAACAAAGAAGACTCCGGCGAGAAAAAAGGCTGGTTCGCTCGGTTGCGCGAAGGGCTGAAGCGCTCGTCTGACCAGTTGACCGACAATATTTCGTCGATCTTCACCAAGCGCAAGCTGGATGATGAAGCGCTGGAAGAGTTGGAAGATACGCTGATCCAGGCGGATTTGGGTGTGGAAACTGCAATCCAGATCACCGAAAAACTGGCCAAAGATCGCTTTGATAAAGAAATCAGCGTCGAGGAAATCCGCTCTGTTTTGCGCGATGAGGTTAGTAAGGTTTTGGCGCCTGTGGCGGTGCCGTTCGAGCTGGGCACGGCGCACAAACCACATATTTTGTTGATGGTTGGTGTGAACGGGTCGGGCAAGACCACCACCATTGGCAAGCTGGCGGCAAAATATAGCCGTGAGGGCAAAAAGGTGATGTTGGCGGCGGGCGATACATTCCGCGCGGCAGCGGTTGAGCAGCTTACGGTTTGGGGCGACCGCTCCAATGTGCCGGTGATTACGCGACCAACAGGGGCTGATGCGTCTGGTCTGGCTTATGACGCGGTGAAAGAAGCGCAGGCACAAAATTGCGATCTGTTGATCATTGATACGGCCGGCCGTTTGCAAAACCGTGATGAGTTGATGGCCGAGCTTGAAAAGATCATTCGGGTGATCAAAAAACTTGATCCCGAAGCGCCGCACACCACCTTGCTGACGTTGGACGCGACCACGGGGCAGAATGCGCTTAATCAGGTGGAGATTTTTGGCAAACGGGCCGGGGTGACTGGCTTGGTGATGACAAAATTGGATGGCACGGCGCGGGGCGGCATTTTGGTGGCGATTGCGCAAAAGCATAAATTGCCGGTGCATTTTATCGGTGTCGGCGAAACCATCGAGGATTTGGAACCATTTGAAGCCGATGATTTTGCGGCGGCGATTGCGGGGGCACAATAGTGGTCGCGCGGGAAAAAATGCTGGCGTGCACTCATGTGTTGCATGCCTTTGCGCCGTTTAAACCGGCGGATTTGTTCGCCAAATTGGCGCAGTCTGACTATGCGCAATTGCCCAGCGATGTTTATGGTGCGGGCGGCGCGAGCGATTTGGTGGTAGAGCGGCTGAAAGAGCTGTTCGGCACCAGCGGCGCGCGCTTCTGCATTAAGGGCATGATTGCGCAAATGGCGGCCTTGCGGGCGGCTGTGGAGCGGCAGGGCAACAATCTGGTGGCCATTCACCGCATGACCCATTTCGATATTGATGAAATGGAAGCGGTGGAGATTTTACACCCGATCCAGTTTCGGCGGCTGGGCACAGCCTATCAGCCCTTTACGGTCGATGATCTGGACAAGATGGGTGAAGTGCCAGGCGTGGTCAGTGTGGAACTGCCGGTGCGGCGGGCAGGTTATAAGCTGACCCCCCTTGAAGAATTGGTGAAAATTTCGAATTGGTGCCGTGAACGGGGTGTGCATTTCCACCTCGATGGGGCGCGGGTTTTTGGTGTGGCTGAGGCTTATGGCAAAAGCCTTAAAGAGATTATGGCGCTGTGCGACAGTCTTTATTGCAGCTTTTACAAAGAGTTGGCCAATATTGGCGGTTGCGGCTTGCTGGCGGATGAAGAATTTTTGGCCGAAAGCGATGTGTGGTTCACCCGCCATGGCGCCAATGTGCCGTTCGAATTTCCGCAAGCGATCACAGCGCTGATCGGGTTGGATGAGTTTTTGCCGCGTATCGGCGAGTTTACTGCTTTTGCCAAGGCGTTGGCGGCGGCCTTCAATAAGATTGATGGGGTGCGTACGGTGCCTTTGGTGCCCGAGACGCCCAACTTTCAAGTGCATATTGAAGCGCCAAAGGCGGCACTGGAAGCGGCCTTTGAAAAGCAGATTGAAGCGGATAAGGTTTGGCTATCGGGTCATGCTTTGCCCACTATTTATGATGAAGTGCAGGCGATTGAAGTGGCCATTGGCGCGGGCAGCATGTCGCTGAGCGTTGAAGAATGGGCCAATTATTTGTCGCAAAGTGTGGGCACAGCCCGGAACGAGATTGAGGTTTAAATGAGCGAAGAGAAAAATCCCGCAGAAGAGCTGAACTGGGACGAGCTCAAGCCGCAGCTGATTAAGTTGGGTTTGGAGCTTGGCCCTTTGGTGCTGTTCTTTATTTTGAATGCGCGCGCGGGCATTTTTGTCGCCACCGCCTGGTTTATGGGCGCCATGGTGCTTTCACTTATCTTGAGTTGGTTGATCCTCAAGCGCGTGGCTGTGATGCCGCTGGTCACCGGCGTTGTGGTGCTGATTTTTGGCGGGCTGACGCTTTATTTGCAGGACGATACCTTCATCAAACTCAAGCCGACCATTGTGAATGTGCTGTTTGGCGGTGTGTTGCTGGGTGGGTTGCTTTTCGGCCATTCGCTGCTGCGCTATGTGTTTGGCGATGTCTATAAACTGCGTGACGAAGGCTGGCGCATTCTCACCTGGCGCTGGACGATCTTCTTTTTCGTTTTGGCGCTGATCAATGAGATTGTGTGGCGCAATTTCTCAACCGACTTTTGGGTCGCGTTTAAAGTGTGGGGTATTATGCCGCTCACCTTGATTTTCTCATTTGCGCTGGTGGTGCCGGTGTTGAACAAATATGCGCCAAGCGGCGAAGAGGCTTAAGACGCCTCTTGCGCCTCTAAGGCTTTAACGATGGCGGGCAGCACCTTGTTTTGGAAGCTGTCTTCGCTCATCGGGCCGGTGTGTTTGTAAACAATCACCCCGTCCTTATTGACGAGATAGCTTTCAGGTACACCGTAAACGCCCCATTCCAGGCTGACACGGCGGTTCCGGTCGGCGCCCACAGCATCAAACGGATTGCCCAGCTTGCGCAAGAAGTCGCGGGCATTTTCGGGCTGGTCATTATAATTGATGCCGAACAATTTGATGTCATCGCGCTCGGCTAAACGCATCAAAAATTCATGCTCTTCGCGGCAGGGCACGCACCAGCTGGCCCATACATTCACCAGACTTAGCTGACCTTTCAGATCGGCGCTGGAAAAGCCCGGCTGGTCATGGCCTTCAACGGGCTGAAGGGTGAATTCAGGGGCAGGCTTGTTCATTAAGGCCGAGGGCAACAGGTCCGGATCGCGATTGATCTGGCTGGCAAAAAGCGCAAATAGCGCAATGGTCAGCACCAAGGGCAGGGCGAAAATCAACGTGCGTTTCATGGTGCGCTACTCCGGCTTGATCTGCGTGCGTTCAGACCGCCGTTTCAACCCCATGGCTTTTAGGGTGTCCAAACGGTTCTTCTGCTTTTTGTAAGACAGGACCACCCAGATGCTCAGCAACACAATCAGCAGCGCAGACAGGCCATAGGCTCCGAAAATATACTCGAGATGTTTGCCGGATTCGATCATGGCTTTTGGGTCCTTAATTGTTGCGCATATTGCCGTTCAATCGCGCGGGCGCGGCGGCGCAAAATTTCTGTGCGCATGGAAATGAAATGCAGCAGCAAAAACAGGAATGAGAAGGCAAAGAACATCACAAATAGCGGCAGCAGAATGGAGGGTGGCATGGTTGGTCCATCCAAACGGAACACGGAAGCGGGCTGATGCAGCGTGTTCCACCAATCCACTGAGAATTTGATGATGGGCACATTGATGGCGCCAACCAAGGTGATTACCGCGATGATGCGGCCCGCGCGGACTTGATCTTCAAAGGTGCGCCACAGGGCGATAATGCCGAGATAGATAAAGAGCATGATGAGGGTGGAGGTCATGCGTCCGTCCCACTCCCAGAAGGTGCCCCAAGTTGGTGCGCCCCAAAGCGCGCCGGTGATCAAAGCGATGGCTGTGAAGGTTGCGCCAAGAGGTGCCGCAGCTTTGGCTGAGACGTCGGCCAATGGATGGCGCCATACCAGTGAGCCGATGGCGGCCGCGGCCATGATCGCATAGCAGAACTGGGAGAGCCAGGCGCTGGGCACGTGCACATACATGATGCGCACGGTTTCGCCCTGCTGATAATCAGCCGGTGAATTGAAGAAAGCTAGATAAAGCCCATAGGCCATCAAAATGGTGGTGATGCCCACGAGCGGCCAAATGAAATAGCGGGACCATTCAAGGAAATAGCCGGGATGGGCGATCCGCGAGAAAAAGCCCAAATCTTGTGGCGTTGGTTCTTGAGATTTTGACTCTGTCATAGACTATTCTGCTGCCATTTTTAATGCGAGTGCCGCCGCAAACGGGGTGAACACTAAACTGAGCAAGGTAAACCCTGCAAGGAACAAAAGTGCCGCATCCTGTGCGTTGGCGATTGCGCCGCTGGAGACCGCGCTGACCCCGAAAATCAATGTAGGGATCGAGAGCGGCAAGATTAAGATCGGTGCAATCAAGCCCCCGCGTTTGATGGATACGGTCACAGCCGCGCCGATGGCCCCAAAGCAAATGAGCGCCGGTGTGCCCACCAATAGGGTGAAAATCACTCTTAGGGTTTGATCTATCTCAAGATTGAGCAATATCGCCAAAACAGGGGTGGCGACAATCAGGGGTAACGCAGTTGTGACCCAATGGGCGCAGATTTTGGCGACCACAATCATTTCAAGCGGCAGGCTGGCCTGGCGCATGGCCAACAGTGAACCGTCCTCATGATCCATGCGAAACAGGCGGTCGAGTGCTAACAAAAGCGACAGCAAAGCGCTGATCCAGATGATGGCCGGGCCGAGCTGGGCCAATTGGTCCTTATCCGGGCCGATAGCAAAGGGCATGATCGCGCCGGTCATGATGTAAAACAGCAGCACGGTCAGGCTGTCGCCGCCAATGCGGGTGGCCAGTTTCATATCGCGGGTCAACACAGCGAGAAATGGCTTCATGATGCATGATCCATGGCTGCCTGCCCAATCATTACGGTTTTTACGGCTTCCGGCGCGAGATGCGGAATTTCCAAATGGGTCGCAGCGATCACAATGCCGCCTTCGGCGCAATGGTCCGCGATCAATTGCCCTACCCATTGGTCGCCTTGTTTATCGAGGGCTGAGGTGGGTTCATCCAAAATCCAGATCGGGCGGTTGGCCACCAGCAGGCGAGCAAGGCCCAGCCGACGGGTTTGGCCAGCGGACAGAATAGAGGCTTCAGAATCCTGAATGGCGCCTAACCCGGCGGCCTCGATGGCGGGCAGCACATTTTCGGTGCCGCCATAAAGCTGCGCCCAGAAACTGAGATTTTCTTTCACGGTGAGGGTGGTTTTTACCCCAGGCACGTGGCCCACAATGTGCAGATATTCCCGCGGCTCGCGTTCAGGATCGATATTTTCAAATGAAATATCGCCGGCAGATTTGGGCAAAGCCCCATATAAAGTGGCGAGACATGTGGACTTGCCTGCGCCGTTCGGGCCGCGCAAAAGAATCACTTCACCGGGCTTTGCCGTGAAGGAAACATCGCCAAAAATCTCAAATCCGCCGCGCTCGCAGGCCAAATCTGTCACATTTAATGCAATATTTTCAGGGTTTTTGCCGTTTTTTCTCATGAGAAGCACATAATGGCATTAAGTTGAGGCTGGCAAGAGGCGGTGTTATTCTTTATAAAGCGCGCGAGCGCCATTTAGGGGACAATGGTAACTCGTTTCACGCTTGTTGGTTTTTGTCGAGAATTTTTGGCAAAATGACCAGGGCTCAGGTTGAAACTCCGAACATACAGGCAATGCACGTGACACAGACCTCGTTGAACAGCTTTAACGCCAAACAGACCCTACAGGTCGGCGATAAAACTTATACATATTATTCCTTAATTGAAGCAGAGAAAAACGGCCTTGAAGGCATTTCGCGCCTGCCGCATTCTTTGAAAGTGGTGCTCGAAAACCTTTTGCGTTTTGAAGATGGCCGTACGGTCACCAAAGCCGATATCGAAGCTTGCGCCGCATGGTTGAAAGACAAATCCTCTTCCCATGAAATCTCCTACCGTCCAGCACGGGTGTTGATGCAGGACTTTACCGGCGTTCCAGCGGTTGTTGATTTGGCCGCCATGCGCGATGCCACCGCCAACCTGGGCGCTGACCCGCAAAAGATTAACCCGCAAGTGCCTGTTGATCTGGTGATTGACCACTCTGTGATGGTTGACTTTTTCGGCACAGGGACAGCTTTCACCCAGAACGTCGCGCGCGAATATGAGCGCAATGGCGAGCGTTATGAATTTTTGCGCTGGGGCCAAGAGGCATTTGACAATTTCCGCGTTGTGCCTCCCGGCACAGGCATTTGTCACCAGGTGAACCTAGAATATTTGGCCCAAACTGTTTGGACCAAAGAAGAAAATGGTGAAACCGTTGCTTACCCAGATACGCTGGTGGGCACAGACAGCCACACCACCATGGTCAACGGCTTGGCCGTTTTGGGCTGGGGTGTTGGCGGCATTGAGGCGGAAGCGGCCATGTTGGGCCAGCCGATCTCTATGCTGTTGCCAGAAGTGATTGGCTTCAAGCTCGAAGGTGAGATGCAAGATGGCATCACCGCAACTGACTTGGTGTTGCGTGTTGTTGAAATGTTGCGTGAGCGCGGCGTTGTCGGCAAGTTCGTTGAATTCTTCGGCCCTGGCCTCGACAATTTGACTTTGGAAGACCAAGCGACCATCGCCAACATGGCACCAGAATATGGAGCGACATGTGGTTTCTTCCCTGTCGACAATGAAACATTGGCTTATTTGCGCACCACTGGCCGCGAAGATGACCGCGTGGCTTTGGTGGAAGAATATTCCAAAGCGCAAGGCATGTTCCGCACCACGGACAGCGCGGATCCAGAGTTCACCGATGTGCTCTATTTGGATCTGAATGACGTTGATCCAGCGATTTCTGGGCCAAAACGTCCGCAGGATCGTGTTGTGCTGGCTGAGGCGAAAGAGAAGTTCGCGAAGGCCTTGGCGGGTGAGTTTGCAAAAACTGATCAGCCTGCAGCCAAAGTTGAAGGCACAGACTATTCCATCACCCATGGTGATGTGGTGATCGCGGCGATCACGTCTTGTACCAACACCTCAAACCCTGCGGTTTTGGTGGCGGCTGGCCTTGTGGCCCGCAAAGCGCTTGAACTTGGGTTGGAAGTGCAGCCCTGGGTGAAAACATCATTGGCACCAGGGTCACAAGTCGTAACTGACTATTTGACAGCATCTGGCTTGCAGGATGATTTGGACAAGCTTGGCTTTAACCTTGTTGGTTATGGTTGCACCACCTGTATTGGTAACTCTGGCCCATTGCCTGAGCCTATTTCTGCTGCCGTACAAGCCGAAGATTTGGTGGCGTGTTCAGTGCTTTCCGGTAACCGGAACTTTGAGGGCCGGGTCAACCCAGACGTGAAAGCCAACTATCTGGCGTCTCCGCCATTGGTTGTGGCCTATGCGTTGGCGGGCAAAATGACCACAGACATCACAACTGAGCCTTTGGGCACAGGCAAAGATGGACAACCCGTCTATTTGAAAGATGTGTGGCCAAGTGCACAGGAAATCGCTGACATCGTTCGCGAAACAGTGACACCTGAAATGTTCAAAGGTCGCTATTCAGACGTGTTCAAAGGCGATGCCGGGTGGCAGAACATTAAAGTTGAAGGTGGTGAAACCTATGCGTGGAACTCTTCTTCAACCTATGTTCAGAACCCGCCATACTTTGAAGGGCTGAGCAAAGACATCAAGCCAATCGAAGACGTGCATGGTGCGCGCATTTTGAGCTTGTTTGGTGACAGCATCACCACTGACCACATTTCACCTGCTGGCTCGTTCAAGGCGGATACGCCTGCGGGTCAATATTTGAAAGACCGTCAAGTGGCGCCAAAAGACTTCAACTCTTATGGCTCTCGTCGGGGCAACCACGAGATCATGATGCGCGGCACATTTGCCAATATCCGCATCAAAAACCAAATGGTGCCCGGCGTTGAAGGTGGCTTCACCAAGGGGCCAAATGGCGAAGTTGCTGCAATGTATGACGCTGCGATGGATTATGCCGAACAAGGCAAGCCATTGGTTGTGTTTGGCGGCAAGGAATATGGCACAGGCTCTTCACGGGACTGGGCGGCGAAGGGCACACGTTTGCTCGGTGTTCGCGCTGTGATTGTGGAAAGCTTTGAGCGTATTCACCGGTCCAACTTGGTTGGCATGGGTGTTTTGCCATTGCAGTTTAAAGATGGTGCGAGCTGGAAGAGCCTCAATCTTGAAGGTGACGAAGAAATCACCATTGAGGGCTTGGACAAGATCACACCGCGTTGCGATGTGACCGTCAAAGTGAAGTCTCCGAACGGCACTGACAAAGAGTTTGTTGCTCTTTGCCGGATCGATACCGAAGACGAGATGGAATATTACCGCAATGGCGGCATCTTGCATTATGTGTTGCGCAATCTGGTTGCCTAACGCAATGCAACTCGGCTCAATGTGGCCGAGCATTTGTTGAATTAAAAAGCGCGGTTTAGGCCGCGCTTTTTTTGTGCTTGGCCACAAATTTTTTCGCCATATCTGCGATCTTGTTTAAATGCATCTGGCGCTTTGGCGCGGGCATATTATGGATTGGCGAAATATGGGTGAAGCGTAGCGGCTTCAATCCGACAAATTTTAAAATCTGATTTTTCATCAATTTGGTTTGGGCCTTGCCATAGGCCAAACGGTAATACCAGTCTGGCGTGTCCGACGTCATGATCACCTCAGCGCTTTTGCCTTTGAGATGGCCGATAGGCAGCGGGCTGCCCTCTTTGTAGCTATAGGCGAGATTGGGCAACAGCAGCCGATCAAACAGATTTTTCAATTCAGCGGGCATGCTGCCCCACCACAAGGGATGTGCCACCACGATGTGATCCGCCTGTTTGATCGCCGTCCAGAGGGCGCTAATTTCGTTATTCCAGTTCTCTTTGCTTGGGCCACTGACCATGGGTCCTGTGTTTAGATTGCCCTGCGAAAGAGAAAAGAGATATGCCTTTGCCCCGCCTGCTTCAGCGCCGTGTTGATAGCTTTGGGCGAGGGCGTGGGTAAAGCTATCGGCGCGCGGGTGGCCGGAGATGATCACAATATTCATGTCGAAATCTTTCAATAATTGACCGTGGTCAACTTACATATTTTACTTTTTGACCGCGGTCAATTGTGCTAAGCAAAATTTATGAATTTACGTGTTGAAGGCAAACAGAAGCGGGCGCAGACCACCCGCGCGCATATTTTGGAAAGTTTTGCCGGCCTGATGCGCCAACAAAGCTATGACGAAATTTCAATTGCACAGATCGCGGCAGAAGCTGAGGTGGGCAAAGGCACGGTGTTGGCGCATTTCAGCGAAAAGCTGGCTTTGGCTGCAACACTGTTCGCTGAGGAGCTGGGCCAATGTCTCATCCGCACCGAGGCAGAACCGAAGCTGCAAAGCGCAGCGCAGCTGCGCAGGATCTTTGACCCCTTCTTCGCCTTCATCATGCAGGATGATGTTTATATCCGGCTGATTGTTGGTGAAGGGCAAAATATTTGCCGCCAATTGATTGAGCCGGTGGAAGCCGAGCTGTTTGAAGCATTGGCGCAAAAACTCGGTAATCGCGGTGACGGGGGCGACATGGATATCGTTGCGGTACGCGCCTTTTTCGTGCATGCGGCGGTGATGTATCGTGCGTGCGACGGCGGTGAAGCCGTGGTGGATGAATTTGCCGCCCTGTTGGACGCTTATATATTCAAAAACCGGTAGAGCTCACTCCAATGTGACTGGTTTGTTACGCTTGCTTGGCGTAATAAAATGACTATGAAGCACATTTTTTCAACATTGTTGGTGGCAGCGCAATTGGCAGGGTTTTCCACTGTGGCGACGTCCATGGAAATGAAAACCAATCCCAAGGCGGTTTTGGAGTTGTTCACCTCGCAGGGATGCTCATCTTGCCCCCCAGCAGATGAAGCCTTGCGCCAATGGGGTGAGCAGGATGATCTAATCACCATCGCCTACCATGTGGATTATTGGAATTATATCGGCTGGAAAGATGTGTTTTCAGCACCAAAATATTCCAAATTGCAACGGGATTATGCCAAATCCTTTGGCGCAGGCCGGGTTTACACTCCCCAACTGATCGTCAATGGCAAGGGCGATGCGGTTGGGTCACGGCGCACCGATGTCGAACAGTTAGTGGAAGACGCGCAGCTGGATGTACAGGTCGATTTGGCGGTTGCAGATGGCAATTTGACGATTGATCTGACCAGTGATGGCGCGGAAAGCGTTGATGCGACCATTTGGGTTATTCCCTATATTTCCCGAGCAGAAACTGACATCCGCCGCGGGGAAAATGAAGGCAAAAAACTGACCTATAGTTTTATCGCCCGCAACCGCTTGCCTGTGGGCATGTGGCATGGGGAGGCCCAGCATCAGCTGGAACTGCCTTTGCGTGACATACTGGTTGATGGCGCGGACGGTATGGCCGTTTTGGTGCAAACCAAGCGTGACGGCGGCCCTGGCCCAATTCTGGGTGCGGCATCTATCCAAAAATAAAGACGCCCCCGAAAGGGGGGCGCAAAGGGTATCTGGAGGCCATCCAAACTGATTTTGGAGGTCCAGCGCCCTGAGCAGGCTTATTTGGGGGCAAACCGCTCAGGGGCTGGGTACTGGAGGCTATGATCTCTTTCTACCGATGTAATTCGGCAACAGTTTGCCGGAAATGTGATTAAATTGGGGCCAATTTTGGGGCTTGTCACATTTGCGAATTGGCGCGATCATTCGCTGAAGTGATTTGAACCATAAGGTGTGAAATTTGGCGTCATCTCGAAGCAAAGGCGAAAGCCAGCACATTCGCTTGGTCCACTCCAACGAATCCTCCCACAAATCCGCCCTTGCGCCCATGAATGTCAGCTTCGATCGGCGTGAGCTTTCTACCATTCTCAATGTTTACGGTCGAAATGTCGCCAATGGCGAATGGCGGGATTATGCCATCGACATGTTGAAGGATCGGGCGGTGTTTTCAATTTTTAAGCGTGCAAGCGAGATGCCCGTGTTCCGCATTGAAAAGGACCCCAGCCTCCGCCGGAAGCAGGGACAATATCGTGTCGTGGGGCAAAATGGCCAGATTTTAAAGCGCGGCCATGAGTTGGTGCAGGTGCTCAAAGTGTTGGATGGCGATATTAGCTTGGTGCGGTAGGGAGATTTGTATTTCTCTCCGCCACCGGTCACTCCGCTCCCGTCCTCGGCGCCTCCGTTTTTTACGCGCCGCCGTCGTTCGCTGCGCTCACTTCCCCGGCACCCCCGCCGATTGGTGCCACAAACCCGCACCGAATACGCTGACAGTAAGAGTGGACGAGCACAGCGAGGACCCCGAAACCTTTAGGTTTCGCGCCCGCGCAGGTTAGGCGGTATAGCCGCCGCTCAACCGTGAGCGAAAAACAGTCTTGCTCAACTTTGCACCAGGTTGTTGCAGGCCGATGCGCGGCATCGAATAGCCATGAGACACGACAAATCCGAGTAACCCATCTCCCATAAAAAATCCCCGCCTCGAATGAAGCGGGGATTGTTGTTTCAGCATTGTGCTGTTTGGTCGCTATTCGCGATTGCCGAACAAGCGCAACAACATCAAGAACAAGTTGATGAAGTCCAGATAGAGGGCCAAAGCACCCATCAGCATTTTCTTGCCCATGGTTTCAGACCCGTCGCCTTCATAATAGTTCTCTTTGATCTTTTGCGTGTCGTATGCGGTCAAGCCAACAAATACCAACACACCGATCACAGAAATGGCAAACGCCAACATGCTAGATGCGAGGAAGATGTTTACGATTGACGCGATGATGATACCGATCAGGCCCATCATCAAGAAAGAACCCCACGCGGTAAGATCACGCTTGGTGGTGTAACCGTAAAGGCTCATGGCACCAAATGTACCCGCGGTAATGAAGAACACGCGTGCAATGCTTTCGCCTGTATAGACCAAGAAGATCGAAGACAGCGAAAGACCCATGGCGACGGAGAAACCCCAGAACACCATTTGTGCGGTCGCAAACTTCATTTTATGAATGCCAAAGCTTAAGGCAAACACAAAGCCCAATGGCGCAAGCGCTACAACCCACTGCAATGGTGAACCATAAAGAGTGGCGCCCAAAGATGTGAGGTAGTGTTGGCCCATTTGGGCCACAGCAGCATCAGGATTATTGGTGGTGGTGAGCATCGTCAAGAAATAGGCAACCACACCGGTGATGCCCAGGGCGATGCCCATATAGTTGTAAACGCCCAACATATAGGCGCGTAGGCCCTCATCGATTGCGGCCTGAGCGCCGCCTCGTGAGGCCATTGTTTGACGATCATATTCTGCCATAGATGAGTTCCCTTTCAGCAAATTATTGTGGCGTGATGCCTTGTCTATACAATCTTGCCCGTAATATGGCGATCAAATTCGACAATTTCAAGATGTACGTGTGCGACGCAATGTCGGTTTAGTGCTTGAGGTAACATATAAAATTTTCGCCAAATTGTCACACGAATCATGGTAGCTTGGATTTAGGCGATGTTTTTTACATCAGAAGGTTGGGAGGTTTTATGCCCCGTCTCTTCACTGGCCTGGAGCTTCCGGGCGATGTTGGTTTCGCGCTTTCCTTAAAACGAGGCGGCCTACACGGCGCGCGTTGGATCGATCCCTCAAATTATCACATTACATTGCGTTATATTGGTGACGTTGATCACCGTACCGCACACGAAATTGTGTATGAGCTGGGTCGATTATCGATTGAGGAGCCGTTTGACATAACCCTTTCGCATCTTGGCGTGTTTGGTGGCAAGCGACCGCGTGCGCTGTTTGCAGGTGTCGACCCGGCGCCTGAACTGATGCAATTGCACGACAAGCAAGAGCGGGTGATGCAGCAATTGGGATTGGAGCCGTCGGGGCGCAAATATGCGCCTCACGTCACTTTGGCCCGCCTTCACGATACGACGCCTCAGGACATGGCGCATCATTTGGAAGTGTCCAGTGCCTTCTATCCGCTTCGCTTCCGTGTGCGCCAGTTTGTGCTGTATTCGGCCAGAGAATCGATTGGCGGTGGTCCCTATTTGGTGGAAGAAGCCTATCCGTTGGCGGCTTAGGTTGCCTTGCGGTTGAGCGGGTTTTTTTCTTGCCGCCTACTGGCGCTTTGCGCCCTTTCTTAGCACCCCCAATTTTTACGCGCCGCCGTCGTTCGCTGCGCTCACTACCCCGGCACCCCCGCCGATTGGTACCCCACACTAATTCTGGGCGAGTGAGGGAAAAGAGTGGACGAGCGCAGCGAGGACCTCGAAACCTTCAGGTTTCGCGTCCGCGCAGGTTAGGCGGCAAAGCCGCCGCTCAACCGTGAGCGAAAAACAGCTTTGCGCACTTTTGCACTGGGTTGTCGCAGGCTGATGCGCAGCGTCGAATAGCCGTGAGACAGCACTGTCCATACGAGATTAACCCGTAAAACTATCCCTGATACCGCGCTAAAATCTTGCGGCTGGCGTCTTCGATCAGGTCAAGCACATGGTCAAAGCCGCCTTCGCCGCCAAAATAGGGGTCTGGCACTTCTTCAGTTGCGCTGTCGCCATAGGGCAGAAATAGCTCGACTTGTGCGGTTGAATCCTTGGGGGCCAGTTTCTTCAGGTTTTTGAGATTTGAACGGTCCATCGCAAGGATCAAATCATAGCGGTAGAAATCGTCAGGTTCCACCTGTCGGGCGCGCAGTTGTGATAAATCATAGCCGCGGGATTTTGCGGCGTTCATCGCGCGTTCATCTGGTGTGTGGCCAATATGCCAATCACCCGTACCGGCACTATCGATGGTCAAATTGATGCCTTGTTGTTGTGCCATTTGCTGCAACACAGCGTGCGCGGTGGGTGAACGGCAGATATTTCCAAGGCACACCAGCAAAATTGAGGTAGGAAAAGTGGGCATTTTGGCTCCTTTACCAGCGGGTTTTAACGCTTCGTTCACTTTGAATTGTGAAACAGGGTGTATGGATAGACATATGCCAAAATAAGGTCAAATTTCCGCTTATGTTGAGAATTTGATTAAAAAGCTACAAATGTTTGCGGCTTGGTAACCCTCATTGGCGGATAATAAGCGGGAACGTGGGTAATTGGACAAAGGACCCAAAGGAATGATTGAAGCAAAACAAATGAAAAAATTTGCGCTTAAAGCAGGTGTTGCGCTGATGGTAGGCGTGCTTTCAACGGGCGCGGCGCAAGCAGCAGCGACCAAGATCGGCACGTACAATTTTTGGACCGCGTGGACCGATCAGGACAGCAAAGGCAAGATTTGCTACATCTCCTCGCAACCTCAAGATGCGCAACCGACCAATGTGAAACGCAGCCCGATCCATTTTCTGGTGACGCACCGCATGGGAAGTGGCAAGCGCAACGAAGTGGCCACTTTGATTGGCTATCCGTTCAAGCCTGGGGCAGAAGCCAGCGCCACAGTGGATGGTAAGGCCTATCCCTTGGTGACGGACAGCGAGCAGGAGGCGGCGTGGCTGTTCGCGACCGCCGATGAACCCAGTTTTGTGGCGGCCATGAAGCGTGGATCTGAAATGGTGGTGCGCGGTATCTCCACGCGGGGAACCCGCACAACGGATACTTATTCATTGTCCGGCGTGACCGCCGCGATGAATGCCATCGACAAAGAATGCAATTAATTCTTGATTGAATGATCTGATGAGCCCAAAGCGCGAACTGGTTTCGCGCTTTGGCGCGTTTTGGGGTGCATTTTACCCAAAGCTGTGGTTTAACCCCATGCTAGTCGATCTTATGAAATAGGGCAGGTTATATGCGCACCGGTAAATTTTGGTTTTCTCACTGCGTGCTGATCAAATTTGGTTTTCTGGCCATGATTATGGTGCTGGCGATGGGACAGGCTGGGTTTGCCCAATCTGTGCAATCGTTGGGTGATTTTAAAGCTTGGTCTGCCTATTCCACGGTGAAATCTGCGACAAATCTTTGTTTTGTGCATTCAAAGCCAGTTGAGATCGAACCGCAAATTGAGGGCATGGATGATCCTTATTTTTACGTGACGCATCGGCCGAATGAAGGCGTGCGCCACGAAATCAATCTGGTGGCGGGCTTTGATTTTCAAACCGATAGCTTGGCAGCCGCACGGATTGGCAACCAATCTTATTCCTTGTTTACACAAGGGGATTCCGCCTGGTTGGAAGATATCAGCCAAAGCGCGGATATGGCCGCGGCCATGCGGCGCGGGTCGACCATGGTGGTGGAAGGCATTGATGCGCGCGGCACCAAGGTACGCATGGTGTTTTCGCTTTCGGGGGCCACGGCTTCCATGCGGGCCATTGATAACGCCTGCAACTAGCGGGTCAAACTCCAAAATTCTTTGCCTTTTGGCCTAGGGTCTGGTATTGGCTCGCCTCTGAATTGATGAGGTTATAACATGTCGATCAGCCTAGATATCGCCAATGCCAATGTGAAAACCGCCTCCAAACCGTCTTTGGTGGGGATGGATCGTGACGACCTGATGGCCGCGTTGGAAGAATTGGGTCTGCCTGAAAAGCAGCGCAAGATGCGCGTGGCGCAGCTGTGGAACTGGCTTTATGTCAATGGCGCCAGCGATTTTGATCAAATGACCAATATCGCAAAAGGCTTGCGGCAAGATTTGGCCGACAAGTTTGACCTATCTCGTCCAGAAATTGTGTCAGAACAGGTGTCCACTGATGGCACGCGCAAATGGTTGTTCCGGTTTAAAGACCCGATGCAGCCCAATATGCCGCCTGTAGATGTTGAGACCGTTTATATTCCTGAAGAAGACCGCGGCACTTTGTGTGTGTCCTCACAAGTGGGCTGCACGCTCACCTGCACCTTCTGCCATACGGGCACGCAAAAGCTGGTGCGCAACCTGACCGCCGGTGAAATCGTGTCGCAGATCTTGATGGCGCGTGAGCGGTTGGGCGATTATCCGGGCGGCGAGCGTCCAACGGATGGCATTGTACCGCGTGCAGGCATTCGCTCGGTCACCAATGTGGTGATGATGGGCATGGGTGAGCCGCTTTACAATTATGACAATGTGAAAAAAGCCATGTTGCTGATGTCAGACGGGGAAGGGATTTCTCTGTCACGTCGTCGCATCACTTTGTCGACCTCTGGCGTGGTGCCGTTCATTCCAAAAATTGGCGAAGAAACTGGCGTTATGCTGGCGATTTCGCTGCACGCGGTGAATGATGAGCTGCGCAATGAGTTGGTGCCGATCAACAAGAAATGGCCGCTCGAAGATTTGTTGGAAGCGTGCCGCAATTATCCGGGCCTGTCCAACGCCAAGCGCATTACCTTTGAATATGTAATGCTCAAGGATGTGAATGACAGCGTGCAGGACGCCAAGAAATTGGTGCGCATGTTGGATGGCATTCCAGCGAAGATCAATTTGATCCCGTTCAATCCATGGCCGGGCTCACAATATGAATGTTCGAGCTGGGCGCAAATCGAGAAATTTGCAGATATCGTCAATATGGCCGGCTATGCCAGCCCGGTACGCACCCCGCGTGGTCGCGATATTTTTGCAGCATGTGGTCAGTTGAAATCTGAAACTGAGCGCATGAGCAAAAAAGAACGCGATGCCATTGCGGCGGCCGAATAGGCTAAGCCTCAACCACCTGTTCGCGCTGCCATTGGCGGGGCGACTTGCCGTGCCGCTGTTTCCATGCGCGGTGGAATTGGCGTGTTGAATTATAACCCAGCCTGTCCACTAGATTTTCTATGCTCACATGTTGGGCCTTGAGCATATTCTCCGCCATGGCGATGCGTAGCCCATTGATGTAGTCGGGCACGGTCACGCCAGTCTCCTTGTTGAACAGGCGTGAAAAATGCCGTGTGCTCATATGCGCTTCGTTGGCCAAACGCTCCACTGTCCAATCCTCGGTAGGGTTGGTGGTGACCTGATCCTGAATGCGGTGAATGGTGGGGTGCAGATGGCTGCGGCCCTGCAAGAAGGGGGACAATTGCGGTTCGTTGCCGCTACGCCGGTTAAACACCACCATGTGTTGGGCGATTTGCGCCGCGGCCGCCAAACCCAGCCTTTTGCCCACAATATGCAACATCAAATCAATGCCTGAAGTGATGCCAGCGCTGGAAAAGCGGTGGCCATCTTCAACATAGAGACGATTTTCTTCCACTTTGATTTTTGGGGAAATGGCGCGCAACTCATCTAGGCATTTATGATGGGTGGTGCAGTGTTTTCCATCAAACAGGCCCGCGCGGGCTGCATGTAAGGCCCCACTGCAGACGGTAACAAGCTGATGGCTGGACGCGATGGTGCGGCGCAGCCAAGCTTCTAATTGCGCGTCGGCAGATCGGGTATCCTGATTGGCGGGCATGTTGGCAAAGCCGGGCATTTCGCTGGCATTGCCGCACACCACCACCATGGCGTCTGGTTCAATATGCTCCGGCAATGGGGCAACATTTTCAAGGGCGTATCCCAGTGAGGTGGGGGCGTTAGGCGTGGCGCTGACAAATTGCACCTCATAGCGCCATTGATTTTGCACCATATTGGCGCCGCGCAACACCTCGCAAGGGCCAGCAATATCCAGCATCAACGCGTTAGGACCCAAGGCAAAATAGGTTTTGATGGGGATCGGTGCTGGCCCTCTATCCATTTTAGTCTCCGAAATGGCTGATCGCGTCATCCAAGCTGCGGATGGTGGCGAAGCGTTTGGATAATACGGTTTCTGTGCGGTGCTTGATCTGGTCGGCGGAAAGGGCCGAGCCGTCAGGATGTTGCATATCAAAGGTGAGCGTGGCATCGGTCACGTAATTGACCTTATAGCCGATGTCGCTGGCATGGCGCGTGGTGGTTTCGCAGCATTGCTCGGTGCGGATGCCGCAAATGGTCAGCTCATTGATGCCATTTTCTTTCAACCAGATGTCCAGCGCGGTGCCCGCAAAGGCGCTGTGCCGTGTTTTTTCGATCACCAGATCCGGGGTGACGGTGATGGGTGACAGGGTTTTAACAAAGCCGGAAGATTTAGAAAACGCGCCTTCTGGCTCCGTATGGAAAATTTGGACCAGCTTTATGCCTTCCTGTTTTGCTGCAGTGATCAGCTTTTGGATGTTGTCGATAAAATCCGGGAGATAGTGCTCCTGGTAATAATCGCGATGGCGGAAGCTTTCCTGCACATCAATGATGAGCAAAGCGTGTGAATTATATGACATTTTACGCCCTTTGGTTTGAGTGATCGTCAAACCTTATGCGCTTATCATGAAGCATAATACGCACTACACCGACATGTTTAGGACAATTTACGCCAAAAAATCATGCGTGCCAATGTCGGATGAAGTTCGGGGTCTTAGTGTCGCGCTTGTGCGGTTAGGATTGTTGCGGCGAAAGCAGTGAACACGGCGGCAAAGGAATAGTTGAGTGCCCGGCCAATCCATTTTGACTTTTGCAAGGCTTTGGAGAGCCAATCCGCTCCGGCAATCATCGCCACGGTGAGCGGCAATGAAATTACGATGAACAGGATGCCAAGGGTGAATAATTTATGGGCGGCGTATGGATCGCCTGCCACCACAAATTGCGGCAAAAAGGTCATAAAGAACAGAACGATTTTTGGGTTCAGTAAATTGATACCAACGCCGGTCAAATAGGATTTTTTGAGGCTTGGCTGTTTGGTGCTTTTGCCAAAGTTGAATTGCACATTGTTGCCTGCGCGCAGGGCGCCGATGGCCAGCCAGATCAAATAGAGCGCACCGACGATTTTCAGCACCAAAAAGGCGGTCGGCGCGGTGGCGATCAGCACGGAAATGCCCAATGCCACCAGCAAAGTATGGATCAAGATGCCGGAACAGGCGCCAGCGAGTGCGGCAAAGCCATGGGCGCGGCCAAAGTTGAGGGCGCGAGATAAAAAGAGGGCCATGTCCGGCCCGGGGGTGATGGCCAAAACAATGGTGGCGAGGGCAAACGCTGCCAGCAGCGCCGGGTTGGGCAGCAGTATGGTGCTTAAATCAGCCAGATATGCCATCATGTCGAATGATCCCCTCTTTATGCAGGCCTGCGAAATATATGCCCTGCTTTTGTTGGCTTGTCCAATGATTGAAAGGGCCAATTTTGTGTTGAATGGCTTTTCATTTGGCCCGCGCAAATCTATAAGGGGCGCGAGATAGCATAAAAGCAAAGAGTTTGAGCCGATGAGCAAGAAAATCAATAAAGTGGTGTTGGCCTATTCTGGCGGTTTGGACACCTCAATCATTCTGAAATGGCTTAAAGTAGCCTATGATTGTGAAGTGGTGACCTTCACAGCCGATTTGGGCCAAGGCGAAGAGCTGGAACCCGCCCGCAAAAAAGCGGAAATGATGGGCATCAAGGAAATCTTTATCGAAGATGTGCGTGAAGAATTTGTGCGCGACTTTGTGTTCCCCATGTTCCGCGCCAACGCCCTTTATGAAGGGGTTTATCTGCTCGGCACATCGATCGCCCGCCCGTTGATTTCGAAACGTTTGGTGGAGATTGCCCGTGAAGTGGGCGCGGATGCGATTTCGCATGGCGCGACCGGCAAGGGCAATGACCAAGTGCGGTTTGAATTGGCAGCCTATGCGCTTGACCCGAACATTAAGGTGATCGCACCTTGGCGTGAGTGGGATTTGCAATCGCGCACACGTTTGCTTGAATTTGCTGAGCAGCACCAAATTCCTGTGCCGAAAGATAAGCGCGGCGAAGCGCCGTTCTCGGTGGATGCAAACTTGTTGCACACCTCATCAGAAGGCAAGGTGCTGGAAGATCCCGCAGTGGAAGCGCCGGACTATGTGTATCAACGCACGGTGAACCCGGAAGATGCGCCGGATACCCCGGAATATATCACTGTCGAATTTGAAAAAGGCGATCCGATTGCCATCAATGGTGAGAAGCTTTCTCCAGCCATGTTGCTGACCAAACTGAACGAATTGGGCGGCAAGCACGGTATTGGTCGCTTGGATTTGGTGGAAAACCGCTTTGTGGGCATGAAGTCTCGCGGCATCTATGAAACGCCGGGCGGCACCATTTTGCTTGAAGCACACCGGGGCATGGAATCCTTGACCCTTGATCGCGGCGCTGCTCATCTTAAAGATGAGATCATGCCACGCTATGCCGAGCTGATCTATAATGGTTTTTGGTATTCACCCGAGCGTGAAATGCTGCAGGCCTTGATCGATAAGAGCCAGGAAATGGTTGCTGGTGAAGTGCGGTTGAAGCTTTATAAAGGCAGCGCCACAGTGGTTGGCCGTTCCTCACCATTCTCGCTTTATTCTGAAGATCTGGTGACCTTTGAAGAAGGGTCTGGCACCTATGACCATCAGGATGCCCAAGGCTTTATCCAGCTCAATGGATTGCGGTTGAAAACCTACGCGGCGCGCCGCGACCAGAACAAATGAAATTGACGCTGGATCATTTGGTGTTGGGCACTGCCGACTTGGCGCGTGGTGCCGCACAACTTACTGAATGGTTTGGCGCTGCGCCCTTTGGGGGTGGCGAACATGAATTGTTTGCCACTCATAACAAATTATGGCGGCTGGAGGCGTCCGGCTATCCCCTTTATCTTGAATTGATTGCTCCCAATCCTGCGGCGACGCCTAAGCGCGCTCGATGGTTTGGGCTGGATGATTTCACGTTTGAAACCGACGAGGTGCGGTATATTGGTTTGGTGGTGCGCACCGACAATATCGCGCAAGCGACACAGAAGTTGGGCGCGGATCAGTATGAAGTGGTTTCGTTGGCCCGTGGCGCACTGACTTGGCAATTCGGGTTGCAAGTCGGCCCCTATCGCTTTCCTAGTACGACCCCCAATTTGATTGAATGGACCAAGGGTCACCCATTGGACAATGTCACCTCGCAGGGCCTGACCTTGACGCAGGTGAGCTGGCCGCACGATTTGGCCTTGGACTTAGATTGGCCTTGTTCGCAACAGGGAAATTTGCCGGACAATTCGGGCCTTCAGATCCGGAATTCCATTGGTCAAACCATTCAATTCTAAATCAAATTTGGCACAATAGCTGTTCTGCAATGATTTCAGCGCGAAAGCGCGTTGGTATCATTTGGGTCATCTTGAGCTTTAGGGGGGAGTTCAGGCACTATGTCCTTGATTTTTCAAGCATCGTGGACTCCCGTTTCACTGCTGATCAATCGAATTAAAAGGTCTCCCAGCGCCAGATGGGAGGCCTTTACTTTTTGGCGGATTTGTCGCGCCGACGGCGCACCAGATTATTGGCGGTTACAATAAAGATGCCCGCCAGCAGCCCCCAAAACGCCCCGGCGACGCCAAAAAAGCTCACCCCGGATGCGCTGATCAAAAAGGTGACGGCTGCGGCCTCGCGATGGTTTTCTTGCTCGAAGGCGGCTTTGGCTGAACCGGCGAAAGCGCCGATGAGCGCCAAGCCTGCCACGGCTTCAATTAAGATGGCAGGCGCCAGCGTGATGAATGTGGCGGCGATGCCCGCAGCCAGCCCCAGCAAGACGTAGGCGATGCCCGCAACAATTGCGGCCCAATAGCGTTTGCTCGGATCCGTGTGCGCATCTTCGCTGGCGCACATGGCGGCAGTGATGGCTGCCAAGGTGACCCCATGTGCCCCGAAGGGGGCTGAAAACAAGCTGAACAAGCCTGTTGTCGAGAATAAATTGCCTGAGGGTGGATCGTAATCATGCACACGCAAAACCGTAATGCCGGGTATATTTTGGCTGGCCATATTGACGAAGAATAGGGGCAGCGCCAGTCCAAACAAAGCGGGCCAGCTAAAGCTGGGCATCACGATCGCCACATTTGGGGGGAATGCTGCGGCCAGCAATTCGGCGCTGTTGTCGGGCAACTCAATGGCCAGCACCACCACGATCACAAAGGCAATCAACGCGGCTGGCACAGCGAGCACTTTGTTGAACCGCCCGACGATCAACCAAGCCAGCACGATTGGCAAGCCTAAAGCCGGATTGAAGGCGATGGCCTTAAAGGGGGCAAAACACAGGATCACCAGGATACCCGCGAGCATTGCGTTGGCGATGGCGCTTGGGATTTTGTTGATCAAGCGTCCAAAGGGCCTCACTTGCCCAGCGATGATGACCAAGATGGCGCTGATGATAAACGCACCGATTGCCGCCTCAAAGCCACCATCTACGGGGCCCGAATTGATCAGGAGCGCTGCGCCAGGGGTCGACCAGGCCACCGAAATGGGCATGCGATATTTGCGTGCGAGATAGATGCCGCCAAGGCCCATGGCAATGGAAAGAGCCATCAATCCGGTGGCAGCTTGTGCGTCTGTCGCCCCTGTGGCGCGCAGGCCTTGTAGCACGACGGCAAATGAGCTGGCGAAGCCAACAAAGGCAACCAGAATGCCCATGAACAGGGCTTGCGCGGAAAAGTCTTTGAGCATGATGGTGGGCCAGAGTGCGAATGAAGATTATCACACTCTACATAAAATTTGCTGTCTGCATAGTTCAAAGGCAGCCCAATTGTTGGGGGCGTGAGGGCAAAAACATGCCAAAAATTGCATGTTGCCATTGTTTAAAGGACTCGGTAAAAATTGTCAGACAATTCTACGAGCCACTAAAGGGGGGAATATGCCGTTGGTGACGCCGTTGGCGCGAGATCACGATAAAGACGTGATGGAGTTGGCTGAGTTTTTTAACGAAACCTTGGGTTTCCCGCCGAATTCCATATTGACCATGCAGCGGCGCCCGCGCATTGCGAAAGCGTTTATCGAGCTGAACAAAGCTGTGATGGAAAATCAGGGTGGTGTCACTGCTGAGCAAAAGCGATTGATTGGCTATATTGCTTCAACGACGGCAGGCTGCCGCTATTGTCAGGCCCACACAGCACTAGCTGCTGAACGCTATGGGGCATCGCAAATGCGGATAGAAAATGTCTGGTCATTCCGCGACAGCGACCTTTATACGCCAGCCGAAAAAGTTGCGTTTGAGTTGGCAATTGCTGCGGCGAGCGTGCCCAATCGGGTCAACGCGGAGTTGATAGAGCTGGTCCGGACCTATTGGGATGAGGGTGAAATTGTCGAAATACTGGGCGTAATAGCGCTATTCGGCTATCTCAATCGGTGGAACGATTCCATGGGCACCACGCTGGAAGAAGGCGCGGAAGCCGCCGGTGAAAAACTGCTGGCCAAGCAAAATTGGAACAAGGGCAAGCACATTTAAACTTTGCTTTGGGTGTGGGTTGCTGTTGCGCGAGGCCCACATATTTACCTAAAACAACAAATGAAGCCGCTTAAGACCCGGTTTTTCAGCTGTTTGGGCAAATATAACTTGCTCCAAAGCCAGATCAGCAGTAAAGCAGCCTCAGATAAAACTCCCAATAGATTGGATCTATAAAATGGCTTTGCGCAATATCGCCATCATCGCGCACGTTGACCATGGCAAAACGACTTTGATTGACGTGCTTTTGAAACAGTCAGGCTCCTTCCGCGAAAACCAACGCGTTGAAGAACGGGCTATGGACAGCAATGATCTGGAGCGCGAACGTGGCATCACCATTTTGGCCAAAGTTACTTCGGTTGATTGGAAAGACACGCACATCAATATTGTGGATACGCCAGGCCACGCCGATTTTGGTGGTGAAGTTGAACGTATTTTGAACATGGTGGATGGGGCTATCATTTTGGTGGATGCCGCCGAAGGCCCAATGCCACAAACTAAGTTTGTGTTGTCGAAAGCGCTGAAAATTGGCTTGAAGCCAATTGTGGCCATCAACAAGATCGATAAGCCAGACCAACGCGCCGACGAAGTGCTTGACGAAATCTTTGACTTGTTTGTGGCGCTGGATGCCACCGAGGAACAGTTGGATTTTAAGGTGCTTTATGGTTCTGCAAAGCAGGGCTGGATGGCAGACGATCCAAGCGGTTCGCAAGAGAGCATGACCCCATTGTTGGACATGGTGATTGATCATGTGCCTGAGCCGCATGTTGAGCCAGGTGAATTCAAAATGTTGGCCACAACGATTGAATCCAACCCGTTTTTGGGTCGAATTTTGACGGGCCGGATTGTATCTGGTTCCATCAAGCCAAATGATCAAGTGCATGGCCTTTCGAGCGACGGCACGGTGATTGAGCGTGGACGTGTTTCTAAAGTGTTGACCTTTAAGGGGTTGGAGCGCGTGCCAGTGGAAGAAGCCAAGGCGGGCGACATTGTGGCGCTGTCTGGCCTTATGACCACAACGGTTGCGGACACCATTGCCGCACCGACAGTAAAGGAAGCTTTGCAAGCGCAGCCGATCGATCCACCAACCTTGACCATGTCGTTCCGTGTGAATGATGGGCCATTGGCTGGCCAAGAAGGTGACAAAGTGCAATCGCGCGTTATTCGCGATCGTTTGCATGCAGAAGCTGAAGGCAACGTGGCCTTGCAAGTGACTGATGGCGTTGATGGCGACAGCTATGACGTGGCTGGACGTGGTGAATTGCTGTTGTCCGTTTTGATTGAAACTATGCGCCGCGAAGGCTTTGAATTGTGCCTTGGGCGTCCAAAAGTGGTTTACCGCGAAGAAAACGGCGTCAAGCTGGAGCCGATTGAAGAAGTCATCATCGATGTGGATGAAGAATTTTCTGGTCCTGTGGTGCAAAAACTGGCGGAACGTAAGGGCGATTTGATCGAGATGAAGCCTTCTGGCGGTGGTCGCACCCGTTTGGTGTTCCATGTGCCCACACGTGGCTTGATTGGTTATCAACCCGAACTGCTGTCGGATACGCGCGGCACAGCCATTTTCAACCGTGTGTTCCACGAATATGCCCCGTTCCGGGGCAAAATGCAGGGTCGACGCACGGGCGTTCTGATTTCCAACGGTACGGGCAAAGCGGTTGCGTTTGCCATGTTCAATCTGGAAGATCGTGGGCCGATGATCATCGAGCCAGGCGTTGATGTTTATGAAGGCATGATCGTTGGTGAGCACTCACGTGGCAATGATCTGGAAGTGAACGTGCTTAAAGGCAAGCAGCTGACCAATATGCGTGCATCCGGCAAGGATGAAGCAGTGAAGCTGACCACGCCGAAAAAGATGTCGTTGGAGCAAGCGCTTTCTTACATCGCTGACGATGAGTATGTGGAAGTGACGCCAAAGAGCATTCGCCTGCGCAAGATTATGCTTGATCCAAATGATCGTAAGCGTGCATCGCGCGCTGCGGCAAAAGCCTCATAATAATGGCTTTCAAGCTAGGAAGTTAAGAAGCGTCGGGTCTGCCCGGCGCTTTTTTTTGTCTCAGGCTGGCGGTGAGGTGGCGTTCATAAGCCATGTGGCGACGCAGCTTTTCGAAAAAACCGCGCAACATATATCCGGTCGCATTGGCTGACTGTGTGGGTTCGCCCTCAATGATTGTGCGCAGATTTTCACGGATTTCTTCGGCAAAGCACAAATCTTCATAATGCTCGTCGCGCAATTGTGCGATGATTTTGCTCATGTCCGACTCTAATGCACCGACCGCTTCAAGCGCTGGGAATAGCTCTTTTTCTTCAAATGTTTGTGCATCTGAAAGCGTTTTCACCATGCCGTCACTTGTGAATTTGCACAAAGTCGGATCTGCCTGATCAGGCAGCAAATCCGCGATCAATTCCAGACGACCGCACAGCACTTCCATTTGATGCTGGTGTGCGTCAAAATCGTCAAGCATCGATTGCGATCTATTTTTCTGCCGTGCGGATGTGCTATCGGTTTTCATGTTGCTTTGATTTGTTCTTTAAAAGGGTTGTACCAAACTCAGCGTATGATGACGCTGAAAATTGCATTTGGCCTTGACCTAGATCAACGAGGTAGCAACCGCATCTCGATAAGTTGCGGATGGGGCAAACCGGGTCGACTTTCCGGTTAAACTTAAACCGAGATTATTTTCTGCGGGGAAATATGAGAAATTTAGGCTGGACGATCTTGCTGGCATTTGGGGCCGTTTTGTCGCTTTTGGCGGCGGGCTTTGCACAAGACGTATTATTTCAAACACATGCGTGGGTGGTGTTTTTTGCGCTCGCGCTGAGCACAATTTATGTCCTTCGCAAAGTGGATTTTGCGGGCGATGCGGCACCGGTTGATAAATCGGGCTATTTTGACGACCCTATTCGGGCAGGTGTGATCCTGACCACATTCTGGGGCGTTGTGGGCTTTCTGGTCGGGGTTATTGCCGCATTGCAGTTGGCTTTTCCAGTGCTCAATATTGAACCCTATTTGAATTTCGGCCGTTTGCGCCCCTTGCACACCTCCGCGGTGATTTTTGCATTTGGCGGCACGGCGTTGATCACCTCCAGCTTATATGTTGTGCAGCGCACCACCAGTGCCCGCCTGATCTCTGACGGTCTGACGCAATTTGTGTTCTGGGGCTACCAGCTTTTCATTCTGATGGCGGCCACCGGCTATTTGCTCGGCATTACCCAGGGGCGCGAATATGCAGAGCCTGAATGGTATGTCGATCTCTGGCTTACCATTGTTTGGGTAGGTTATTTGATCCTGTTCATGGGAACTTTGTTTAAACGCAAAGAGCCACACATTTATGTGGCCAACTGGTTCTATCTTGCCTTTATCTTCACCATCGCCCTGCTGCATGTAGTGAACAATCTGGCGATGCCGGTCTCTCCATTTTCCATCAAGAGCTATTCAGCGTTTGCTGGCGTGCAAGATGCGTTGACCCAATGGTGGTATGGCCATAATGCGGTGGGCTTCTTCCTGACCGCCGGCTTCTTGGGCATGATGTATTACTTTATGCCGAAACAGGCTGAGCGCCCGGTTTACTCATACCGCTTGTCCATCATCCACTTCTGGTCACTGATCTTTATGTATATCTGGGCTGGGCCACACCACTTGCACTACACAGCGTTGCCTGATTGGGCGCAGACTTTGGGCATGGTGTTCTCCATTATGTTGTGGATGCCTTCTTGGGGCGGCATGATCAATGGTTTGATGACGCTTTCTGGCGCATGGGACAAATTGCGGACCGACCCGATTATCCGGATGATGGTGATTGCGGTGGCGTTCTACGGCATGTCCACTTTTGAAGGACCAATGATGTCCATTAAAGCGGTGAACGGCTTGTCTCACTACACTGACTGGACCATTGGACACGTGCACTCTGGTGCGTTGGGCTGGGTTGGTATGATCAGCTTTGGCATGATCTACTTCTTGGTGCCACGTCTTTGGGGTCGTGATCGGTTGTATTCAATGCGCATGGTCAACTGGCACTTCTGGCTCGCCACACTCGGCATCGTTGTTTATGCCGCTGTGATGTGGGTTTCTGGCATCACTCAGGGCCTGATGTGGCGCGAATATGATGCTGAAGGCTTCCTGGTTTATTCCTTCGCGGAAACTGTGGCTGCGTTGAAGCCATACTACATCCTTCGGGCTGTTGGCGGGGCCATGTACCTCGTGGGCGGTTTGGTGATGGCGTACAATGTGTACATGACCATCAAAGGCAAAACCCGCAACGAAAAACCAATCGCTGTCGCGCACGTTGCCACAGCGCAACCAGCAGAATAAGGGGTTGAACCATGGGATTGTTAGATAAACACGGTGTTATTGAACGTAACGCAACCCTATTGCTGGTCGCAGGCCTGGTGACAGTGTCCATTGGTGGTATCGTTGAGATCGCGCCTTTGTTCTACTTGGAAAACACCATTGAAGAGGTGGAGGGTATGCGGCCCTACACCCCGCTCGAACTGGCCGGCCGGAACATTTACATTCGTGAAGGGTGCTACAATTGCCACTCACAAATGATCCGTCCTTTCCGGGACGAGGTTGAGCGTTATGGCCATTATTCATTGGCTGCAGAGTCGATGTATGACCACCCCTTCCAATGGGGGTCAAAGCGGACCGGGCCTGACTTGGCGCGGGTTGGGGATCGATATTCAAATGAATGGCATGTCCAGCATTTGAAAGATCCACAATCGCTGGTGCCAGAAAGCGTGATGCCAAGTTACAGCTTCTTGGCGGAAGCGGATCTGGGCTTTAGAGCACAGGACCATCTGGTGGCTAACCAGCGTGTGGGCGTGCCCTATACGCAAGAAATGGTTGATAATGCCGACGCTGATCTGAAGGCGCAGGCCGACCCGGATGCAGACTGGGATGGTTTGGAAGCGCGTTATCCTAAAGCGGTTTTGGGTGACTTTGATGGTGACCCAACACGTTTGACCGAAATGGATGCGTTGGTGGCCTATATGCAAATGCTCGGTACGCTGGTTGATTTCAGCTCATACGACGCGCAAGCAAACTATCGCTAAGGGAGAAAAGACAATGGATTACAATGCTTTTCGACACTTCGCGGACAGTTGGGGGCTTTTGTACTTGTTCGTGGTTTTTGTTGGGGTGGTGCTGTTTATGTTCCGCCCTGGCGCCAAAAAACATGCGGAAATGGCAGCCCAGATTCCTTTAAAAGATGATCGTTCGCCTCAAGGAGAGGAATAGGCCGATGAGTAAAAAAGAAATTGATGAAATCAGCGGCGTTGAAACCACCGGTCACGAGTGGGACGGGATTAAAGAGCTTAACACACCTATGCCTCGTTGGTGGTTGTGGACCTTTTACGGCACAATCGTTTGGGCGGTGATTTACTGCATTCTCTATCCTGCTATTCCGCTGATCAATGGTGCAACACCAGGCATTCTTGGCTATTCAAGCCGAGCTGAATTGGCCCAAAATGTTGCAGCGGCGGATGAAGCGAAACAGGAGTTTGTCAGTCAGATCAACGATATGGAAGTTGGTGCGGTTCTCGACAATTCAGACCTGACCCGCTTTGCGGTTGCAGGTGGCGAATCTGCCTACAAGGTCTATTGCTCTCAGTGCCACGGTGCTGGTGCTGAAGGGGCCGTTGGCTTCCCGAACCTGAATGATGATGAGTGGATTTGGGGCGGCACGATTGATGAGATCTATGCCACGATCTCTCACGGGGTGCGCTATGAGGCTGATGACGATACACGCGTTGGTGAAATGCCCGCTTTTGGCGAGTTTTGGGAGCGTGATCAAATTCGTGCAACTGCGCATTATGTGGCCAGCCTTTCCGGTGACGAACATGACGAGGCCTATCTTGAAGAAGGTAAGACCTTGTTCGAAGAGAACTGCACAGCCTGTCATGGTGAAGATGCTGGCGGTATCGCTGAACTTGGGGCACCAAGCTTGAATGATGCCATTTGGCTTTATGGTGGTGGCGTTGAGGCGATTTCTGCGCAAATCAACAATCCACAACATGGGGCGATGCCTGCCTGGCAAGAGCGCTTGGGTGACGCAACGGTTAAGCAATTGGCGGTTTATGTGCACTCACTAGGCGGCGGTCAGTAGGCTTTCGCTATAATAGATCACAGATCGAAGAAAGGGCCCCAATTTGGGGCCCTTTTGTTTTGGTAAAGAGGTTGAGGTTCTGCCCGGGTTAGGCAGCAATCTTTTTCGCGGCGGCGAATTGACGGGCGATTGTGGCGACGCGCTCGCCCAAATGGGCTGCGGTTTCCAAATCAGATGGAATGGGGCCATGTTCGGGGCCTTGGTCTGCGTTGGATTGGGCCATCGCGCCAAGGGATGCGCCCAGACGGTTCAAATCTTCTTCCGAACCGGTGGACGAATTGTTGCCCGGCATCAGGCCCAAGCTCACCCAATGCATGCCGTGCTGGGCGGCCAGCAATGAAAGCTGTTGCAGGGTGGAGTGCTTGTCGCCATTCAAGCTGGATGAGTTGGTGAAACCTGCGGCGACCTTGTCTTTCCAGCCTTGTTCGAACCAAACTTTGGAGCTTTTGTCGGCGAAGGCTTTAAACTCGCCGGAAACGCTGCCCATATAGGTGGGACTGCCGAAAATGATGGCATCGGCGTCTTTGAGATCATCCCAATGATTGTCCGCTTCTTCCACGGGGATCAAAATAGGGTTTGCGTTGGTGCGGGCAACACCATTGCGTACGGCTTCAGCTTGTTTGGCGGTGTGGCCATAGCCAGAGTGAAAAACAATTGCAACTTTCGTCATTTGAACATTCCTAATTGGTCAAAATTTCTTGTCGCCAGATGGGGATAGTCCATCAGTTGGTGGCGGCGCTTGACCTAAATGGGGGCATTGGGATAAAAATCGCAAGAAGGCACTATTTTGATATGTAGGTACATAAAGTATACTAACAAAGATGTGCCTAAAGCAAAGCTGGGCCATTGCGCCGGAAAAGCGCAAAATGTGCGGAGAAAAAAATGTGCGATAATATACATATTCATGGGCTCAAGATGCCCGAATCGATGGATGAGGAGACAAGAAGTCAGCTTTGCCCCGTCGTTTATGCGGTGTCAAAATTGGGCGGAAAGTGGAAATTGATTGTCGTGCATAATCTGATTGATGGGCCGCTGCGCTTTGGCGAATTGCGGCGTGCCATTCCCGACATCACCCAACGCATGCTGACCTTGACCCTTCGCGAACTGGAAGAAGACGGCATTGTGAATCGCCACGTGTTTGAGGTGGTGCCGCCGCATGTGGAATATTCTCTAACTGAGGTGGGCCAAGGCCTGGAGTCGGTGATGAGCTCATTGGGCGATTGGGGCCGTGCGAATTTTGCCCAAAAGCGCAACGCCGTCGCGCAAACCGCCTGATCTATTGCCCGCCAATGTGATCAATCAAAAAGTCCCTTACAAGGCGAATGGTGAAGGGCATATGGCGATGCGGGTGGTGCAGGAGCCATAAATGGGTTTGCGCTTCGTGCATCTGCCCCCGCCAATCAGGCAGTAAATTCACCAGATCTCCAGTTTCCAGGGCCGACTTTGTCAGCCAGTTTGGCAAAAGGGTCGGGCCGTGTCCTGCACAGGCCGCTTTCAGCACGGCCAATGGTGCGGACAGCGATAATGTGCCTTTGGCATCAATGGTGCACTTCTGATTGGTGGTGGCCTTTTGGAAATGCCATGGGGTGAGCGCCGGCGGCAAATCCAGCAAAAGGCAATCGGCGGCCACCAAATCTTGTGGCGTGTTGATTTTGTCTCGCCATGCAGGGCTGCCGACGCAATGATAAATTGGCGACAATAATTTGGTGGCGTGCATATTGCCGCGGGGTGTGGGGGCAAAGCGCAAGGCCATATCGATCTGCCGCTCCAGCAGCGGCATATTATCATCGGTCATATGGATCTTTAGGTCGATGCGCGGAAATTGGGCCCGAAATTTTTGCAAAAGTGGCAGCAGCACTTCTTGGCCAAATGCGGCGGAACAGGTGAGGCGCACTTGGCCTTCCGGCTCCAGGATTTGAGCTTGGGCGGCGCGTTCGGCGTCTTTCAACCCAGCTAAAAGCGGCGCGATCTGATCCAGATATTGCTGGCCTTTATCGGTGAGGTTCACCCGCCGGGTAGAGCGCTGAAACAATTGAAAGCCCAAGCGATCTTCCAACCGTGCCACGGCGCGCGTCACATTGCTGGGGTCCATATTGTGGTCGCGCGCAGTTTGGGCGAAGCTTTTGCTGCGGGCCACGTCTAGTGCGATGTCTAAATCTTCAATCTGCATTATTGCAAATATAGCAATAAAATCATGTATGCGAAGCTATTTATTGCGCAAAAACTCTTTGCTAACGTCGGTGCAGTTAAGGAGTATGTGATGAATTTTCAAAACAAGACAATTTTGATCACTGGGGCCAGCCGGGGCATCGGCGAAGCCGCGGCGCGGCATTTGTTTGAGCTTGGCGCCAATTTGATTTTGTTGGCCCGATCGCAAAACAAGTTGGAGGCGCTTGCCAAGGCGTTGGACCCGAGTGGCGAGCGTGTGGAAGTTGTCGCCTGTGATGTGGCTGAGTATGACGCGGTGCAGGCGGCGGTTGAAAAGGCCGAGGCCTTTGGTGGCGTGGATATTGTGGTCAATAATGCAGGGCTGATCGACCCCATCGCCCGAATTGGCGATAGTGACCCTTCCGCCTGGTCACACATGGTCGATGTGAATTTGAAGGGCCCCTATTATATGATGCATGCGGCGCTGCCGCAGATGCTGGCGAAAAAGGGTGGCACCTTCATCAATATCAGCTCCGGCGCGGCCTATGGCGCGCTTGAAGGATGGAGCCATTATTGTGCCACCAAGGCGGGTTTGCTGCAGTTGACCCGCACATTGCACAAGGAATATGCAACACAGGGCATCCGCTCAATTGGCTTAAGCCCCGGTACGGTGGTAACACAGATGCAAGTTGAAATCAAAGCCTCTGGCATCAACCCGGTCAGCGCATTGGACCCATCTGTGCATATTTCACCTGAATGGGTGGCCAAGGCGATCGCCTTTTTATGTGGCCCCGCTGGTGACGATTATCTGGGGCAGGATTTCTCCATGAAAACCGAAGAGGGCCGTGCGGCCCTAGGGCTACCAAGCTGAGTACAAAATTGATTGGATTGGCCGCGCCTAGTCGCGCGGCTTGTCCAATTGCCATTGCAGGTTGGCTTTTATGGCGGGCCATTCATGGGGCAACACTGAATAGACCGCCGTGTCGCGCAAGCTGCCATTGGGCATGATCATGTGGTTGCGCAAAATGCCATCCAGCTTTGCGCCCAATCGCTCAATGGCGCGTCGGCTTTGATGGTTTAAATGGTGAGTGCGGAACTCCACCACATTCACTTTGATGTCCTCAAAGGCGTGGGTGAGCAGCATCAGCTTGCATTCGGTATTGATGGGTGAGCGTTGGGCCGCTTTGGCATACCAGGTGGCGCCAATCTCGGCGCGGCGATTCGTCGAATTAAGATTGAGAAATGTGGTCTGGCCGATGATTTTGCCCGTGCGCTGATCGATGACGCTGAAAGGGAGCATCATGCCCTCAGCCTGCAAGCCCAGCCGTCGATCAATTTCCGCTTCCATTTTTTCCGGCGCGGCTATGCTGGTGTACCAAAGTTTATGCAATTCACCTTCGGCGCTGGCGGCTTGCAAGTCGGCCAGATGGTCGTGGCTCAGCGGCACCAATTTGGCGGTTTGGGCTTCAAGGGTGATGGGGGCGAACCATTTGCTCATGGTTTTTTGACTTTCTGCATTGTTTTTTCAAAGTGATGGGCAAGGGGTTTGGCGCTTAGCCCATGGGCCAGAATGGACAGGCCAACGGTCAACACGGTGCAGGCCAGCATTTCATCAACAAAGGGCAGCTCATATTGCTCGGCGACAAACAGCGCGAATAGAATTGAGGCCAATCCTTTGGGTCCAAACCAGCCCAGAATAAAACGCTCATAAAGGTGCAGCTTTTCGCCAATCAGGCTGATGGCGATGGGCAGCATGCGCACGAGGGTCAAGAACCCAATGGCGATGAGCAATGTGGTCCAATTGGCATGGGCCAACCCGATGGGGGCCAGCACGGCACCAAAAATCATAAAAGTGAGAATAGAGAGGAACGTGCTTTCGCCTTCCAAAAACTCGGTGATGAATTTGTGGCGCGTCATTTTTACATTGCCGAAGGTCAGCCCGGCAACAAATGCGGCGATAAAACCGTTGCCGCCAATGGTTTCAGCGCCGAAAAAGGCGGCCAGCCCCACACTGAGGAAAAAGATGCCTTCATAAATGGGTTGGGTGAATTTGTGATGGGTGGCCAAATCGAGCAATTTGGCACCGAGATAGCCGATCACAATGCCCGCCAACGGGCCAAAAACGACTTGCGCGCCAACAAATTGGCCAATGGCGATAGGGGTGAGGTTGATGCTGCTGCTGCTGGCTTCATTGGCCATCAGCAATGCCGCGAACACCACCACGGGCAGGGCCATGCCATCATTGAGGCCGCTTTCCACATTGATTGCCTCTGAAAGGCGCATGGGCACATCTTTATCTGCCAAGATCGGTTGGGCCAGCGCTGCATCTGTGGGGGTTAAGATGGCGGCCGTTAACAGTGCCATGGCCCAGGGCAGGTCTGGGGAGAGCAGGATGATCAAAATTGTGCCCAAGGCGATGGTGAGCGGCATGCCAATCAACAACATGCGTGCGGGCAAGCCATAATGGGTTTTAAGATTGCGTAGCCGGATTTTTGATGCGTCGAGAAACAGGGTGAGAATCAATGTGATTTCGACCACGGTGTGGATGGTGCTGTCGTCAATTTCAAGATTGATGATGCCCAACCCGGCCGGACCAAGGCCAAACCCCAACCCGGCAAAGAATATCGGCAGGGTGATCCATGATTTTTCAATCGGTCGCACAAAAAGGGCAAAGCCCATTATGCCGATCAAGATCAGGGCGAATTGAAATTCATGGGGCATGAACGTGCCTTGGCTGACGAATGAGTTGTGCGGCCATTATGAGGGCAAGATTGTTTAAAACAAGTGGGTTAGACCAATTCTTTGGTCGCTGCCGTGGCCGGGTCACCCGTGTTGGGCACGCCTGCTGGTTCAAACAGCATGATCTTAGCTTCAGCTTTGGCCACCGGGCGGTGCTGCTTGCCTTTGGGCACCACATAAAGTTCGCCGGGACCAAGGGTTACGTCGCCATCTTTCATTTCGATGGTGATTTCACCCTCAATCACCATAAACATTTCATCGGTGTCAGGATGATTGTGCCAATTAAACTCGCCTTCAACCTTGGCGATCAGGATGTCATAATCGTTGAGTTGGGCGACAATTTTGGGCGACCATTGCTCGGTGAAAGTTGAGAATTTTTCGCTTAGATTGATTGCTTTGTCGCCCATGACTTGATCCCTATGTGTCGAGTAGCTCTAAATACTCACCATAGCCTTCTTCTTCCATTTTGGAAGAGGGGATAAAGCGCAATGCGGCGGAATTGATGCAATAGCGCAACCCGCCCATTTCTGCAGGCCCGTCATCAAACACATGGCCCAAATGGCTGTCGCCATGGTGGGAGCGGACTTCGGTGCGCACCATGCCGTGGGTGGTGTCGGTATTTTCCTTCACCCAGCTTGGGTTGATGGGCCGCGAAAAGCTGGGCCAGCCGCACCCGGCATCGAACTTATCGGATGAAACAAACAGCGGCTCACCCGAGACGATATCGACATAGATGCCTTTTTCATTGTGGTCCCAATATTCATTTTGGAATGGGCGCTCGGTGCCATTTTTTTGGGTCACATAGAACTGCTCTTCAGTCAGTTTTTCGAGGGCGTCTTGGGTCTTTTGATAGTCTTTGTGATCTGCCATGATGGTCACCATACTTCTTGCAAGGAATTTGAACTATAATCGGTGCTGGATGCGCCTCACAATCATAATTTGGTGAGCAAGGTCTTTGTTCCGAGACTGACAAATTGTCGCGAGGGGAATTGACTCATATCAACACTCGCCAGGGTGGAATAATCTAGTCTTGCCTCTAATGCGATGGATAGGGATCATTTAGCATGACAGATACAGCCACCTCCAAGGGTGAAACCCACGTTGAAGACTATGACGTGGAAGCGGTTAACCGCGCAGGGCAACGTGCGCCACTTTATGCTGCGCGAAAAAAAATTCACCCCAAACGGGTAAATGGTAATTTCCGTCGGTTGAAATGGATCATCATGATCGTGACCTTGGGCATTTACTATATCACGCCATGGCTGCGGTTTGACCGCGGCGAATATGCCCCGGATCAGGCCGTGCTGGTGGATTTGGCCAATCGCCGTTTCTACTTCTTTTTCATCGAGATTTGGCCGCAAGAATTTTATTATGTTGCCGGCCTTTTGGTGATGGCCGGGGTGGGGTTGTTTTTGATCACCTCCACCGTTGGCCGGGCCTGGTGCGGCTATACCTGCCCGCAAACCGTGTGGGTCGATCTGTTTTTGGTGGTTGAGCGCTTTTTTGAAGGCGACCGCAATCAGCGCATGAAGCTCGACGATGCACCTTGGTCCCTAAACAAGATTTGGCGGCGGGTGGCCAAACACAGCACCTGGCTTCTGATTGGCGTGGCCACGGGCGGCGCGTGGATTTTCTATTTCGCCGATGCGCCGACGCTGTTTATGGACGTGATCCGATTCGAAGCGCCGATGGTGGCCTATTTCACCATTCTGATCCTGACGGCGACGACCTACACATTTGGTGGGCTGATGCGCGAGCAAGTGTGTACCTATATGTGCCCTTGGCCGCGCATTCAGGGCGCGATGCTCGACGAGCACTCGCTGACGGTGACCTATAATGATTGGCGGGGTGAGCCGCGCACCAAACATTCCAAAAAGGCGCTGAAGGAAGGCAAGACGGTTGGTGATTGCGTCGATTGCAACGCTTGTGTTGCGGTGTGTCCAATGGGCATTGATATTCGCGATGGGCAGCAGCTTGAATGCATCACCTGTGCGCTTTGTATTGATGCGTGTGATAATGTGATGGACAAGTTGGACCGCGAACGTGGCCTGATCTCCTACACAACGCTGAATGACTATAACGAAAACATGCAGTTGGCGACGACAGGCTCTGCCACGATTGATCCCACCAAAGTGCGGGATGACAAGGGCAAGTTGCTCGATCGGGTGAAACGCACCAATTGGCGTTCGATCATTCGGTGGCGCACGCTGGTCTATTTCTGCTTCTGGGCCGCGATTGGTTTGGGCATGTTGATTGCTTTGTCCTTGCGCGATCGGTTGGATGTGAATGTGCAGCATGACCGGAACCCGCTCTATGTGCAGCTTTCAGATGGTGCGGTGCGCAATGGTTATGACGTCAAGATTTTGAATATGACGCCCGAACCCCGGACCATTCGCTTGTCGATTGAAGGCTTGCCGAGTGGCGAAATGACCTTGGCGAGCTCCGTTGACGAGCCGCAGACCGACATTGTGTTGGATGTTGAGCCTGACCGGGTTTTGCCACTGCGTGTTTATGTGCGGGCTATGCCTCAACAATTGAATGAAAATCCTGTACGGTTTGACTTTGTCGTCGTTGATGTGTTCGGCGAAGAAAGCTCACGCGAAACCGTGAAATTTGAAATGCCACGGGAGTGAAGATGATGGAGCAAACAATGGCGCAGACGAAAAAGCCAAAAGAGTTTACAGGCAAGCATATGTTGATGGTGATCGGCCTGTTCTTCGGCACCATTATCACCGTTAATCTGATCATGGCGTATTTCGCCACCACCAGTTGGACGGGCCTCGTGGTGAAAAACTCATATGTGGCCAGCCAGCATTTTAATGAGAAGCTGGAAGCCAATCGGGTGCAGGATGCCCTGGGCTGGACACCAAGCTTTGCGATTGAAGGTGGTGTTTTGCGGTATCGCCTGTTGGACGCAAAAGGGGCGCCGGTTTCTGCGTCAGAAGCTGATGTGAAATTGATGCGCCCAAGCCATGAGCGTGAGGACCATATGGTCACCATGTTGCCCGCTGCCAATGGCGATTTCACAGCTGAGCATGAGCTGGCCAAAGGCGCATGGGATGTGGAAGTGCAATTGATCAGTGCCAACGATATTCCGTTCACTTATCGTGAGCGGCTAATAGTGGACTAAGCAAATGAGCTGCTGTGCACCTGGGGTGGAAGCGGGTTCGCAAATTGTTGCGGATGCTGACCACCAGATAAGCAATGAAGCGATCATCGCCGCCGCCGCTGACCTTGGTGAGGGGCAGCGACAGGTCGAATTTGGCGTGCCGGATATGCATTGTGCCGCCTGCATCAAATCCATTGAAACGGAATTGAATGGGTTGGATATGGTGCAATCGGCGCGGGTGAATATGTCCACCAAGCGGGTGAAGGTGGTGTTTACCGCTAAAAATGGTGCGGCCCCGATGGATTTAGTAGCTGCCATTGGCCGCGCAGGCTATCGCTGCTTTTTGCTTGATGCTGAGGAGCCGGGCAAGGACAAGAGCCTTTCAAAGCTGATTTTGGCGCTTGCGGTGGCGGGATTTGCCGCCATGAACATCATGCTGTTTTCCGTGTCCATCTGGTCGGGTGCCAATGAAAGCACCCGCGATTTGTTTCACTGGATTTCGGCGTTGATTGCTGTACCCACTGTGTTTTTCTCAGGTCAGGTCTTTTTCAAATCTGCGTGGGGCGCTTTGCGCCATGGGCGGTTAAACATGGACGTGCCGATTTCATTGGCCGTGTTGCTGGCGCTGGGTTTGAGCCTTTATGAAACGATCAATTCCGGCGAACATGCCTATTTTGACGCTTCAGTGAGCCTTTTATTCTTTTTGCTGATTGGGCGCACATTGGACCATGTGATGCGTGAACGGGCACGCTCTGCGGTGCGCAGCCTGGCTTCATTGGCACCGAAGGGGGCCGTGCAGATTCTGGCCGATGGCCGCCGCGAGTTCATCAAACTGAACGACGTGCAAGTTGGCATGATTTTGGAAGTTGCCGCCGGGGAGCGCATTCCAGTTGATGGCCGTGTCATTGAAGGCAAAAGCGATTTGGATATGTCGTTGGTCACCGGTGAGACAGTGCCAGAGCGGTGCGTGCAGGGCGCGTCGGTTTTGGGCGGCGCGACAAATCTGTCGGGTGCACTGAAGATCGAAGTGGAAAAAGCGGCGCACCAGAGTTTCTTGGCGCGGATGATCGAACTGATGGACGCGGCTGAGGGTAGTCGTGCGGGCTACAAACGTATTGCGGATCGGGCGTCTGAAATTTACGCGCCTTTTGTGCATTTGCTGGCGCTGTTCACATTTCTGGGCTGGGGCCTTTACAATGGCGATTGGTATCATGCCACCGTCACTGCCATCGCTGTTCTCATCATCACTTGCCCCTGTGCGCTGGCCTTGGCTGTACCAATCGTACATGTTGTTGCCGCGGGCCGTTTGTTTGAACGTGGCGTGATGATGAAGGATGGTGCGGCACTTGAACGTCTGGCACAGATTACAAGTGTCGCTTTTGACAAAACCGGCACGCTCACCTTGGGATCGCCAATATTGAAAGGTCAGATTTTTGGTGAGCCGAAGCATGTGGAGCGGGCGCTACAATTGGCACAATTATCGCGGCATCCATTTTCCAAAGCCTTCGCCCGCGCCTATTCGGATCAACATGTGACGTCTCTGACGGATGCGGAAGAAGTGCCCGGTGCTGGCGTATTGGCGCAAATCGATGGGCATGAGTGGCGCTGGGGGCGGGCAGATTTCTGCGACCCGGACTATAAAGGTTCTGATGCAGCGCAAAGCGAGGTTTACCTTTCCTGCGACGGTAAAATGGTTGCCGGTTTCGGTTTTGAAGATGTGTTGCGGCCAGATGCACAAGCGGCTTTGGCGCAGCTAAAGGCCAACGGGTATGATTTGGCGATCTATTCGGGGGACCGCCAACAAGTTGTGGCCAGCATTGCGCAGGCTTTGCAGGTGGAAAATGCCCATGGCGCCCTTACCCCAGATCAAAAAGTTGAAGCGATTGCTGCGGCCGGTGACCGGGGCGAAAAAGTGCTGATGGTTGGCGATGGCATTAACGATGCGCCGGCATTGCGGGCGGCACATGTGTCCATGGCGCCATCAAGCGCCGCCGATGTCGGGCGAAACGCAGCGGACTTCATTTTTACCCATAACCGCTTGGCCGATGTTAATTTTGCGGTTGAGATGTCAAAGCGGGCCTCCCGCGCGGTGAAACAGAATTTTGGCTTGGCACTGTGTTATAATGCGGTTGCCATTCCCTTGGCGGTGATGGGGTTTGCAACGCCTTTGTTGGCTGCAATCGCCATGTCTTCCTCCTCTTTGGTGGTCACCTTAAATGCATTGCGCTTGCGTTTGGGCCAACAAAATGGAACCAAAGAACTCCCGACGCATTCTATAAATGCGTCCAAATTGAAAGCGGTGGCTGCTGAATGACCCCTCTACTGATTCTTATTCCAGTTGTTTTGATTATTGGCGTGCTGGCTTTAGGCGCGTTTTTGTGGTCTTTAAAAAGCGGCCAATATGAAGATCTGGACGGTGCGGCGATGCGTATATTGGAAGACGATCAAGATGATCGGCCACGCCGCGCGGAGAAGAATGAATAGGGAGTTTTATGGTTGAGCCATTAGATATTGAAGGCCGCGAGCATGCCTTGGGCCAGTTGCCGGATTGGGTTTTTAACCCTGTGAAGAACGGCATTGAACGCGATTTCAAGTTTGACGACTTTGTGCAAGCATTTGGGTTTATGAGTTCCGTTGCGATTTTGGCGGAAAAGCAAGGCCACCATCCTGAGTGGTTTAATGTTTACAACAAGGTGTCTATTTTGTTGACCACGCACGACGCCAACGGCTTGTCCGAGAAGGATATTGAGTTGGCGCACGCAATCGAGAAATTGGTTTAGGCGCTAGCGAACGCGATCATTCAAACGATTCGCAGCGACAAATAAAAGGCTGAAGCTCCACAAGAGGCTGGTGACAAACTGCCAGTTGAGGGGCAAAGCTTGCAAGCGTGCACCCACAAAAAGCAGTGTTGTGAGCGCCAGCAACAATGGGGCTGGGTGCCAATCCTGCATATGCCGCGTTTGCCAATGTGCAAATGCCAGCACCAGGGCGCTGGCAGCCAGACCAAGATGTGTGGCCCAAAACAGATAATTGTCATGGTGCAAAAACAAGCTGGTGCGCCCGTAGCCCAACAGATCAAAAGCAAGAAATGCCAACAAAAAGCAACTGCCGACCCACATCAATCCGGCGTTGCGCTTGATTTTGGTGTTTTCCGGCCCGAACGCGACTGCCAAAAATCCAATTGAAAGCAGCAGGGCGGCGAGGAGTTGCACCCCGGCATTTGCGGCATCAATTTCATGCGCCAGAACACGCATCAGCTCAGACATTAAAAAAAGAAATGCACCGATGGCCATGGTGATGCGTAACATAGAAATCGCTTTGACGTTTGAGGTTAGGGATTGAGGTTAAAGGACAATTCCCTTTTTATTGGAATTATTCTACCCTTAATCTGAGTCGCTTGGAAGGAAGATGCACAGATATGTTTGACGCCATTACGAAATTGTTTTCGGCTAAGAAGAAGGCCGATATGCCCAATTTGGAGCCAAAATTGTGTGTGGCCGCATTGCTGGTTCACCTTTCCGCTGTGGACGGGGAAAGCAGCGACGAGGAAAAAGAAGTAATCAAAAAGACTTTGCAATCCTACTACGGCCTCGACCCGCATGAGGTGAAAGATTTGTTTAAGTTGGCGACTGAGCAAAACAGCGAAGCGGTTGATTTATATGCGTTCACCTCAGTGCTGAACCAGCTTGAAGTGGAAGAAAAGCACGCCATCATCAATATGATGTGGCAGGTGGTGTTTGTGGACCAGCACAATCATGAGTTGGAAGACAATATGGTTTGGCGGGTTGCTGAACTCATCGGGGTTTCGGCACGAGAACGCACAATGCTGCGCGCGGAAGTGCGTCACGCGGCAAAAATCAAATAGTGCAATCTGCAAGTGGAGGTTTGCAAATTGCAACTTCACTCGCAAAATGCGGGCTGAAAAGTCTTAAGATCTCTTCATAAACAGTTGTTCTAGTAGGTGTGGTTGGAAAAAGCCCCCTACATATAGACAATTGCTTGCATTCCACTGGTTGGCACAGTTTGTGCACTTTAATTGACGTGATGGGAATTTAGTTTTGCGTATCCTATCTAGGTATTTAGTATTTGAACCCGCGTGGCCCTGTTTGGGGTGCGCGGGTTTAATTTTGTTGAGCTTGTTTACTTTGATTGCTGCCAAGCTGTTCGGACCCTTGTGATGTGCGGTGCAAATGGCTACATAGGAAGAGAAAAAGCGCAAAGCGGAGACATCTATGCGGGTTTTGTTGGAAATTATTATGCTGGTGCTCAACCTTTATTGGTGGGTCGCGATCATCATGATTGTGATGAGCTGGTTGTTGCAGTTTAACGTCATCAACTACTCTAACCAGTTCGTGGCGACCGTTTGGCGGATTGTGAACGGGCTAACAGAGCCTGTGCTCAACCCAATTCGTCGTGTTGTACCAAGTATCGGCGGGTTGGATATTTCGCCCATCGTGCTGTTTATCGGCATTTTTGCGCTGCAACGAATTATCGTGCTTTATTTATATCCGTACGCGTTCTAGTCGAGAACAATGGCGGAACCGGATTTGAAAGCCTGGCGCGAAACAAGCGCTGGGCTTTTATTGTTTTTGAAGGTGACACCCAATGCCGCCAAGGATGAAATTGGTCCTGTGGTTGCTGACGTGGACGGGCAGGGGCAATTGGTGGTGCGGGTGCAGGCCGTGCCTGAAAAAGGCAAAGCCAACAAGGCTGTCACCAAGTTAATTGCAAAAACTGTGGGGTGTCGTCCCAGTGCTGTCGACGTGGTGCGCGGTGAAACCAGCCGTCATAAACAGCTTGTGATCGCAGGGATGACTTGCGTTGAGTTTGAAAACGTCTATTTGGCGGCTGGACGCTGGGATTGATGGCGAATTGGTCAACCTAGCCGCAGCGATCTTCAAGCCGCTCTAAACTTGGCACGAAAAAGGTGCGGTTATTCTCGATCTCAATGACCCCGTCCTTGCGCATTTTTGTGAGCTGCCGGGAAATTGTTTCCACGGTCAGGCCCAAAAAGTCAGCAATATCGACACGCGTGAGGGGCAGGTCAAATTTGATGCTGTCCATTTCCTCAATATCTTTGGTGGGGTCGATATGGGTGGCAATCAAATAAAGGAAGCTGGCCACTTTTTCTGAGGCGGTTTTGCGCCCCAAAGTCACCATCCAATCACGGGCCAAATCAAGTTCTTTAAGCGTTTGCATCAACAAGCGATGCTCAAGCTCTGGCGACGTTTTGACCATCGATTCGAGCGCGGAGCGCGGGATTTTGCATAAATTGACGCCCGAGGCAGCTTCGGCACTGAGGCGGCTTTCCTCGGCGAAGGGGCGGCCCAAAAAATCAGGCGCAAATTGCAGGCCGATCACTTGCTGGCGACCATCAGCGAGCATTTTTGTCAGTTTCACAACGCCCGAAATTACGTTCGCGTAGGATTTGACCTCTTCGGTGTCGCCGATCAGCTCCTCGCCTGGTTTATGACGCACCTGTCTTGTGTGTCGCGCCAGCTCGACCAATTGTTGCGGCTCTAATGCACCGCAGATGCCTTTATGTCGTGCCTCGCAAGATTGGCACAGTATCGGAATATCCGAATTATGAATGTCTTTACGCGAACTCATTTTCATCCCCAGAGGTTATCCTCCAATCAGAATCATAACATAAATTTTTTGATTTTCGACCCATTTGACGATTCGTCGCAGCGCAAATGGTCGCGTTAGGCGTAAATCCGCCGGAATAGTGGAGTTTTTGACGCCTGATTCATTGCGGCGTAGTGAAAAAATCGTGACTTTTAAACCGTAGATGCTGCATGTGCACTTTTTCGAGGTGTTCCACAGCCGGAATAGAATCACTTGTAACCATTGTTTGCAGCAGAATTCCGCTATAATGTATTTTTGTTTCAAACGGTAAAAGGCGTGTCTATGTCCCGATCACTGATGCCACCCCCACATTTGGGCGAGATGGTGCGCAAGGCGCGCAAAGAACAGGGACTAACGTTGGAAATGTTGGCTGAGCGGTGCGGCGTATCCAAGTCAATGTTGAGCCAGATTGAGCGGGGGGCCGTGAACCCGACCTTCACTTTGGTCTGGAATTTGGCGCAGTCGCTTGGTTTGGATTTGTCCACTTTGGGTGAGCAAGCTGCAAGTGATCACATGATTACGCATATTCCGGCCTATTCAACCCCGTCAAAGGGCAGTGAAGATGGCAAGTGCATTGTGAAGCTGCTGAACCCGCCGCGCACGCCCATGCCCATCGAATGGTATGATTTTAGCGCAGCGCCTGGCGGCGCGTTGCACTCGCAGCCCCATGCGGCGGGTACATTTGAGCATTTGACCTGCTTGGTGGGCACATTGGAAATTGAAGCGGGCGACAAGCGCGCCAAAGCGGAAGAAGGCGATACGTTGCGCTATCGTGCTGATCAACCCCACACAATCCGTAATATTGGCAATGTGGACGCAAAGGCGATTTTGGTGGTCGCGCAACCGCAGCATTGAGTCATATTTCTTGCCCACACGATGTTGGCAACTAGATAAATTTCCACTATATTGGATTTAGTCCAATATATAGAGATTTATCTGTTATGTCGAAAAAGCTGATCGAAGATACCGAACAGGCGCTAAACCAATTGCGCGAAGAAGGCCTGTTCAAATCCGAATATGGAATCACCAGCCCCCAGTCGGCCAACATCACCGTGCGCGGTGAAAATGGCGAAGATGTGCCGCTGCTCAATATGTGCGCCAACAATTACCTTGGCCTAGCAGACGATAAGCGGTTGGAAAAACGGGCGATTGAAACCATTGAAAGCGAAGGCTTTGGCATGGCGTCGGTGCGCTTTATCTGCGGCACGCAAGCGATCCACCAGCAGCTTGAAGCGCGGCTTTCTGAGTTTTTGGGCACCGAGGACGCCATTCTGTTTATCGCGTGCTTTGATGCCAATGCGGGCGTTTTTGAAGCGCTGCTCGGGCCGGAAGATGCGATTATTTCTGATGCGCTGAACCATGCCTCGATCATTGACGGGGTGCGGCTTTGTAAAGCCCAGCGTTTCCGCTATGCCAATAATGATATGGACGCGCTGGAAGAACAGCTGAAGGCGGCGCAGGATGCGCGACATCGCTTGATCGTCACCGATGGCGTGTTCTCCATGGATGGGATCATGGCCAACTTGCCGGGCATTTGTGATCTGGCCGAAAAATATGATGCGCTGGTGATGGTGGATGACAGCCACGCGGTGGGCTTTATGGGCCCGAACGGCCAAGGCACACCACATCATTTTGGCGTTGAAGATCGCGTACATCTTTATTCCGGTACTTTTGGCAAGGCCCTTGGTGGCGCAGCGGGCGGCTATATCGCTGGGGCGAAACCACTGGTGACCATGTTGCGGCAAAAGGCGCGGCCTTATTTGTTCTCCAATGCCTTGCCGCCTATGATCGCGGCCGCGACTTTGGAGGCGCTGGATATTGTGGAGCAGTCGCCCGATCTGCGGGAAAAGCTGTTTGATAATGCGAAATATTTCCGCGCAAAAATGGCGGCTTTGGGCTTTGAACTGGTGCCTGGCGAACATGCGATTATTCCTGTGATGCTGAATGATGCGGTGCTGGCGCAAAAATTTGCTAAGCGCATGCTCGAGCTGGGGGTTTATGTGACGGCGTTTGCGTTCCCCGTGGTGCCGAAAGGATTGGCACGGATCCGCACGCAAATGTCGGCGGCACACACGACCGAAGATTTGGATAGAGCTATTGCGGCCTTTGAACAGGTTGGCAAAGAATTGGGAGTGATCTGATGCGCGCATTGGTGAAGGCAAAGGATGAACCGGGCCTCGAATTGCATGAGGTGGAAAAGCCTGACGTGGGGCCGCATGATGTGTTGATCAAGGTGAAGAAAGCCTCGATCTGCGGCACGGACATGCACATTTGGAAATGGGACCAGTGGGCGCAAAATACAGTGCCAGTCCCCATGGTGGTGGGCCATGAATATATGGGCCTGATAGAAGAAATCGGCGACGAGGTGAAAGACCTTAAGGTCGGCCAGCGTGTGTCTGGTGAAGGGCATATTCCGTGCGGCAAATGCCGGAACTGCCAGTCCGGTCGGGCGCATATTTGTGCAGAGACCAAAGGGATCGGGGTCAACCGCCCCGGCGCATTTGCCGATTATGTGGCGATCCCGGAAGCCAATGTGCGGCCTTTGCCGGACAGTGTGAGCGACGAAGTGGCCTCGATCCTTGACCCGTTGGGCAATGCGGTGAACACCGCGCTGACCTTTGATGTGTCGGGCGAGGATGTGTTGATCACCGGGGCGGGGCCAATTGGCTGCATGGCCGCAGCGGTGTGCCGCCATGTGGGCGCGCGGCATATTATTGTGACCGATCTGAATGACGAACGATTGGCGTTGGCTGAAAAGATGGGCGCCACCCGTGGCGTGCGGGCCGATAAGGAAAATCTGCGCGATGTGATGGGCGAACTGGGCATGCGTGAAGGCTTTGATATTGGCCTTGAAATGTCCGGCGCGGCTCCAGCTATGGATTCGATGATTGAGCACATGATCACCGGCGGTCGCGTGGCACTTTTGGGCCTTTTTCCCGGTAAGGTGGAAATGGATTTGAACAAGGCGATCTTTAAAGGCCTCACTCTTGAAGGCATTTATGGGCGCAAAATGTTTGAAACTTGGCACAAAATGCTGGCCATGCTGGAATCGGGCCTGGATGTGACCCCGGTCATTTCGCACCATTTGCCGTTCGAAGATTTTGCCAAAGGCTTTGAAGCCGTGGGCAAAGGCGAGGCCAACAAGGTCATTTTGGACCTAGACAAATAGGGCGGGCCATCACACAAATGGTGGATGGATAAAACAGTTTTGATCACGGGCGGCACCGGGGGAATCGGTGCTGCGCTTTGCACTCTATTTGCGTCACGCGGTTACGATGTTGCTTTTTGTTTTCAGCGCGATAGGGCACGCGCTGATGAGTTGGTGCAGGCATGTGTGGCCCATGGCGTGAAATGCTTGGCGCATCGGTGTGACATCGCCGATCCCAAGCAGGTGGCCGGGTTGTTTGATGGTGTGCAGGCGCAGCTGGGAGAAATCGGCGTGCTGGTCAATAACGCAGGCATAATTGGCGGCGCCAGCAAATTAGTGGATCTTGATCCGCAGCAATTGTCCAACGTGTTTGATATTAATCTGTTTGGTGCGGTTTATTGTTCGCAGCAGGCCGCGCGGCGTATGGGGCGTTCTTTTGGCGGCAGCGGCGGCACCATCATCAATATCAGTTCGATCGCGGCCCTGTTGGGCAGCCCGAATGAATATGTGCATTATGCTGCGTCCAAAGGCGCGCTGGATAGCTTGACGGTGGGCCTTGCAAAAGAATTGGGGCCTGATGGTATCCGCGTTAATGCGGTGCGTGCGGGTACCGTGGATACGCCGATCCACCAAACGCAGGGCAACCCCAACCGTCCGGCAATGGTGGCGCAGAATAGTCCGCTTGGGCGCATGGCCACACCTGATGATATTGCCGAGGCCGTTTGGTGGTTGGCGCAGCCGGAAGCGTCCTATGTGAACGGCGCGATTTTGCCCGTTCATGGGGGTGGCTAGAGTTTTTTTCTTTGCGCTGGCGCAAAGTTGTTTCCGCAACGATTGTTTAATGTGATGAGATGAAGGGATTTGTCTTATGATGTTTGCATCGTCAAAGCCAAGCGCTATCGATCCAGATATGAGCCTGGACGAAATTATGCGTCGATGGCCGGTAACTGTGTCTGTGTTTATGAAACGACGCATGTCTTGCGTTGGGTGCCCCATTGCGAGCTTTCACACCATTGTGGACGCCGCGGAGGAATATCACCTCGACGAAGATCAGTTTGCCGAAGAACTGGCCCTGGCCATTGCTGGTTCCGCCAAGCGCTTCTAGGCCGAAATACTTAGTGGCCTTGTGCCAATAGCGCCAGTTTGTGCGCTTCCAGCACTTCAATCTTTTGCCGCCCCACTTGCATCAAGCCCTTGGTGCTCCACGCGCTGAACAAGCGCGATACAGTGTGCAAAGTGGTGCCTGTCATTTCCGCAATGTCCTGTCGGGACACCGGAAAATCAATCAAAATGCCAGTTTCTGTTTTCACACCACATTGGTGGGTGAGGCGCATGACCGCGTGTGCGACACGACGTTCTACTTGCTCGGTAGACATTTCTACGATGCGCTCTTGCGATTGGGCCAGCCTTTGGCCAATGGCGCTGTAGGCATTTTTGATAAATTGTGGATGCTCTACCAAAAACAGATCCCAAAATTTGTTTTCCCAAAGGATGGCAACGCAATCGACCAAGGCGCGCGAGGTAGCGGGATAGTTTTTCTGGGCGATGGCGGGCGCCACGCCAAACAATTCGCCCACACCAAAATGCCGCATGATGACTTGTGAGCCTTCTTCGGTGGTCTTGCTCACCTCCAAATAGCCATCCAACATCAAAAAGAAGTGGGTGGCTTCATCGAACTGGTCAAAGAAGCGGTCGCCCTTCTTATAGTGCTTGGCGACGCCTTTTTCCAAGATGTCGCCGATGTCCTCTTTCTTCATGTCGTTGAAGAGAGGAAAGTCTGCCACAAGGCTTGGATCTATCTTCGGTGCTTTTTTTTGCATGGCCGTCCATTTGTTTGATCTAACGCAAATAATCAGTTTTCCAGATCAGTTACAAGATTGGTCAACGCACAAAGATTTCTTGAAAGGATATCAAAATGAAAAACGGGTTCAAAAAAGTAATCGCTGTTTTCGGTCTTGTTGCTGCAACTGGCATGGTATTGAGCCCAGCCTTGGCTGAAGAGTTCGAAGTTAAAATGCTCAACAAAGGCGAAAAAGGCACAATGGTTTTCGAACCTGATTTTGTGGCCGCTCAGCCTGGTGATACCATCAAGTTTGTACCCACAGATAAGGGTCACAATGTTGAAAGCATCAAAGGCATGCTGCCCGCAGGTGTTGAAGAGTTCAAAAGCAAGTTTAACAAAGAATACGTGCTTACAGTGGATAAAGAAGGCGTCTATGGTGTGAAATGCACACCTCACTATGCCATGGGCATGGTTGCGCTGATCACAGTGGGTGAAACCAGCAATCTGGATGAAGCCAAAGAAGTGAAGCAAAAAGGCAAAGCCAAGAAAGTGTTCGCAGAATTGTTCGAACAAGTTCAGTAAGCAGCAGCTTTTTGGGGCAGGCAGAAATAATGCCTGCCCTTTTTGTATCTACTTGAAGGAATTTCGAAATGGCAATCCCCCGCACCAATGCCTATTCGGGTCCAACCCTTTTTAGCTATGGGTTCCGCCCGTTCTTTTTGTTTGGCGCCTTTTATGCTGGCCTCACAATTTTGTTGTGGGTGCCATTTTATTTTGGCGAGATCGAGTTGCCCATTTCGATGGGCATTGCAGACTGGCACATGCATGAAACATTGTTTGGTTTCGTGCCGGCAGTGATTGCGGGCTTTTTATTGACGGCGGTGCCCAACTGGACTGGGCGATTGCCGGTGAATGGGAGCGCTTTGATCGCGTTGGTTTTGGCGTGGGCATTGGGGCGCGTGGTCACCAATATTTCAGCGCTGATGCCCTTGTGGAGCGTGGTGGCGTTAAATCTATTGTTCCCCACGCTATTTGCGGCAGCGGTGTGTCGGGAGATTTTGGCAGGGAAAAACTGGCGTAATCTGAAAGTGCTCGTCATGTTTGGCCTGTTGGTGATGGCGCAAATCTGGTTCTATTTTGCCTGGGCAAACGGGTTCAGCACGCGGCCTGCTGCCTATTTGGCGCTAAGTGTGGTGCTGATGCTGATTATGCTTATTGGGGGGCGGATTGTGCCCAGCTTTACGCGCAATTACTTGGTGAAACGCCACAGCGAGACGCTGCCCCATCCCTTTGGTGGTTTCGATAAAATCACTGTCTTATCCAGTGCGGTGATCCTTTTGGGTTTTGTGCTGCAAAGCACGGGACTGTTTAATTGGCCAATATTCTTTGCTTTCGGTTTTATGTTGTTGGCTGGCCTGCATCTCGTGCGCCTGATGCGTTGGCACCCAGAGTTGATCTGGCGTGATGGGCTATTGCTGGTGTTGCACACTGGTTATGCATTTGTGCCGATTGGCTTTGCCTTGATGGCGCTGAGTTTCCTGGATGATGGATCAGTGCCTATTGTTGCCGCGATTCACGCGTTGAGCACGGGCGCTGTTGGCTTGATGGTGATTGGCGTGATGTCGCGGGCTACCTTGGGGCATACCGGGCATCCATTGGTGGCGACGCGCGGCACGCTCATTTTATTCGCGGCGATTCTTTTGGCGTCCATTTTGCGGATTTTGGCGGCGTTTGATTCAGACGCCAGCGTCATGCTGATGCGTGGGTCGCACCTGTTCTGGGTCATTGGGTTTTGGGGGTTTGTAGCCCTTTATGGTGGCAAACTGACGCGCCCCAGAGCAAAGCCGAAGCGCTGACCGCATAAAAGCGGTTACCCGAAGGGGGACAGGTTGCGCAAAAGGCTCCAAAAGCTGGGCTGCTCGGCCCCCTTCACAAGACGAATGCCTAAGTGACTTGGTGGATCGCCCACAGTGCATCCACCGCCTTGTGGGTTGGAAATAAACACGGACAGATAGGTCCGGTGGGCACCTTCCACCACCCTTGCGCCGCAGCTGGTGGCGCTAGATTTGGTGCCGCCCGCGTCCACATTGATGCGTTCATAGCAGGTAGAGGTCCATACCCACACATTTTCCGCCACATCATTTACGCCCAGGCTGTTGGCGCCAAAAAGGCCAACAGGCCTCAGGCTTTGACGGGGTGCTTCGCCTTTGCTTTTGGATTTGGCGCGGTAGTCTGACAGCCAAGCCACAGCAGGGTTGTTGGGGTCGGATTGAATATCTTTTTCGGGGTCATCATATTTTTCAGCCGCAAATTGTGCCCATTCCAAAGCGGTGGGCAATCGCCAATTGTCGCCGGTTTTAATGCTGAGCCATTCGGCGTATTTCGCCGCCATTTCATAATTGATGCCCACCACGGGATGATCATCAATGGGTGTTTTAACGGTGATGGCAGGCGCGCAATATCCTTCCACCACACAAGCACGATATTGCTTGTTGGTTACAAGGTCTTGAGTGACTTCAAGCTGTGTTTGCACCTTTGCGTGCACCAATGGAGAGATCTGCGGCAATTCATTTTCGATATAGCGAGTGGGGTCGCGATATTCGAAGTTGCGCGGGGGAATGGTCACCAGCGCCGGCGTATCGATCGTGGCATCTGTGGCAATGGTTGGGTGTGGCAAGGTAGATTGTTGTGGCGTTGTCAGGCTTTGGATCAGCCAAAAACTTGCCCCGGCCAACAAAGCCATGGGCAGAAATATGGAACTTGCAGTTTTCAAACGATCAGCGGTCATCTCACCACTCCTTGAATAAAAAGCCCGGCCGAGGAGAAGTCGGCCGGGCAATCAACAATTCGCTATTTGTCAGCTTTATTTGCTGATTGGGCCGGGTGCTTTGACCTGCTTCATCAGATCATCGTCCCATTCGCCTTCCACCAACACGTGGGCTGTGGCGCCGAGTTCAACTGCCTCGATGAGGTTGTGGTTCACATAGGCGTAAACCCCAGGCTGCAAGAACTCATAGAATGCTGCACCGGCAGAGCCGCCGCGAATGAGCCATGTTTCAAGGTCTTTTTCAGGGGCGTTGTTGAACTTGCCTGTTTCCCAAACATAGTCACCATGACCACCAATCAAGTGTGGACGTGTGTCGCGGTTGGCTTGTGAGTGCACGAACAAGACTTTCTCGCCCACTTTGGCTGTCAGCGCATTTTCGCCTGTAAGTGCGCCTTTTTTACCGTTGAACACCACATGGGTTGGGATCAAGCCACGCATGGTTTCAATTTGATCTGAAAAGCTCTCAGACACGGTTTCGTAGGTCTTGTATTCGCCATTTTCATCGCGAGGAATATAGAAGTCGTTCTCACCGATGTTGTACACACGGTCATAACGCAGTGGGTTGCCTTTATCATCTTTCAGGCCTTCGCGAGGCAGAACCATAATGGTGCCGCTCATGCCTGAGACAACGTGCCATGGGATCATAGAACCGCCAGGGGCACAGTGATAAACAAAGGTACCTGGGCGAGTGGCTTTAAAGCGCAACACGCATTGTTCGCCAGGGGCAACTTCTGTCAGTGCACCGCCGCCCAAAGCGCCTGTTGAGGCGTGGAAGTCGATATTGTGCAGCAGTTCGTTGCTTTCTGGGTTGATGAGGGTCAACTCAACATAGTCGCCTTCATGCACCACCATCATAGGACCAGGCACAGAGCCATCATAAGTCATGGCGTGAGTTGTTGTGCCTTCATCATCCACTTCCCAAACTTTTTCCTGGATGGTCATTTCAAATTCAACGACCTGTGGAGGACCTGAAGCAACTTGCTCGTGCTCATGTACGAATGGAGGAGGTACCAACTTCACTTTTTTGCGAGGCATCTCATCTACGTTATCCGCAGCCATTGCTTGCGGTGTAAGGTTGGCCACTGCGGTTAGCGCTGCTGCTGTGCCGAGGGCTCCAAAGATTGTTTGACGACGAGTAACCATGACATTCTCCTTTAAGATCTCATTGTTGGTCTTGATGAGGAGAAGGTAGGCGAAGTTTTGAGAGGTTTCTTTGTTCTAGATCAAATAGACACGGTCAAAAATTGAAAAAAATTTTATAAATCAAAAAGATAACATGTGTTTTATTGATCTAGATCAATAAAGGGGGCGTTTAGTCCCCCTTTATTGTTTGTCTTTGCTTTAGGGCCTGCGTTTCGCTTCGCGCTGGGCAATATATAAAGACGCGACAATAATCAAGGCCGCCCCGACCCATAGATTGCCCGTAGGCACCCAGCCAAACACCAAGAGCCCACCCAACACGTTGAAGGGCAGTTTTAGATGATCAAAAGGCTGCACGTAAGCGGCATCGGCAGTGGCATAGGCTTTGGTGATCATAAATTGCGCCAGCGCCACCAACAGACCTGCGGCAATAATATAGATCAGCGCCATATTGTTTGAGATGGCGAAACCGTCGAGCAGACCCATTTCGGGATTACCTTGGGCGGCGGAAAAAGCAAATAGCGCATTGGCGGGTGCGGTGAGGAGCAGCAAATAAAGAGTGATGGAATCTGAGTGTTCGGTTTTGGTCAACTCCTTGGTGAACAAGGAGGTGATGGCCCAAAATAGCGCGGCGCCCACGGGCAATAGCGAATTGATCGTGAAACCGTCGGCCCATGGCTCCAAAATGATCATGCCACCAACAAAACCCAAAAGCGTGGCGGCCCAGCGGGCCCAGCCCACAGTTTCACGCAAAATGAGTGCGGCGCCGATGGTGACAAAGAAGGTGGAGGTCATGATCAAGGCGATGGCCTGCCAAATGGGCACGCCCTTTGCGAGGCCCAGCACCCAAAGCTGCACGCCGATAGAGGCGGCAATCACCCGCAATACATGCATGACAGGGCGCTTGGTTTTCAGCGCACCGGAGCCAAGTTGACTGACCATGGGCAGCATAATGAAAAAGGCCAGCAAATATTGCCAAAAGGCGGCAGCCGTGGAGGGCGTGCCGTGGGTGAGGGTGGCCAGTTGGGTAAGTGAATTAACAGCGGCGAACGCAATGCCTGCGCCCACCATATAAAGCCCGGCCAAAATCGCCGGGTTGCGCAATGCTAGATTTGCGGACTGATCCATGTGTCGAGTTCCTTTCCGAACCGATATGAATCAGGGCGTGATGAGGGTGACCCGAACAAGCACCAAACGACATCCCGACAGGGGCAATCGTGTGGCAGGCTATTCGACCCCTTCTCTTCCATCCGGACTTTGACCGTCGGCTCTGGAATTGCACCAGATCTGCTTGACCCTTTTGGCGGGACCAAAAGGCGCTCGCGGGCTTATGGGTTGCCCCATTTACCGCCGGTGGGGAATTTCGCCCCGCCCTGAGAAGGTTTTGCCCCCGGACCATTCCGAAAGCGCGCTGTTTTAGCATGGGGGATTTGACGATGGCAAGGAAATTGAAAGGCAAGGTTTACCTTAAAAGCATTCAATGTTTGTAGACAAAGAATAAGATGCGATAGTTGAGCAGATTTTCTCGAATTTTTTGATTTGTGTATGTTTAAAATATTCTTTGTTCACGCCCGCGCAGCGACTGCAGTTGTATTTATTCCTGCTCTATTGTTTTGCTTTTTTGAATTGTCTCGGATCTTTGTTCTTCCGAGGGAGACATTCGATTCCAGTTTTATTAATTGGTTCGTTCTAAAGCGTTATTTTCTTCTGGTTTTAGTAACACTCATCGTTAGCAACTGGACAAGATATTGGGTTGCAGGCACTCAGCCCAGATGGATTTTATATAACAAAAACTCTTTCCCGTCGGTGCTTATGATTCTAGCGTTTTGCATCGCTGCGATCTTTATTTTTGTGTCGCCAATGATCTGGAAGAGTGCCGTTGTTAAGCCGCTGATAGATCAATTCAACGTTCTTGGCTTTCTCTTTTCAGTGCGTATTCTCGGCTTTGCAGTGATCTTGATATTCACATTTATGGCTTATCGAGCGTTTGTAGATAAGAATATTCCACTCTTTTCCATTGTGCTACTTTGCGCATTTGTGTTTGCGACCACCTATCTAATCCACCATCTTACCGGGTATTCTTTTGACATTAGGGATAAACTTTATGCGGTATCGGTTACTGCGGTTTTCGCGCCCATTGGCTTTTTGTTAGAATTATTGGGTGGATCTGGATCGAGTGAGTTTTTGGGCCTGGCGATGATGATATTCTTTTATGTCGCAACGCCTATAGGTTGGGTTCTCTCTTTCTTTTTATATTGGTACCTCTTCCTTTTTGTTTTCACGTTGGGATTTGAACTTCTCGAATGGAGCGGTTCTCGGCTAAGTCTGAAAAATAAAACAGCTGAAAGTTATGATAAAAAATAGCTGATTGCTTGGCAGATTCTCGATATCGCACAGCGAGGATTTTCTTGCCTTTAATTGTCATTTCCGCGTAAGGCTCGCTTCAACCAAGGAGTGAGCCTTTTGCATAAAGTGGATGTGTTGATAATTGGCGCCGGGGCGGCGGGGATGCTGGCGGCGGCGGAGGCGGGCAAGCGCGGGCGGCGGGTGTTGCTGGTGGACCATGCCAAGAAGGCGGGCGATAAGATCCGCATTTCGGGCGGCGGGCGGTGCAACTTCACCAATGTGAACACCAGCTTCAAACAGTTTTTGAGCGAAAATCCGCGTTTTGCGATTTCGCCGCTCAAACGGTTTTCGGCGCAGGATTTTATTGGCCGTGTGCGGGAACGCAAAATTGCGTTTCATGAAAAAACCTTGGGGCAGCTTTTTTGTGATGAGAGCGCGCAACAGATCATTGACATGTTGCTCGACGATTTGCGGGATGCGGGTGTTGAGCTGCGGCTGAAAACCAGTGTGCATGGGGTGCAAAAAACCGGCGATAGATTTGTTGTTGAGCTGGATGATGAACAGGTCGAGGCGGAAAAACTGGTGGTGGCCACCGGTGGCAAATCAATCCCGAAAATGGGCGCCACCAGTTTTGGTTATGATTTGGCCAGCCAATTTGGGCTGCGGGTGGTGGAGACGCGACCTGCGCTGGTGCCCCTGACGTTCGATCAATCCACTTTAGCGCCGATCAAGGAATTGGCCGGGGTGGCGCTGGATCCGGTGCAGGTGAGTCGCGGTAAGGTGCAATTTAATGAGGCGCTATTGTTCACCCATCGTGGGTTGAGCGGTCCGGCAATTTTGCAAATCTCGTCGTTTTGGCGCGAGGGCGATCAAATCAAGGTCAATATGCTGCCTGGATACGACATATTTGACCAATTACGGGCCGCGCGACAAGACAATGGCAAGCGTGCCGTGCAGACTGTTTTGGGTCAGTTTTTGCCCAAGCGCGTGGTTGAGTTTGTGATCAACGAACAAAATATCAGCGGTAATCTGGCGGATATGAGTGACAAGAAGCTCAGAACTCTTTCAGACCGTTTGGCGCAATGGGTGTTGAAGCCCACGGGATCGGAAGGTTATCGCACGGCCGAAGTGACGTTGGGGGGGGTGGCCACCGACGAGTTGGACAACCGCACCATGGAAGCGAAAAAAGTGCCAGGGCTATATTTTATCGGCGAAGTGGTGGATATGACCGGCTGGCTTGGTGGGTATAATTTCCAATGGGCCTGGTCTTCGGCGTGGGTGGCCGGACAAGCGGTTTAAAAACAAATTGCCAGCAGGCCTTTTCCTTGATTTGATGCGCAAAGGGATGATCAATCCGTGCTGAATGCGCAGGCATGACGCATTGGGATTGGCGACTATTTTCATCTGTTCGGTTGGGGGGAGACATGACCGAAGATACACAAGTTGCAACGCGACCGGGTGGGTTGCCGCAAGTTAATAAAATTGGATTTTCCGACATTGGCGAGGCATTGGGCCAAGGGTGGCACGATTTTATGCGCGCCCCACAATATGGGCTGATCTTTGGTGGCTTTTATGTTTTGGGTGGCTTTGCCATTCTGGCAGCGCTCGCGGTTTACGATATGCCGTGGATGATCATACCTGTTGCCATTGGCTTTCCGCTGTTGGGGCCGTTTATCGCTGTGGGGCTCTATGACGTGTCGCGTCGATTGCATGCAGGCGAACCGCTCAAAATGGGCGAAATATTTGGGCTGATGTTCCGGCAAAAGGATCGGCAATTGGGCTGGATGGCCTTTGTGGTGCTGTTCATTTTCTGGATTTGGGTCTATCAGGTGCGGTTGCTGCTGGCCCTGTTTTTGGGGTTCAAGAGCTTCTCATCAGTGGGCATGTTTCTAACGGTGATCACCACCACGTCCGAAGGGTTGGGCTTTTTGGCGGTTGGCACCTTGGTGGGCGCTGGCCTGTCCTTCGTGTTGTTCGCCTCCACTGTGGTGGCTATGCCGCTTTTGCTTGAACGTGAGTTGGATTTCGTTTCAGCGATCATCACCAGCTTTAAAGCGGTGACCAAGAATTTTCTGCCCATGATTGCCTTTGGGGCACTGATCGTCTTGTTCACCTTTGTGGCGATGGTGCCGGCGTTTTTGGGTCTTGTGCTTGCCCTACCGATTTTGGGCCATGCCACATGGCATCTTTATAAAAAGCTGGTGGTTTAAATCAACGCAGGCGCAGGGTCAGGCCCGTGGCGGGCACATTATTTGTGCCTTCAATGTGGCCCTGCGTTCGCTTATAAATCTCAAAGCCCATATGCTGATAAAGCCGTAAGGCGCGGCGATTGCCATCCAGCATTTGCACATCTAACGGGCGGTCGGTTCGGGCCAGTATGTGGCGGATCAGTTGTTGGCCGATGCCTTCGCTAAAATGGTGGGGCGTTACATAAAGCCAGGCAAGTTGGTGCGATGAATATGCGGCAAAACCGAGGATTTTCTGGTCGCGCTCAGCGACGATGATTTTGCCGCCCACCAGTCTTTTATCTTGTGCGCATTTTTCAAGTGGCAGGAACGCGCCCGCCTTTATGTTGGCCTCTCCGAGCTCTGTTTTGCGGGCGGCGTCATGGATGCTGCAAAGTTGCGGCCAATCTGCCTCTTGGTAGGCGCGTATTGTGACCATAGTGTAGTGCGCTGCCGTCATGAGCTAATTGATTGGATATTTGCGCAAACGCGTCAACAGTTTGGTTTTTGGCGAAACCTTTTGCGGCCTGTGGCCGTATATAGGTTAAATAAGCTTTGGAGGCCGTGTGCGCATTTTGATTTGGTTTTTTGCGATTTCAGCAGTGGTGGTGGGGATGTTGGCATTTATTGCGCTTTATCCGCCTGCGCGTGATCAGGCCCTTGTTGCGACGAATGCAGCGATTGCCGACAAAAATATCCAGATGGAAAAGAATATCAGCTTTGGACCAGATCCGATGCACAGACTGGATATTTATGCCCCCTCCGATCGTCATGCCACTTATGCGCAAAGCCTGAAGAATCCCATTGTGATTTTCTACTATGGTGGTGGGTGGCGCATGGGTGAGAAGTCGTTTTATCAATTTGCGGGTGCCGCGTTGGCGGCGCAGGGCTATCGCGTTGTCATCCCCGATTATCGACTGTTTCCTGAGGTTCAGTTTAAGGGCTTTATGGGAGACGCTGGCCGCGCCTATCAATGGGTTTGGGAGCAGCTGGCCGAACCCGCTAACAAAGAGATTGTGGTGATGGGCCACTCTGCCGGGGCCCATATGGCAGCGTTATTGGCTTACGGCGAGCAATATCGATTGGGGGAAGCGCCGCGACCAGCGGCGATGGTGGGGCTGGCCGGGCCATATTCGTTTGATCCAACTGATTGGCCGAGCACCCAGGATATTTTTGCAGACGTGGATCAGGCGGATGCGGCACGACCCGTTGCGTTTGTAAATGATAATAGCCCGCCAAGCCTAATGTTTCACGGTGATCGCGATGATGTGGTCAAGCTGTGGAATCAGGAAGAACTTGCAAAAGCGCTGGACGCCCACAATGTGCCGCATGAAACCCATGTGTTGCCGGACACGGGCCATTATAAGATCCTGTTTTCACTTAGCCGACCGTTGCGAGAGAAAATGGCGGTTGTTGAGCGGATCAAGTCCTTCATTGACCGGCATGTTGACGAATAGGAATGTCCTCAACAACAAACGTTGCTTTTCTGGTTAACGTTTTGTAAAACCCAAATGAAGGAGTTAGTGCGCCTAGCACCTTGATAAATCTTTATTTATCTCTGTTTTGTGTTGGGTAGGGGGCAAAATGCTAACGACATCGAATTCGTCAATTGGGCTGATTGGTGCCCTGATCTGGATGTCACTTAGCGTTAGCGCACATGCTCAAACAATACTTCCACCCAGTTCAGGCCCATGTGTCGTTAATGGCAGCACCGCCGTTTGCGAAGGGGATCTGTCTGCTGGCGTCGAGGTGGATGGATCGGTGATTGATCACCTCATTGTGCAAAACCTCACCCAGAATATTACTCCTGCCTTTGACGTTGAAGGGATCGACTTTCGCGATGGTGGTGCGGCAACCGGCATCATGATTGATGCGGATTTGGGCCGTTTCGGCATTAGTGTGGATAGCGAGCCGGCAATTTATGTTATTGAAGATGGCGCTGGCGACGTGGTGGTGAATTTCAAGGGCGATGTTGTGGCCACCAACATCAGAGGTGGTGGCATCATTGTTCTAGAGACGGGTGATGGCGGCGTTACGATCAACCATGAAGGTGATATTTCGACCAGTGGCAGCGTTCTCGCAGATGCAATCTATGCCGAAACTTCCGGGGGCCCCGGAAGTATCTTCATTACCCATAAAGGTGATATCCAGACTGCCGGCGAAACGAGCGACGGCATTCAGGCAGAGGTGTTCGATCAAGGGGACATTCTTATCGACCAAAAGGGCTCAATCAATACAACGGGTCTGGATGCATATGGTATATTGGCTGATACCAATGATGGCTTGGTCAGCATCCTGAATGAGGGGGACATAAGCAGCACTTCGGGTGAAGGTATTTTTGGCTATTCTCGTGTTGGCGACGTTGTCATCAACAGCACTGGTAATGTCTCAGCCGGCCTTTGGGGAATTGCCGGCCAGGCGATTGATGGCAATGTGACCATCAATAGCGTTGGCGATATCACGAGCCAGCTGGAAGACGGCATAGAAGCGTATAGTGAAGGCGGCAATGTCAGTATTTCGTCCAACGGCAATGTTTTGTCCAATGGTGGCGAGGGCATTGATGGTGAGATCGTAGACGGTGATGGCAATATCACCATCGTCGCGCAGGGCACTATTACCGCAGAAGATGAGACGATCGATGCCAGCATCAAGGGTGCTGGCAATGGCAATATCACGGTGCTCAATAGTGCGGTATTGGACAGCCAAGACATTGGCATTGACGCGAATATTGCCAATGATGGGGCGGTTACCATCAATAATTTTGGCAATATTGATGCCGTTGATGAGGGGTTGCGTGCGGGCGTTGAGGGCACAGGTGCAATTTACATCGCGAACCATGGTGATGTGCTCGCTGATGTGGGCATATTGGTGCGTGAGCGCTTTGATGTGGCGGCGGCGCAGGTGGTGAATTCAGGGCGGCTGGAGAGCACAGGCACTCACGCGTTGGATTTGCAATCGGACGGCAATGATGTGCTCAATCTGCTCAATGGTACGGTGATTGTCGGGGCGCTTGATTTCGGCAATGGCAATGACGGCGCGGGCGGCACAAATCCTGATGATATTGATACGCTGAATATCGAGACCGGTGTGAGCGCGGTTTTAGATTTTGCGGACACAGGTGGCACCGGTCAGGGTGATAGCGATTTGGAAAGTGCGCCTGAAACCATCAAATATGATGGGTTTAGCATTTTGCTGAATGGCGGCACGCGCCTTGCTACCATTGACCCGACGATTTTTGCGCATCAGGATCGGTTATTGTTCAATTTGAACCGGCAGGCCATCGGCAATCTTGATGGTGGGCAAACCGGTTTTGAACCAGAGGCGGGCATGGCTCGACTTTGGGGCAAGACCTTTGGCGGGTTGGGCCATGTTGGTGCACGCACGGGTACTTCCGCGTTCACTGAAACAGAGTTTGGCGCAGTCGGCGGGTTTGAAAACAATCTAAACGCGGAGAGCGGGCAGTTCGGCCTGTTTGCTGGTGTTGGCCAGTCCAATTTCAAAGTTGGCGCCAATGACGATCATACGCGCGCTGAAGGCATCTTTGGCGGCGCCTATTGGACGCAAGATTTCAATGATTTGATCTTGTCGGCGCAAATGGTGGCTGGTGTCGTATCGAATCAAACAGAGCGGCATGTGAATGGCACGGCAGCAGATGGCGCGTTCTGGGGACAGTTTTTTGCCCCGACATTTGCAGTGACCATGCCAATCGATGTGTTGGATCAGCGCGGCTATATTAAAGGGCAAATTGGTTATAGTTATATGCACCTCGATGGGTATGACGAAACGGGTGGTCCTGCCCCACTGTCGGTGGAGGCACGGCACGTGGCGAAGCTGAATGTGCGCGGCGAAGTGGGCGCCCCGATTGAGTTGAGCAACCTTGAGATGAATTGGCGTGCCGGTGTGGATGGCGTCATTGACGCAGGGTCGTCGCAAGTGAATGCCACGCTTTTGGGAACGGATATTGGCTTTAATGGCAATCTTGCCAATAGCATTTCTGGCTTTGTCGGCTTTGACGTCAAACGACCCTTTGCCGATGGGCAAGGCCAACTGACTTTCTCAGGTGAAGTGGCCAGCTCGTTGGCAGGTGATTTGAGCGCAAAAGCATCAGTGAAGGCGGCAGTGAATTTTTAGCGCCGCCACACGGGCTTATGATTTGAAATCAGAATTGCGCGAGAAAGGCTTTGGCCCGCTGCATGCAGAGGGAAGCGGCCTCGGCATCATAATCGGGCAGGCTCGGGTCCAGAAAGTAATGGCCGGCATTTTCATAGCGGTACAGCTCAATCTGAGGGCCATCGGCCGCGTTCACCCAATTTTCAAAATAGTCTTCATCGTCAAACGGATCAGGTTTGGCAATATGAGCGGAGATTTTCACCTCACTTCGGCGCGGCGTCATCCATTCTGTGATGCCGGCGAAGAGCAAGGCGCCGGGCATTTGCGGGCGTGAGGACCAAAACTCACCCACCAGCGCGGCCCCGAATGATACGCCGGACAAAATGGCGGTTGCCGGGGCAGCGTCCACCGCGCTTGTGGCGCGTTTCATAATGGTGTCATTGTTGATCTCGCGCCGCATGGCGAATGCGTTTTCATAGTTTTCTGCAGTTTGCCCACCAAACAGGTCGGGCAAAATCACCGTATGCCCCGCCGCTTCAAACTGCGCTGCAATCTGCTTTTCGATGGGACGCAAACCCAGGATAGAATGAAAAAGGACGATATGTGTCATTGAATGACCTGATTATTTGGGGAACTGGTGCCGCTGATAGGACTTGAACCTACGACCCCATCATTACGAATGACGTGCTCTACCAACTGAGCTACAGCGGCCTGACGGCAATTTACATTTTTTCGTGTGATGCAGACAAGGTGTTTGTGGAGGGACGGTTTCTCGGTGGCAGAAATGAAAAAGGGTTGCACGGGGAAACCCCGGCAACCCTTCGTCGATATATATCAGCATAAAGGTACTTTTGCGCCTTTTGGCTGCTTGGAAGAAGGTGTTAGCGGTGCGTTGGCTCCTCTAACAGCACCTCACTTCCAAAGCCCTTTTTCTGATCTTGATATCGAATAGACAATGGATCACCTCCTTCCGAATTGTTGAAACTATCTCAGATTCTGCTCTCCAAAACTGAATCGGTCAAGCGCAAAATATGTAGTTGATTGTATAATACAATTATTGTATATTGCACATATTATGGAAAATTATGAAGATGTACCCATTCATTGGGTGAACAGATTGAGCTTTTTATCTCGACGCGAACTTGGGCAGCGATTTGCCGAGGCAGGGCACAAAATCTCGGCCGAGGAATGGGCCGTGTTGTTGATGTTGTGGCAGGAAGATGGGCGGTCGCCCAGTGGCTTGGCGGACATAACATTTCGAGACCGGACCACAGTCACTCGGCTCTTGGATGGCATGGTAAAGAAGGGCCTAATTGTTCGGAAATCCGATGCGCAAGATCGCAGAAAATCCAAGGTATTCCTGACAAATCACGGTCAGGATTTGGAAGGTAAACTCAAGCCCATCGCGCAAGAGCTGATCGCCAAATCCTTGCGCGGCATGAGCGCAGAAGAAGTCGAGCAGCTCACCTTTTTGCTGCGAAAAGCCACGAAAAATTTGTTGGCCAAAGCATAGGCTGACCTGCCAAAGGAGGCACGAATGACCAATTACAATTATGCAGAATTTTCAACGGGTGATTATGATCTGGACAATTTTCGCGGGCCGCAAATTGGCCAGAAGGCACCCGATTTCGATTTGCAGGATGTAAATGGCGCACCGCATCGTTTACTCGATTTTGACGGTGAGTTTCTGGTTTTGGAACTCGGGTCGATCACATGTCCTTTGTTTCAGGGGCGGCGCAAAAGCATGAAACGGCTGAAAGACCAGTTTCCGCATATTGATTTCAAAATCCTTTATGTGCGGGAGGCGCATCCGGGCAAATCCATTGGTGCCCACCGACATTTGGAAGCCAAACAGCAGGTGGCCAATAAGTTGCGTACAGAAGATGGCGAACTCAGGACCATTGTTGTGGACGGGATCGAAGGCAGCGCCCATATGGCCTATGGCGGTTATCCGAACGCGGTCTTCATTATCAATAGGCATGGGTGTGTTGTGTTCAACGCGGATTGGAACAATCCTGAAGCAACAGCCAAAGCACTGAAATTGTTGCTTAAAGGCAAGCCCGCAAATGTGAAAAGCTATTTTAAGCCAGTGCCACCACCAGTTTTGGCCCGCACCATGGGGCGCAGTGGTAAAGGTTCATTTTTTGATTTCGTCAAAGGCCTCCCGGTTCTGATTTGGAAAAACCTTATCCGCAGAAACATGCTGCTGGCGCTTAATCGACGCGGGGCAGTGATGCCCGACGCCGATTGTTGAAATGATTAGACGCCTGCGGGATTTGGCGGCGCCGGCAGTGGCTCTGGCGCCGTTGCCTTTTTCGGCTCAGCAGCAGCGCTCGTTTGGGCAGGTTTGTGCGTGCCTGTTGGCTTGGCGACGCTACGTGAGGGCGTGGTCCAAGTGAATTTGTCCAACTTGCCGGTTAGCGGCGATGTTGGTTCCCACTCATCAGCGCTAATGCCATCGGCGATCCATGTGGCGTCGGGCTTGGCCGTGACCGCGCGGGACAGCCAAGCGCGGGCCTTGCCCTGATCGCCGCTGTCGCCCTGTTCAACCTCTGCCATCAGTGTGCACACTTTTTGAGTGGCGCGCTGATCAGTGAAGGGTTGCAGCGCGGCGCGGGCATCCGACCATTCATGGGCAGCAATTGCGGCGCTGGCCAAAAGGATTGCGCTTTCCAAATGGTCGGGATGTTCGACCACCATGGTCTTGGCGCGTTTAAGGCGTTCCACGGCTGACGCACCAGTTTGGGCATGGATATAAAGCTCCCCAATATGTGGATGCGCACTGGTCCGCCAAACCCGGCGCAAGAGGCCAGAGGCTTTGCGCACTTCGCCGGATGAAATATAAAGTCGCGCCGCGATCAATGCTGCAGGCACAAATTCGGGTTGCTTTTTCAGCGCTTCGTTGGCAAAGGTGATGGCCCGCTGTGGTTCGGTTTCTTCCAGTTCTTTGGCCAGGGCTGTGCGCAACACGGCGTCGAGGCGCTTTTGCTCGTCGCGGGCACTGCGATCAAAGGGGATTTGGTCCAATTGGGCGAGGGCATCTTCGTAATCCCCTTGCTTGGCCATATGGGCAAAAATTGCTTTTTGCGCCCACGCCAATTTGGGCGACAGGCTGGCGGCCTTCTGGGCAAATTGTACCGCAGCGTCTTCTCTGTTTTGCCGACGTGCTTGCTCGTAAAGTCCAGAAAGCGCAGCAATGGCCGTTTTCGGGTCTTCAATCATCTCCCGATATTGCAATCGCGCTTGTTTGAGTTCGCCCAACTGCATATTTGCTTGGGCTTCCAGCAATTGGGCGGCGGTGTTGCCTTCCAGCTTCAGCCGCGCTTCCCGCGCCAATTGTCGGGCTTTATTTGGGTCGCCCGTTTGCAGGGCGATGATGGCATTTGATAGCGCATCCACGCCTTTGCGTTGTTTGCGCTTTTCATTGGCGCGTGAGAACAGCGCCGGGATGCCAAAGATGCGGCGAATGATTGCCCAAACAAAAATCGTCAGGAGCATCAATAGGATCAAGGCGAACAAGACGACGCCCAGGCTGGGCTGCATTTGATAGCCAAAGCCGGTGATGGCCACACTGCCGGGTACCGACATGATGAAGCTGGCGCCCCACGCAACGGCCAGCGAAAAGGCGACGATGATAAAGATGCGGATCATTGCGCGTCTCCTTCGGCTGGGGCGTTTTGGTTCAATAGCGCCGCGCGCATGTCAGTTTGCCACTGCTCAACCACCAGATGGGCGTTGATTTGTTCAATCAGCGGTGTTGCCACCTGCTGCATTTGCGGCGGCAATTTTTGCAAATGGCTTTGGGCGGCGCGCAGGTTTTGGGCGGCAAGTGCGGCTTCTGCTTCATCGAGCAGCACCAGCGGGTCATCGCCTTCGGCATCGAGAGGGCGCAGATTGACGGCGTCTTTGACCGCCCCCAGCAGTTTATCCTGCCACGGCGCGTCGGCAGCAATGCCTGGGCGTGCCGCCAACAATTGAAGGCGCAGATCTTCGAATTGTGCCTTAAGGGTGTTTGCTGGGGTTAGGCCATTTTGTGCGATGACCAACACATCGTCAGCGGGGGTGGCATTGGTGACGCTGGCCAATTCTTGCAAGCGCGTGGCAAAGGGTTGCCCGCTGTTGATGGCAGCGTCAATTTCGCTCATCAAAATCGGCAATCGCGCCGCGGCCAATGCGCTATTGGCGGCTTGGCGAGCTGATTGATCCTCTTCCAAAGTGGCGATTTGAACGCGAAGCGCGGCCAAATTCTCTTTGAGATCGGCGATCTGTGCATTTTGGGCGGCGATGCGCTCTTCAAACTCGACCAGTGTTGTTGCTTGCGTCGAAATCTGCGCCTCAAGCGGCTCCAGATCCACAGTCGGTGCTGCGGCCGGGGGCACGTTCACTTCTGGGTTCGCTGTCGCCCGTTCCGCAAGTTCGATTTGTGTTTGCTTCAAATTTGCCACATCTTGCTCAAGGGCGGTAAGTGCGTTTTCGATGGGCCCAAGATCGATCGGTGTCGGTTCATCCGCAGGTGTGCTTATGCTTTCCAGCTGTTGCTCGATATTTGCAATTGCCTGGTTGATGCGGTCGGTATCAATCGCTTCGATTTCGCTTTGCAATGCGCCCAAATCATCGACCGTGGCAAAAGGTGTAAGGTCCACTTCTTGTGCATTTTCCAAATCAAAGATGCGCTTTTGCAGCTTCGCAATCTCCGGCTCGAGTGTTGATTGCTCAGCCCATTGGTTGAAGGGAAAGACCTTATAATAGGCCAGCCCGGCGGTGCCCGCGATGCCAAGTGCAGCGCTTAAAACAATGGCAGCGATAAAGGTGCCGGTGCCGCTGCCCTCGTCGACTGGCGCCGTTGATTTTGGCGGCTCAGAAGGCTTTCTGTTCGAATCCTTTTGAGGGGCGGATTTAGTCGACTCTTGGGCGGCCGATGTCGCTTTTTTGTCGGCGGGGTTGCCGTCAGTTGGCTTTGGTTTTTCACTTTCGGCTTGGCTTTTGGTCGAGCGCTCAGACGATGAAGCGCTTTTCTTGGCTTCTGCATCCAAAATCGGCGGCCGCACGGGACCTTTTTTATTATCTTCGACCATAAAAAACCTTTTTAGCCAGTGTTTTGGTGTTTGGTTTTGGAACTTAATCTAAGAGTTCAAACAAAGTGTTTTCATTTGGTGCTTTTGCAACAAATCCGTTTTTGGCACCTTCTGCCTCAAGTGTCGCCCAGATGCTGGGTGAAAGGCAATAAAACGGCAAATCACCTATTTCTATATTATGCTTGGCACATAGATTTGCAAATTGTGTGGCGGCCCGCGCGGAATAGATCAGGACCCCGTCAATTTCCCCTTGCTTCAATTGCGTCACCACAGGTGGCGGCAAATCCTTAATGGGGATCATTTCATAGGCGGGATTGGCTTGAATGTTGACGCCGGTGCCGCGGAAATGATCTTCAAGATCCGGCTTCCGATCAATGGCGCAGGGGTAAAAATAGTTGCCGGTGAGTTCCATTTTCTCGATCAGCGCGATCAGTTCTTTCACATCACCCTTGGCGGAAAGCAGATTGGTGAAACCCGCATGGGTTGCGGCCTGGGCCGTTGTGTCGCCCACGGTGAAACAGGGCAGCAATTGATGCCCAATTTCAATTTCGTCCCGCGAAAGGGCGCGTACGCTGTTGGCGGATGTGAAAATCGTTGCGGTGATTTGAAATGGTGAAGGCATATCAAGCGGCAAGATGCGCTTGGAAAAAAGCGGCACCGCCATGGGGCGGTGGCCCATAGCCATCAAGCCGGCAACTGTTTTTTGCCCGCCGGGGAAAGGGCGGGTGACCAAAAGAGATTTACCGGCTTCGCTCATATGTCACCTTTAGGGTCACTATCTAATCTTCGCGCTTTTCGAATGTTTCAAAAAACTTGTCGCCTGCAGCGCTTTTGATGATGCTGGCCAATTCCTTGCCAATTTCTTCTGCGTCGGCAGCATGGCCAGACACCTCGGCCTCGTAGACCGTTTGTCCATCCAAGGATAGAACTTGCCCAAAGATATGCAACTCATCATTTTCCAATGTGGAATAGGCGGCGATTGGGGTGCGGCAAGAGCCATCCAAGCCATGCAGATAGTGGCGCTCGGCGACCATTTTTGCAGCCGTTGGCGCGTGGTTGAGCTTGCGCACCCATTCGTTTACCTGATCATCGTCTGCCCGAGTCTCGATGGCCAATGCGCCTTGGCCCGGGGCGGGGGGCATGATGGTGGGGTCGATCAATTGCTTGGCAATGTGGCTCATATCTAACCGCTTCAAGCCGGAATAGGCCAGCAAGGTGGCTTCGGCCACGCCATCTTCCAGCTTTTTCATCCGAGTTTGCACATTGCCACGAAACTCAACAATTTGCAGGTCAGGCCGCTGGCGCAAAATTTGCGCGCCGCGCCGGATTGAGGAGGTGCCGAATTTGGCGCCTTGGGGAACATCGTCCAAGCTTTTGTGTCGCAGAGAAACAAAAGCATCGCGGGTGTCTTCGCGTTCCAAAAAGGCGGGCAGGATCATGCCGTCAGGCAGCATCGTTGCCACGTCTTTGGCGGAATGAACGGCCAAGTCGATCCGCTTGTCAAACAATGCCACTTCAATTTCTTTGGTGAACAAGCCCTTGCCGCCCACCTCTGATAATGGCCGGTCCAAAATGATATCACCGCTGGTTTTGATCACTTCGATGGCGATCTCATCGGGGTTTAAACCGTTCTTTTGGGCCAATTCGCGACGGACCTGTTTGGCCTGCGCCAAGGCCAGCAACGAGCCGCGGGTGCCGATGGTGAGAATAGGTTTTGTGGCGGGTTCTGTTTGCAATGTTCAATCCACTTGATATAGGGCTTTAATCAATCATTTAGTGAAGGCTTAGCGAAATCAGAGCTATGGGGCAAGCAACGACCATTCTGGGCATCGAAACCAGCTGCGATGAAACTGCGGCAGCGGTTGTGCGCCGCCACGGCAATGGCCGCGCCGAGATTTTGGCCAATATGGTGCGCTCCCAATTTGATGAGCATAAAGCCTTTGGCGGGGTTGTACCGGAAATCGCCGCCCGTTCCCATGTGCAATATATGGATCATATTGTCGCGCAAGCCCTTGCCGAGGCGCAGTTGAGCTTTGCTGATCTGGATGGGATTGCTGCGACAGCCGGGCCGGGTTTGATCGGTGGTGTGCTGGTGGGGCTGACCAGCGCCAAGGCCATGGCCTATGCCCATGGTTTGCCGCTATTGGCGATCAATCACCTAGAAGGTCACGCGCTGACGCCACGTCTAACGGACGGTCTGGCATTTCCCTATCTCCTTTTGTTGGTGTCTGGGGGGCACAGCCAATTTGTGTTGGTGAAGGGTGTTGGCCAATATGAACGGTGGGGCAGCACCATTGATGATGCGTTGGGCGAAGCGTTCGATAAGGTGGCCAAAATGCTTGATTTGGGCATGCCGGGCGGCCCCTTGGTGGAAGAATGGGCGCAAAAGGGTGACCCAGATCGCTTTTCTTTCCCCAAGCCATTGTTGAAAGAAAAGCGGCTCGACTTCTCTTTTTCTGGTCTGAAAACAGCCGTGCGCCTGGCCGCGGAAAAACTGGCGCCCTTAAGCGATCAGGATGTGGCTGATATTTGCGCCAGCTTTCAGGCGACCATTTTAAAAATATTGGACAATCGGTGCCGTTTGGCGCTGGCGCGCTTTGAAGCAGAATTCCCTGATCAAAGGCCGCGCTTTGTGGTGGCTGGTGGTGTGGCGGCCAATAAGGCCATTGGCCAATTGCTGAAAGATTTGGCGATTGAATATGAGGCGCAAATGGTGGTGCCGCCGATTAAACTGTGTACGGACAATGGCGCCATGATTGCATGGGCAGGCATTGAACGGTTTAATCTGGGCGAGCGCGACGGCCCGGATTTTCAAGCGCGGCCGCGATGGCCTTTGGATTCTGAAGATATGGCGCTGACAGAAAAAGGGGATGCAGAGTGAGCGAGAAACCCATCTTTGTGGTTGGTGCCGGGGCGTGGGGCAGCGCGTTGGCGCATATGCTCGGTCTGGGTGGCAATCGGGTGGTGTTATGTGGTCGCGACGACGTGGCCATTCGCACGATCAATGAGGAGCGCCGCAATCCGCATTATCTGAAAACCGTTGAGATGGATTCCCATGTGCAGGCGCAATTGGGCTATGAGGGCATAGAGGCGGCACTGGCCGTTTTGCTGGTGGTGCCCGCGCAGGCCAGCCGCGCCGTGTTGGCGGAAATTGGAGCCGACCGCTTGGCCGGCATGCCTGTGGTTTTGTGCGCCAAGGGGCTGGAGAAGCAGACCTTAGAGCGCCAGAGTGAAATTTTGGCTGAAGCCTGTCCGAAAGCGGTGCCATTTGTGCTGTCGGGGCCCAGTTTTGCCGTGGATGTGGCGCAGGGCAAGCCAACGGCGGTAACGCTCGCGGGGCCAAATATTGAGGCCGCGCGGCAGATCGTTGATGTGTTGGCAGGGCCAACCTTTCGCCCCTATTCCAGCGACGACATTGTGGGTGTTGAGTTGGCCGGGGCGCTCAAAAACATTTACGCCTTGGCCTGTGGGGCTGTTGACGGGGCGCAGCTTGGTTTGTCGGCGAGGTCATCGATTATGGCGCGCGCCTTTGCTGAAATGGGGCCGCTGATTGCAGCGATGGGCGGGCAACGCGAAAGCCTGAACAGTCTGGCTGGGCTGGGCGATTTGACTCTAAGCTGCACAGCGCGGGAATCACGCAATTTCGATTTCGGTTTCCGCTTGGGCGCGGGTGAAACAGTTGAGCAAATCGTAAAGAGCGGCGCGAAACTGGCCGAAGGCGTGCATTCCAGCCCGGTTGGTTTGGAACTGGCGAAAAAATATCAGGTTGAGGCGCCGATCATTGCGGCAGTGAATGCGCTATTGCAAGGCGAGGCGCCAATTGAAAGCTTGGTGGCGCAATTGATGACACGGCCCTTGCGGTCTGAATAAGATGGAGAACTAAATGTATTTTGTGGTTTCAGGACGTGATCGACCCGATGCGTTGGAGTTGCGCAAGGAGACTCGTGCGGCTCACCTTGCTTACTGGAAAGATTTGGGAGATCAGTTGAAGCTGGCGGGACCATATCTCGACGAAGATGGCAACCCGACGGGCAGTTTGATCATTATTGATGTGCCGTCTTTGACCGCAGCGCGAACTTATGCCGAGGCCGACCCTTACGTGACACAGGGTGTTTTTGAATCCGTTGGTGTGACGGAGTGGGCCTGGGCCATCAATCCACCCGAGGAGAATGCATAATGGCCTATTGGTTGTTTAAGAGCGAACCCAACACATGGGGTTGGGATGATCAGGTGAAAAAAGGCGCGCCGGAAGAGTGGGATGGTGTGCGCAACTATCAGGCGCGCAACAATATGCGTGAGATGAAAGTGGGCGACAAAGGTTTCTTCTATCATTCCGTGAATGAAAAGCGCATTGTTGGTGTGGTGAAGGTGGCTGCGGAAGCGCACCCCGACAGCACTACAGATGACCCGCGTTGGGAGTGTGTGGACATAGAAGCCGTAGAAAGCTTTAAAACCCCCATCACGCTTGAAGATGTAAAACAGCACCCTGATCTGGAAGACATGGTATTGGTCAATAATTCACGTCTTTCTGTGCAACCCGTTACTGAGAAAGAATGGGAAATTATTTGCAAACTGGGGGGCGTAAAGCCATAATTACTCACGGGTATTAAATCGTGCTCGTCTCATCTTTTGGGGAGGAAAGAAGATGACACATTTTGTAGGTGTGAATTGGCTGGCGGTTTTGCTGGCCGCGCTGGGGAGCATGGTGCTCGGCATGGGCTGGTACTCAGCCTTGGGCAAGCAGTGGATGAATGCACTGGGCAAAACCAGAGAAGAGTTGATGCCTGATGGCAAGGAATCACCAATGCCGTTTGTGGTTGCCGCCATTTGTCAGCTCATTATGGCGTATTTTTTATTGCTGCTCACACGCACGATTTTGGACAGCAGTGCCACAGATATCCAGATTTGGGATGCGGTCATGATTGGCGGGCACATGTGGATTGGATTTATCATGACCTCGATGGTGCTAAACCATGCCTATCAGGGCCAAAAATATACACTCACGCTGATTGATGGCGGGTATCTATTGGGTGTAATGATCGTTCAAGGCGTGATTCTGGGGCTGCTGGCATAGTTCAGCCGTTCATCTAAAAAATTTTCATAGCGATTTGAATTACTTACCGTCACGGGCCGAAGTCGTGGCGGTTTTTTTTAATGATTCTTTAAAAGTATCAGATGTAACCATGAAGACGAATTTACGATTCTGTGTCGTTGTGTGATCTTCCTGCAGTCTAAATGTGTAACCAAAACGCTGTTTTCAAGAAAAATAAGTAAATGAACTGCATTCATCGAATGTTAATTGGATGGTGTAAGTATAACTTTGCTTTGATTTTCGTTATATTTTAGGTTGTAGAATTTATTTTAATTAGAGGTGCTTATGCTTGCTGTTGAAGGCGCGCAGCGGTCTTTCGATCCTGAGCGGATTGTTGTTTCAAAGACCAATCTTAAAGGTCACATCCAATATGCAAACCGAGTGTTTCTCGATCTTGCAGAATATAGTGAGCAGGAATTGCTGGGAAAACCCCACAGCATCATTCGCTCAGAGGCCATGCCCCGCTGTGTGTTTAAGCTTTTGTGGGACAGGTTGCTAGCCGGGCGTGAGGTATTCGCCTATGTGGTGAATGGCACCAAAAATGGCAATCATTATTGGGTGTTCGCACATGTTACGCCAAGCCGAAATGGCAAGGGCGAAATCACATCATTTCATTCAAATCGACGCTATGCCCGCCCAGAAGCGATTGCGCAAATCAGTTCGATTTATGAGTTGCTTCTGAATGAAGAGAAAAGTCACAAAAATCGTAAGGCAGGGCTACAGGCCTCTACTGAGAAATTAGATGCTATTTTGGCAGAGAAGGGCATGGATTATGATGAATTCGTATTCACTCTCTAGAGTTATTGCGGCCTCCAGTGCCTTGTTTGTGCTTTTTGTGGCCAATCTCATATGCAGCGTGCTCAGCGCGCCGCTATTCTTGGAGCTCACAATTGGGGCTCTGTCACTGGTTGTTCTTGCCTATTTGACGCATCAGTTTATTCGCTTACGGCGGTTTATCCGGCGCATTAAGACCACAGGCGAGGCGCTTCGCCGTGGTGATTTTGACGTGCGGCTTGTTGCCGTTGGTGCGCACGGCGAGTGCAGTGATGTTAAAGACACATTCAACGACATGATCGATGTGGCCGATGCGTTTGTGCGCGAAAGCTATTTGGCGATGCAAGCCGCCAGCGAAGGGCGCTATTATCGCAAGATCCGCAAGGAAGGCATGTTGGGTTCATACGCGCACGCCGTTGACGGGGTGAATGCGGGTATTGATCGCATGGGTGACTTTGCGGGCATGTTGGAAAGCTTGCGCAGCGAAATCGGTGAAGTTGTTGACGCGGCAGTAAGAGGCGATTTGAGCAAACGGGTAAACGCTGATTTCGGCGATGAAGGCCTTAACCAACTGGGGCAGAATGTGAATCTGTTGATGTCCACGATTGATCAGGGCATTTCCGACACGGGGATGGTGTTGTCGCATCTGGCCAAAGCGGACCTTTCCAAGCGTGTTGAAGGCAATTACCAAGGTGCATTTGCGCGATTGCAGGGGGACACCAATAAGGTTGCGGAAGAATTGACCAACATTATTGGCAGCTTGCGGTCGACTTCAGGTGCGTTGAAATCTGCCACGGGTGAAATTTTGACCGGTTCGGATGATTTGGCTGAGCGCACCATGCGCCAGGCGGCAACGCTTGAGCATACTTCCGCGGCCATGCAGGAAATCGCCGAGATGGTCGAGACCAATGCCCAGCGAGCGCAAGAGGGCTATGTAGGGTCACAACGGGCGCAAGACATTGCGCAACGGGGTGGCGATGTGATGCGTGAAGCCAATGATGCCATGGGCCGGATCAGCGATAGCTCGAAGCAAATCTCCAAAGTGATCGAGATGATCGACAATATTGCCTTTCAAACCAACCTGCTGGCGCTGAACGCCTCGGTGGAGGCCGCGCGAGCTGGCGAGGCGGGCAAAGGCTTTGCGGTTGTCGCCGTTGAAGTGCGGCGATTGGCGCAGAGCGCTGCCGATGCCTCGAATGAGGTGAAGGTCTTGATTGAAAAAAGCACAGGCGAAGTGGAAAACGGCAGCGAACTTGTTGCCCGGGCTGGCCAATCCCTCGAAGAGATTGTTGAGGCGGTCGCTAGTTTTTCAACTTTGGTGCAGGGTTTTGCAAAAGACAGTCGCACGCAAGCAGACAAAATTGAAACATTGCATGCATCGGTACGCGAGATGGATGAAACGACCCAGCACAATGCGGCTCTGGTGGAAGAAACCAATGCAGCGATTGAGCAAACAGAAGGTCGAGCAAGCGAATTGGACTCTGTTGTGAAACGGTTCAAAACCAACAAAGAAGACATTTCTTTGCCAGAGCTATCTCAACGCACCAGCAATGTCGCTTAAAACCTGAAAAATGCCTCTAGGTATTTGATCTGATGATGGCCCTCATGCGTTTGTTTTAAAACAGGTGCGTGAGGGTTTATTTTGAGTAAGACAAAGCAAAAAATTGCCATTTGCTGGTTTCGGCGAGATTTGAGATTGGCCGACAATCCGGCACTTTGTGCGGCCCATGAGGCCAAACTGCCTGTATTGCCTCTCTATATCGACGATCAGGGTTTTGACGATCAGCCCAAAGCGGGCGGGGCGTCCAATGTTTGGCTGCATCATGCCCTATCGGCGCTGGACGGCAGCATGGATGGGCGGCTGGCGTTGTTTAAAGGCAGTGCCCAGTCGGTCTTCGAAACGCTTGCAGATCAATTTGACATTGCCGCTGTGCACTGGAACCGCATGTATGAGCCTGCAGCGATTGCGCGGGACAAGGCGCTAAAGAGTTGGCTGACAGAACGTGATATTGAGGTGCGCAGCCACAATGCAAGCTTGCTTTTTGAGCCATGGACGATTGAGAAAAAAGATGGTGGCCCCTACAAGGTTTTTACCCCCTTTTACAAAAAAGGCTGCCTGAATGCGGATCCGCCGCGCAAGCCGATCGCAGCACCCGCGGACCTCAATCTTTGTTCAGTGCAGCTTGAGAATGCGGTCAAACTAGACGACCTTAAGCTGTTGCCTGATCGTGATTGGGGGGCGAAAATTGCAAAAGGCTGGGACATCAGCGAAGCGGGTGCACGGGCCATGTGGGACACTTTCGTGGATGAAGGCTTATTCAATTATAAGCAGGGCCGTGATTTCCCGGCAGAGCCTTATGTTTCGCGGCTGTCGCCCTATTTGCATTTCGGGCAAATTTCGCCGCACCAATTGTGGGCCGCGTTAGATCATTACGATCAAGATCGGAATGTCGAACATTATCGCTCTGAACTTGGTTGGCGCGAATTCTCTGCCTATTTGCTCTATCATTTCCCCAGCTTGCCGCAAAAAAACTTTCAACCGCAATTTGAAGGGTTTAGGTGGACCCCAAATGAGACATTTCTGAAGCGATGGCAGCGCGGGCAAACGGGGGTGCCGATTGTCGATGCGGGGATGCGTGAACTCTGGCGCACGGGTTATATGCATAACCGGGTGCGCATGATTGTCGCGTCCTATCTGACCAAAAATCTGCGACAGGATTGGCGGGACGGCATGGCCTGGTTTGAAGATTGCTTGTTTGATGCCGATTTGGCCAGCAACGGTGCCTCTTGGCAGTGGGTTGCTGGCACGGGGGCTGATGCTGCACCTTATTTTCGTGTGTTTAACCCGGCCTTGCAGGGGCAAAAATTTGATGCGGAGGGAGACTATATCCGCGCTCATGTGCCGGAATTGCGCGATGTGCCGACGCGCTATTTGTTTGCGCCGTGGGAAGCGCCGGATGATGAGCGCAAAAAATATGGGCTCGACGGCTCTAAATACCCCGAACCCATGGTGAATTTGAAAGAATCACGCAAAGCGGCGTTGGCCGCTTATGAAAAGCACAAGGATGAGCGCGCCGCTCAAATGGAATCAGAAATCTGAGGCAATGCCTTTGTTTTCCCAGTCGCCATAACGTGCTGGGTCTGGTCCCTTTTTGCCATTGATTTCTTTGGGGGCGTCTTTTTGCTTCTGGTCAATTTCAGCGCGGCGGGCCTGGGCCTCAGCTAAAGCTTGCTCAGCGATTTTTGGGTCTGGTTTTTTATCCATTGTCGATCCCCTTAAATGTGGGCGGAGTTTATCAAGTGCGACCTAGGGTGCAAGCAAAATTGTGTTCAACTTTATGTCCCATGGTTGCGGAAAAATGGTCTGGATTTGGCAGAATTCGGCCCCAATACCGATCGTGTGAGCATTTGGGCGACGCGCCAATGTCCGGTCGTAATAGCCGCCGCCATTGCCCAGCCGATATTGTGCCGCATCAACACCTAAGAGCGGCACAACAATGATGTCAGGATCGAGCGGGGCTGAGGCGGCGGGAATGGGAATGTTGAAATGCCCCATTTGCATTTCGCTTTGCGGCGTCCAATGGTGAAATTCGAGCGGTTGATGTTTGGCGGGCATAACAGGCAGCGAAAGGATTGCGCCACGATTATGCATATTGGCCATCCAATCGCGGAGATCCAGTTCGCCGCGAATGGGCCAATAGGCCGCGATAACCTTGTTCTTGGGGTCACCTATGGCTTCATTTAGCAGCGTGCCAATTGCTGTGGCGGTGGCACGTCGTGCGTCTAACGAAACTGCTTTGCGTTTGGCATAAAGCTCTTCGCGGGTGGCGTTGCGAAAACGGGCGACATCGCGCACCGTATCCAGGTCCACCACATGCCCATCCACCAATTGATGGCTCATGCAGCTATTTGAACTGGAAGGTGAAGGTCTGTCTGTCATATGAAGGTGCAGTCCTTTGAGATGAGTGCCGCAGTTTGGGCACAATAGGGCGCGTATCATAGCAAGGCAAATTTTCCCCCCGGGGCACTTGCCACAAGGCGTAAACATGCCCATTTAAAGGTCTGAAAGGAATTTCGAATGGTGAATGCGATCAGAACGACATTTTTGTTGGCCGTGTTGACGGGCTTGTTTATGGCAATTGGTTTTGTCATTGGCGGGCGTGGCGGCATGATGCTGGCCCTGTTGATGGCGTTGATGATGAATATGTTTTCATTCTGGAATTCCGACAAGATCGTTCTGCGCATGCAAAATGCCAAGGCGATCAGCTTTCAACAATCGCCAGATTTGCACGAAATGGTGGCGCGCCTGTCGCAGAATGCGGGCATTCCTTCGCCACAAATCTATCTGATTGAAAGTGACCAGCCCAATGCGTTTGCCACAGGGCGCAACCCTGAAAATGCGGCAGTGGCCGTGTCGACGGGTCTGATCAAACGGCTCAGTTACGACGAGATTGAAGGCGTGGTGGCGCACGAGTTGGCGCACATTCGCTCACGCGACACATTGACCATGACCATTACTGCAACATTGGCGGGTGCCATTTCCATGTTGGCGCAGTTTGGCTTGTTCTTCGGCGCGCGGAACAGCAATTCGCCGATCGGGCCAATTGGGTCCATCCTGATGGTCATCGTGGCGCCAATTGCGGCATTGTTGGTGCAGATGGCCGTTAGCCGTGTGCGCGAATATGAAGCGGACCGCGATGGGGCCGAGATCACTGGCAATCCAGAAGCGCTGGCGCGGGCGTTGGATAAGATTGCCAATCATGCGAAACAAATCAGCAATGTGTATGCTCGTCGCTCACCGGGCATGGCGCATATGTACATCATCAACCCCCTTGCGGGCAAAAGGGGAGACAATTGGTTCTCCACCCACCCGAATGTGAAAAACCGGGTGGCGGCGTTGATGGAAATGGCAAAAGAGCAACAGCTGTCACAAAATGAGTCGTGGCCCCGTTCTCGCCATAATGCGGCGCAACAAACGGGCCACGCACAAAGCGCACCGCGATCTGCGGGTTGGCGGGTGCCAAAAACAGCGCGAGATCAGCGCGACAATAACGACACGTCTAAAGGGCCTTGGGGTTAAATCAATATGTCAGCAAAAAGCAATACCGCCGGATTAGACGTTCGGCGGGCAGCGGCGCAGCGCCTACAATTGGTTTTGACCGGTGCGCCGTTTATTCCGTTTGGTGCCGACGATTTTGAAGATGGGCGTGAGCGGGCGCTGGCCAATCGGTTGGTGACCACCGCGTTGCGCCGACATGGCCAAATCAATCAGGTTTTGGTCAGTGTGTTGGATAAGGGCATGCCAAAGCGCGCCGGCCTTTTTGAGCCAGCCATGCGCATTGGCATTGCTCAATTGCTGTTTATGCCCGAGCAGGGTGCTCATGCGGCGTTGCATTTGGCGGTGGAAACCATCAAACGCGATCGCCGCGCCTCGCGTTTTGCAAAGCTGGCCAATGCGGCCTTGCGCTCGGTGCAACGACAGGCTGATGATTGGCCATTGCGGGTGCAAGATTTGGTGCCCGAATGGATGTTTAAGCGCTGGACCAAGCAATATGGTGAGACGCAAGCGCATAAAATGGCGGAGTTGCTATTGGCGCAACCGCCACTTGATCTGGTGTTCAAATCGGGCGTGGAACCGCAGACGGGGGCCAACGGATTTGACGGCCTTGCGGCGCTGTTGCCCCAAAGTTTCCGCTTGGCGACGCGGGATGCCAGTGTTGCCGATTTGCCCGACTATGCCGATGGTCAATGGTGGGTGCAGGATTTAAGTTCAACATTGCCCGCGCGACTTGCCGGGTCGCTGGTTGGCAAGAAGGTGCTGGATTTATGTGCGGCGCCTGGCGGCAAGACGGCCCAATTGTGCGATATGGGCGGGCTTGTGACGGCTGTGGAAATTGAACCAGATCGGTTGTCACGGTTGAAAGAAAATTTGGAACGTTTGAACTTCCACGCGGAAATGCTTGAAGCGGATGCGACACAATTGGACGGCTTGGATGAGTTTGATGTGGTCATGCTCGATGCACCGTGCAGCGCCACAGGTACGTTTCGCCGGCATCCAGAAGTGCTATGGCATCGCAAAGAAAGCGATTTTGCACATCGGGCTGCTTTACAGTCCGAAATGTTGGGGTCTGCGGCAAAAAAAGTGGCCAAAGGCGGTCAACTGATATACTGCACCTGTTCGTTGGAGCCCGAAGAGGGCGAGAATCAGATCGAGCAGTTTTTGAAACAGCATAGTGAATTTGCGCTGGCACCTATTAAAAGCGACGAGCTCGCAGGGTGGGCAGGGCCGATTGATTTAAATGGCTATGTGCGTGCATTGCCGTGTGTCGAACTGCCAAATGGCTGCACTGGCGGCACGGATGGTTTCTTCGCAGCGCGTTTGCAGCGTGTGGCATAATCGCGCCGATTTTTTAAAAACTGTTCGAAATGCATTTAAGGGGTCCATTGGATGGGCCGCAAATGCTATCCTATCACCATAGAGTAAAGTTCGGGGTTTTCGATTTGGTCATTGCGGCGGGGCAAATTTCGAAGCGTATATATACGGCTGTGATGGATTCGTTCGTCACCAGCCCGCTATTTCGGTGGACATGGGCCAACGACCATATTGGCGTGGTTTCATCCAAGTTTGTGGAAGTGCGGGCGGCCGATCATTTCAGCATCAAAGACATGATGGCCGGTCGTTATGTGCTGGGCAATAAGCATGTGGACACGCAGGGCATTAGCCCCTTTGCGGTGGAACATGCATCGCCGAAATGGTCTGACGAATTGCACCGCTTTTCCTGGCTCTATCATTTTGCGGCGGCGCGGGACGAGGGCGAAAAGCGGTTCGCCATGACTTTGGCGTTGGACTGGGTGGCCCGATATGGTGCTTTTGACCCTTTGGTTTGGGGGCGTGAAACCACCGCCCAACGGGTGATCAACTGGATCAAGCATTTCGACGTGTTGACCTATGGCGCAAATGAGAGCCAGCGGGATGCCATTGTGCAATCCTTATCGCGCCAGATCCAATCGCTTGAGATGCGCCAGAATTTTGAGCTGCATCCCCATATTCAGGCGTTGATCCAAATGGCCCTTCTGGGCGCAGCCATTTCCTTGGGGCGCGACACCAAAGATGTTCACGAACGCATTAACCGCCTCAATCAAACGCTTGACGCCCAACTCAGTGATTTTGGCATGCATTTGTCACGGTCAGGAGCGGTTCATTTCAATTTGTTGTTGAACCTGGTGAGTTTGCGCCAGGGCTTGGCAACTTTTTCCCCGGATGGCGCCAAGAAATTCATCGCCATCACGCGCAAAATGTATGCAGCGCTTGGCGGTTTAACCTTGAGCAATGGCGATCTGGCCTATTTCAACATGACGGGTCAAATCCCGCATGAAGACAGTTTGGCGCTTGCGGCGCGGAGTGCCACCAAAGCCGTTTTTGGCGAATCGCGCATGTTGGCCGGTTATGGCGTTTTGTTGGGTGATGAATCGAAGCTGATCGCAGATAGCGGCAAGCGGCCACCTGCGAATATGAATGATTTTATGATGGCGGGCGCCGGCAGCTTCGAATATTCCCACCGCAATGATTTGATCGTCGGCAATTGTGGGCCCGGTGATGCTGATTTGGGGGGTGATGCGCAATTGTTTAGCCTGCCTGCGGCGCACTCCGCGTTGGAGCTGGATTATCAGGGCACCCCGCCTATCAGCACGAGAAAGCTCATTGATCATTTTATTGCTGCCAATGGCGAAGGGCCGATGCGGTTGGACAGCGCTGAAAACAGTCTGATTTTTGATAATAAAGGCTATGAAGCGATCACGGGTGTGCAACACAAGCGGGTTTTGACCGTGTTGCCAAATCACGGCGATGCGTTGGTGGGGCAGGATATTTTGACCTGTGACTTGGCGCACAATAATGCGCCTGATCAATTTTTGCTGCGATTCCATTTGGGCTTGGGCGTGGAAGCGCAGTTTAATGATGCAGAAAATATGATTGAGCTGACATTGCGGTCAAAGTCGAAATGGCTGTTTTTGTTTGAAGGCGCGTCGGCCATGATTGAAGACAGTGCGCGTCAAAATTTGCGTACTGGGTTGGCACCAATTCAGCAAATTGTGCTCTATGGCACTGTGCAGCCGAATATCGATGTGGCGTGGTCTTTTGTGCCCGAAGGGCAATAATTGGTGTGTTTGGCGGGTCGTTTTTTGAAAATGGCCGAAAATGGTTTTAAATTAGCCCAGTCCGTGCTAGCGAAATCCTGAATTTTGAGGCGTTGCGCCATCGGCGGCGATGCCAATTCTGACCACGCGCACAAGATTGGGGGTCGAAAAAGTGACCATGAAACGCGCCTTACTTTCTGTTTCCGACAAAACTGGTATTGCTGAATTTGCCCGCGGGCTTGTGGCTCAAGGCATTGAGCTGATTTCAACTGGCGGCACCCGCAAATTGTTGGAAGAGGAGCAAATCCCGGTTATCGACATTGCTGAGTTGACCGGATTCCCCGAAATGATGGACGGACGTGTGAAAACGCTTCACCCGAAAGTTCATGGTGGCCTGTTGGGGCGTCGGGATAACGACAATCACAAAAGTGCGATGCGCATTCACCAAATCTCCCCGATCGATTTGGTGGTGGTCAATCTTTATCCCTTTGCGGAAACCGTAAAGTCGGGCGCGGATTACGAGACGGTCATTGAGAATATCGATATTGGTGGCCCCGCGATGATCCGCTCTGCCGCGAAAAACCATGCGTTTGTGACGGTCGTGGTTGATCCTGCCGATTATGACGATGTGTTGGATCAAATCAGCTCTACTGAAGGCATGAATTTGGCCACCCGTAAAAAGCTTGCCGCTAAAGCTTATGCGCGCACGGCCGCCTATGATTCAGCAATTTCCAATTGGTTCGCCAAGGTGCTGGAAAATGACGACATGGCCTATCGCAGTTTTGCAGGCAAGCTCGATCAGGTGATGCGCTATGGTGAAAACCCGCATCAGTGGGCCGCGTTTTATAAAGATGGTTCCGACCGGTGTGGCGTGGCCAGTGCTGAGCAGGTGCAAGGCAAAGCACTTTCTTACAACAATATCAATGATACGGACGCGGCGTTTGAGCTGGTGTCTGAGTTTGATCCGAAAGTGAGTGCCGCGGTTGCCATCATCAAGCATGCCAACCCTTGCGGTGTCGGCTTGGGCGGCGATTTGTCCGAAGCTTACGATAAGGCTTTGGCCTGCGATCCGGTGTCGGCCTTTGGTGGCATTGTGGCGCTGAACAAAGAGATCGACGAAGACGTCGCGAAAAAGATCATTGAAGTGTTTACCGAGGTGATTATTGCGCCATCCGCTACACCGCAGGCTTTGGCGATCTTTGAAAAGAAAAAGAATTTGCGCTTGTTGCTGACGGGTGGCTTGGCTGACGTGAAGGCCGAAGGTTTGACCGTCAAATCTGTCTCAGGCGGTATGCTGGTGCAATCGCGCGACAATAAAAACGTGCTTGATTGCGATATGAAGATTGTGACGAAACGCAAACCGACAGACGCTGAAATGGCTGATTTGAAGGTCGCGGCGATTGTGGCCAAACATGTGAAATCCAACGCGATTATTTATGCTAAGGACGGCGCGACAGTGGGCATCGGTGCGGGCCAAATGAGCCGTGTTGATTCGGCGCGGATTGCACACCGTAAATCCAAGGATGCGGCCAAAGCGCTGAAAATCAAAGGGGCCTTGACCAAAGATTCAGTTGTCGCCTCAGATGCATTTTTCCCGTTTGCTGATGGCTTGCTGTCAGCTGTGGAAGCTGGCGCAACAGCGGTTATTCAGCCAGGTGGTTCCATCCGTGATGATGAAGTGATTGCAGCTGCGGATGAAGCAGGCATCGCCATGGTCTTTACGGGCATGCGCCACTTCCGGCACTAGGTGCTCGGCTAGATAGATTTAGATGGCGGCACATTGTTTGTGCCGCCATTCGTTTGTTGCACGCGCGATCCCCGGCAAATGACTGACTGCCCGGGGTGCGCGAAAATCAAGGCCGATATTCAATTGGCTGGTTTGTACAATCAAAATCGAAGGCCAGCTCGTCGGCCAGACTGCGAGCAATTTCATTGGCATTGCTATATTTGCGGGCGTCGACGTGTGCCACTTGGCAGGTTGCGCCCTGTTCGATTTTGGTGACCACTAAGGTTTGGCCCTCAGGGCCGCCTTCATTGTCGGTGTAATAGCGCAAGATGGTGGCATAAGGCCGCCAATCGCCGGTGCGGTTGGTGATGCGCCACTCGATTTTTGCGCCGATCGTGTTGAATTGGGGCAGCGTTTGTTGCGCGGCCACTTCATTGACGGCATTGAGGCCATAGCTGACGAAAAAGCGCAGATCGCCTTCGGCAATCATAACCGGGATGCCGCGCCAGCCAGGGCAGGCGAAGGTGGCGCCAAAATCATCTGCATTGATGATGGTGCACTCGTTCAGGTCTGTATCGGTGTAGGCCACATCAATATCAGCGGCCAACGCGCTGCCAGCTAGAGTGAGCCCGCAGAGGGTAGAAAGGGCCACACCCCACAATCGTTTTCGCGCCATTATTTCCTCCAAAATATCGTCAAAGCACTTGTGTGCGCTGATTATGGCTTGCAATCACGGCGAGGGCTAGGCATTAGTGCAGGCAAAGTTTCAATATGACCAATGGAGACCATGATGGACTTGAACGCAATTGGAGCGGGCAAAAACCCACCTGAAGAAATCAATGTGGTGATTGAAGTGCCTGTTGGTGGCGAGCCAATCAAATATGAATTTGAGAAAGATAGCGGTGCGATTTTCGTTGATCGCTTTTTGCACACGCCAATGCGCTATCCGGGCAATTATGGTTTTGTGCCCAACACGTTGTGTGGTGATGGTGACCCGTTGGATGTTGTGGTGATGAACTCCCGTCCGATTATGCCTGGTGCGGTGATCAAATGTCGTCCAATCGGCGTGTTGATCATGGAAGATGATGGCGGCATGGACGAGAAATTGCTCGCCTTGCCGATTTCAAAGCTCACCAAATCCTATGAGCATATCAAAGACATTTCCGATATGCCTGAGATTGAAGTGCAAAAAGTTGAACATTTTTTCACGCACTACAAAGACCTTGAGCCAGGCAAATGGGCCAAGATTGAAGGCATTAAGGGCATTGAAGAGGCCCGCAAAGTGATCATGGATTCAGTGGCACTGGCGAAAAAAGAAGGCTAAGGCCTTTTTGCTGTTTTTTGATGAGAAGGCGGGCTTTGGGCCCGCCTTTTTTGTTGGGTAGAGTTGCCCGGCAGTGGCACTTTTTCTTGCCGCCACCGGTCGCTTCGCTCCCGTCCCCGGCAACCCTGCCCGATTGGTGCGTCCGCGCGAGCAAAGTGCTCGTGAGGGAAAAATAAGCCTATTTTTTTGTTACGAAAATGAGGCCCAAGGCGCCCATAGCAAAGAGCACGATGATTGGGGTGATGCCGACTTGTTGCGATTGGCTCAGGCTGGTCATAACCCCCACGCTCAAAGGAGCGATAAAGCTTGTCGCGCGCCCGGTGAGGGCAAAAAGCCCAAACGCCTCTGCCACTTCTGTTTTTGGCACCTGCCGGATCAGCAATGTGCGCGATGCAGCCTGCAACGCGCCGCCTGCTGCGCCAATAAGTGCGCCTGCTATATAGAAGATGAGCAAGGGGGTGGAGCTGCCGTCCTCAAGGTGCAAGATGAAGAACGCAGTTTTTGTTGTTGTCGACACCACCAAAAGACAGGTCAATATCAAGATATTGCAGCACAGCGTGACGACGAATTTGGGGCCCATCTTTTTGTCGGCAAAGGCGCCCGCCGTGGCGCCAAGAGCGCCAGCCGCGGCGGCAATAATGCCAAAAACACCAATCTGAATGATGGAAAGGCCCAAGACACCGCCAGCGTAAATGCCACCGAAAGCGTAAAGTCCATTTAAGCCATCGCGGTAAAACATGGACGACAATAAATAGGCAAAATAGCTTTTGCGCTGGGGCAGGGTTTTGAGGGTGGTGCGCAATTTGAGTAGGCCATTGCGTACGGCATTTTTCACCGGGGCGATGCGCGGTACATCGGGGGTAAACACAAACATCGGGATCACAAAGATCACATACCATATGGCTGTCAGCGGCCCAGAGGCGCGATCGCCTTCATGTGTCATCGGGTCAAGGCCAAGGATTGGTGTGAGCCCGAAAAGTGTTGTGCCTGTCTCTGGCGAGGCAGACATCAGGGCCAACACCACAACCAAGGCCAATACACCGCCGACATAGCCAAGCGCCCAGCCAAAGCCGGACAGGAGGCCGATATTTTCGTCTTCTGCCAGATTGGCCATCATCGCATTGTTGAACACGGTGGCAAACTCAAAGCCGATAATGGCAAGAAAGACGCCGATGACGGCATAAAACACCCCGGATTCAGTGCCGGGGGCAGCGAAATACATTAAGCAACTGCCGAGTATTGCGAATATTGAAAAGAAGGCGATGTAGGGTTTGCGTGGCCCCGTCGCGTCAGACATGGCACCCAAAATGGGGGCCATGATGGCAATAACGAAGCCACCAATGCCAATGGCATAGCCCCACATGGCTTGGCCATCCACAGCATTTGCGCTGAGTTTTGTGGCGAAATAGGGGGCAAAAATGAAGGTGAGGATGAGGGTGTGAAACGGCTGGGCCGCAAAATCAAACAACATCCATGCGAACTGCCCGACACGTGTTCGTGCCGGGCCTTGTTCGATATTGTGCTGTATCGCCATTAGCCTTTTGCCAGATCAGAGAGCAGACCAGCCGCAACGGACAATTTTGACACGCCAAGTGTGGTGTCGGTGATGTTCTCAACCATTTCGCGGGTGCGCGAAATGTCGGCTGAACGGGCATTGTTCCAATCGGCAAAGGCCTTTTTCATGTCATCAGCATCAAAGGCCAACACATCAAGGGTGATGTCGCGTTGGGCGCGCATCAGGTTGGCCAAAGCGCGGTCAAGAGCCAAGCGGTCGTAATAGTCATGCACCGCAATGGTATCAACTTGTTCAGTGATGCGCCCCAGTTTGAAGTTTGCCAATATGGCAAAATAGGCCCGTGCTGCGTTTTCAACGCTTGTATCCGCGCGCTCGGCGATCAGCACAATTTCTGTCGCCAAAGTGAGCGCAGAAAGCTGTGCAACACGTTTCGCCAATGCACTAGGCGTCCCGCCATCTTCAAAACCTTTGGTCTGGGTTTTGACGCTTTGAGTGATAAATTCAGGCAGCAATTCATCCAGCATATCGCGGATAATATTGATCCCGTCGGCGTAGCGTTCGACCACTTTGGACAAACCATCTTCCAAGTTGACATTGCGGATAAACCAAGCGGTTTGTTGCAGCAACAGACTGCGCAGTTCGTCGTAGAGCGCCAATTGGGTTTGCCCGGACATTTTGTTGTCCAGCTCATCGATGGCGGCGTTCATATCCGTTAAGCCAAAGCTGTCGCGGGCGGCGGCGTATGCGGCGGCCACTTGTGCGGGGTCAGACCCTGTGGCAGAGGCGACACGGTGCACAAAGTCAGGCCCGCCGCGATTGATCATCGCGTTCGACAATACGGTGGCAATCACCTCGCGCCGCAAGCGGTGGTTGGTGATGGTATCTGGATAAGTCGCGGTGAGTGTTTCGGGGAAATAGCGGAACAGCTCTTTGCCCAAATAAGGATCATCCGGCACATCAGATTCCAGCAATTTGGCATAAAGGGTGTTTTTGGCGTAGGCCAAAATCACCGCCAATTCTGGTCGGGTCAGGCCGCGATTGTGACTTTCCCGCTCCATCAGATCGACATGTTTGGGCAAATATTCAACCTTGCGGTTCAATTGCCCTGCAGTTTCCAAAGATTTGATGAAATCTGCATGGTAGGGCAAATCGGCAACGTCGCGTCGCTCAGCCAAGGAAATGGCCAGCGTTTGCAAATAGTTGTTGCGCAAGCACAATTCCGCCACTTCGTCGGTCATCCCGGCCAAGAAGCTGTTGCGTTTAGTCATATCGATGTCGCCATCGCGGACCAAGCTGCCCAAAGCAATCTTGATGTTGACCTCAAGGTCAGATGAGTTCACCCCAGCGGAGTTGTCGATGGCATCGGTATTGATGCGCCCACCATTTTGGTCAAATTCAACCCGGGCCAATTGGGTGATGCCCAAATTCGCACCCTCGCCAATCACTTTGGCGCCGACTTCCTTACCCGTGATGCGAATAGCGTCATTGGCGCGGTCGCCCGCGTCAGCATTGCTTTCGGTGGTGGCGCGGACATAGGTGCCGATGCCGCCGAACCAGAGCAGGTCCGCTTTTGCTTTCAATATGGACTGCATCAAATCATTGGGGCTGATTTCATTTTGTTCGATGCCCAGTGCGGCTTTGGCTTCGGCCGATAAGGTGATCGACTTTGAGGAACGTGGATAAATACCGCCACCTGCTGAAAGCTTGGATTGATCGTAATCCTGCCAAGATGACCGTCCCATTTCAAACAGCCGTTTCCGCTCAGCGTAAGAGCTGGCCGGATCGGGATTTGGGTCGATGAAAATATCGCGGTGATCAAATGCTGCGATCAGCTTGGTTTGGTCGGACAAAAGCATGCCATTGCCAAACACGTCGCCGGACATGTCGCCCACGCCGACTGCGGTGAAAGGCTGGGTTTGAATGTCATGGTCCATTTCGCGGAAATGACGCTTCACTGCTTCCCAGCCGCCACGGGCGGTAATGCCCATTTTTTTATGGTCATAGCCGACGGACCCGCCGGAGGCGAAGGCATCGCCGAGCCAGAAATTGCGTTCTTCAGAGATGGCGTTGGCGGTGTCGGAGAAAGTTGCTGTACCTTTATCTGCTGCCACCACAAGGTAAGGATCATCGCCATCGAGCCGATTGACGTTTTCCGGCGGCACAATCTCATCCACATCGAGATTGTCCGTGATGTCGAGCAGGGAGCCGATAAAGATTTTATAACTCGCTGTGCCTTCGGCCATAAATTCTTCGCGGGTTGGGTTGGTGGGCATTTGCTTGGGCACAAATCCACCCTTGGCCCCCACGGGCACGATCACCGCATTTTTCACCATTTGTGCTTTCACAAGGCCGAGTACTTCGGTGCGGAAGTCTTCTGGTCTGTCGGACCAGCGCAGGCCGCCGCGAGCGATCATGCCGCCACGCAAATGCACGCCTTCAACGCGCGGGCTATAGACGAAAATTTCGCGGAAGGGACGCGGGTCAGGCAAACCCTTGACCTTGGACGCGTCGAACTTGATGGCCAGCGCCGGGCGGCGTTCGCCATTGGGCCGTTGGAAGAAATTGGTGCGCAAGCTTGAATCAACAAGATTGACGAAACGGCGGAAAATGGTGTCGTCGTCGAGGCTGGTGATTTGCTCGAGCGTTGCGCGAATGGTCTCACGCGCTTTTTGCTCAACCAATTGCGCGTCGCCGTTAAAGTTCGGGTTGTGCCGGGCATGGAACAGATCCACGATCGCTTTGGCGGTCAGTGGGTGTTTCGACAATGTTTCCCACATATAGCGTTGGGAATAGGTGATATCGGTCTGCTTCAAATAGCGCGACAAGGCACGGATAATGGCGATATTGTCCCACGACATTGCGGCGAATAATGCCAGTCGGTTATAGCCATCATTTTCGGCTTCTTTATACCAGACCGCTTTGATCGCCCGCTCAATGTTGGCCGCGATCTCTGTCAAATCACCTTCAAACTCTGCCACTTTCAGGGTCATGTCATGCAGCACACGTTCTTCTTCGTCTTCCGGGCTGACTGTGTAGGTCCGTTCGTTGACCACGGTGAAGCCGAAATTCTCGAGCAAGGGGACGCGGGCGCTCAGAGGGATCGCTGTTGATCGGTGATAAATCTTGAGGGAATAGGCGTTTTCGCGCCGCGCATGTTTGTCCAGGCGCACGCCGATCTTGACGTCATCATCAAGCTGTTTGAAGTGCTCAATATCGTTGAGCGCGGCAGCATAAGGATATTTTTCCTGATAGGCGATGGTGAACGCATTCACATAGGGTGCGATCGAGCGTGGATCATCGACCAAAGAGGCAAGCCAATCGCCATAAGAGCGCGTGAGGTTGGTGATGTGTTCTTCCAACTCATCGCGATCCGGTTGGGGTGTTTTGCCGCCATTGCGCCCCAGAATAAAATGAACCGATGCCAATTCACCTTCAGGGAAATTGGGATAGAAGGCGGAGACCCTTGCGTCATATTTTTCGGCCAAATATTCGCCCACTTGGCGGCGAATGTGCGAATTATATTTGTCGCGGGCCATAAACAGCAGCACCGACACAAAGTTGTCGAACGGGTCAATGCGCGGCAACACGCGAACACGTGGGCGGTCTGCCAACTCTGAAATGGTGGTGGCAAACTCGTACAGCAGTTTCTCGTCAATCTGGAAAAGTTCTTCACGCGGATAATTGTCCAACGCATTCATAAGCGCTTTGCCAGAATGCGAGTTTGGCGAGTGGCCAGAACGTTGCATCACGTGCATCACCTTACGGCGCAGTAAGGGCACTGAGGTGTGAGGCGTGGCCAAGGACATGGATGTGAACAAGCCGAGAATGCGCAACTCACCGCTGAGTTCGCCTTCGTCATTATATAATTTTACGCCAACATAATCCATGTGCACGCGACGGTGCACAACGGATTTGATATTGGCCTTGGTCACCATCAAGGGATCGGCTTTTTGCAAAAAGGCCACGTGCTGATCGGTCATTTCCACATAGTCGGAACCATGGCGCAGGAAATAAAGGTCGGGGTCTTTTAAGATGCCGAGCCCGCTTTCGCGCAATGGTTCAAGATGCGGTGCGCCGTTTTCATTTATCAGGCGATATTCGCGCATGCCCAAAAACGTGAAATTATGGTCCGCAAGCCAGCCGAGAAAGTGCATGCTTTCGGCCAAAACGGCTTCTTCGATTTTAGGTGGGTTGTCGCGATAATGGCGGACGGTTTCACCCAGTTTTTCCAGCATCGGCCGCCAGCCATTCACAGCGTGGCGCACTTGCGTGAGGGTGTTGTCCAGTTCTTCTACCAGCACCTCTTGATTGTTGGCGCTCAGCCCGGGCCGATAGTGAACGTGCAAGAGGCTTTCTTTTTGACCGCCTTCTTCAAATTTTTCGAGTACCTCGATGCCCTGCTCGGTTTTGCGCACGGGCAAAATGGGATGGGCAAACAAGATGATATCCGCGCCCGAAGAACGAATAGCGGCCAAGCCACTATCAACAATAAAGGGCATGTCCGCATTGAAGACATCAACAATATGGTCGCGGTGCAGGTCTTCTGGGACCCAATTGGAGATATGATGGCCGTTTGTTTCGCGTCGGCCGAGATGTTCATAGGCCCTGATCGCCGCATCCAGCAGTTCCGACAAATCTTTGTTCTTCAAATCGCCATCTTCGATCGAGTCCACCAGATGGCCCAAAAAGTTGAGAAAGCTTTGATCGGTGAGACTTCTAGAGTGAGCAAGTTCGATGAGCTGAGACTTGTAAGCGCTCGTGGCCTGCGCCATTTGGGTATCCCCTTTTTGATTTTAATTATGTTGAGTTTAAACAGGGATAGTAAAGAATGTCAGTAGTCTTTTTGGAGGGGTCAAAGAGAAATTGTTTGCGCGTGTGCAGACCAATTGACTGCAGCGGATGGACGATTCTCCCCGGATCGTGACTTGACCGCGCTTTGCGCGGGTTTTAGAAACGGTTTACTCAGGCAATTTTTGAACGAAAGACCGTGTAAAATGGGTAATCCTCGTACACTTTATGACAAGATTTGGGACGATCACTTGGTGGCCAATAATGAAGATGGCACGAGCCTTCTTTATATTGATCGTCACCTTGTGCATGAGGTCACGAGCCCACAGGCTTTTGAAGGGCTGCGCATGGCCAGCCGCAAAGTGCGGGCGCCGCAGCGCACCTTGGCCGTGGTGGATCATAATGTGCCGACAACTGACCGCTCTCAGGGCATTGATGATCCGGACAGCAAAATCCAGGTGGACACGCTGGCGAAAAACGCTGCCGATTTCGGCGTTGAATATTTCAACGAGTTGGACAAGCGCCAGGGCGTTGTGCACATTGTTGGACCGGAGCAAGGCTTCACCCTGCCGGGCATGACCATTGTTTGTGGCGACAGTCACACCTCCACCCATGGCGCGTTCGGCGCGTTGGCGCATGGCATTGGCACCTCGGAAGTGGAGCATGTGCTGGCCACTCAGACCCTGATCCAATCCAAAGCCAAAAATATGCGCGTGACCGTGAACGGCAAATTGCCTAAAGGCGTGACCGCGAAAGATATCGTCTTGACCATCATTGGTGAGATCGGCACTGCGGGCGGCACCGGCCATGTGATTGAATATGCCGGCGAGGCCATCCAGGAGCTTTCCATGGAAGGCCGGATGACTGTTTGTAACATGTCGATCGAAGCGGGCGCCCGTGCTGGCTTGATCGCGCCGGATGAAAAGACCTTTGAATATATTGAGGGTCGTCCGCGCGCGCCAAAAGGTGAAGCCTTTGAAATGGCCAAAGCCTATTGGAAAACACTGCACACAGATGAAGGCGCAAAGTTCGACAAGGAAATCACCCTTGATGCCTCTGACCTGCCACCGATCGTGACCTGGGGCTCAAGTCCAGAGGACGTGGTCTCCATCAATGGCGAAGTGCCGAACCCCGATGATATTGAAAATGAAAATAAGCGGGATTCAAAATGGCGTGCGCTTGATTATATGGGCTTGAAGCCGGGCACCAAGATCACCGATATCACCATTGATCGTGTGTTTATCGGCTCGTGCACCAATGGCCGGATCGAAGATTTCCGCGCTGCTGCTGAAGTGCTGAAGGGCAAAAAGGTCGCTGAAGGCGTGAATGTGATGATCGTGCCGGGCTCTGGTTTGGTGAAAGCACAGGCCGAAGAAGAAGGTTTGGACAAAATCTTCCTCGACGCGGGTTGTGAATGGCGTGAGCCGGGTTGCTCCATGTGCTTGGCGATGAATGCCGACAAACTGAAGCCAGAAGAGCGCTGTGCCTCTACCTCAAACCGTAACTTTGAGGGTCGCCAAGGCTTTAAGGGCCGGACGCACCTTGTGTCGCCGTCTATGGCTGCGGCTGCTGCAGTTGCGGGTCGGTTTGTGGATGTGCGCGACCTTTAAGCGCTGGCACCGCCACCCTAATTGACAAGAAAGCCCCTGATCAGCTTTGCTGGTGAGGGGCTTTTTGTTGGAGGGCATGGTGCAGATCACGACAACCCGTATCGGGATCATCCTGATGGCGCTGACCATGGTGGTTGGCCCTTGGTTCAGTCCGCCTGGTTTTAACTGGGTGCGCCACACCACCTCCGAACAGGCCGGGCAACTCACCGCCGGGGCCTATTTGATGCGGTTTGGCTTTGTGGCGCTGGGGCTGGGCGTTTTTATCGACGCGCTGGAAGCGGTAAAGCGGCGCCAATGGGCAAACAGCCTGTTTTCGGTGTTCGGCCTGTCGATGATTTTGGTGGCCGTCTTTTCCACGCGGCCGATTGATCTCACGCTCACCTATGATCTGACCGATGATTGGCTGCACAGCTTTTTCGCCACGCTGATGGGCTTTGCTTTTGGCTTTGGGGTGGGGTGGCGGATGATTTATATGCGTACGCCGCTTGATTTGACCCTTAGCGGCTTGGCCGCGTTGGCCTCCATCATCCTGCCGCTTCTGATGTGGCAGATGCCGGACTATGCCGGGGTGTGGCAACGCTTGATGTTTGGAATCAGTTTTGTTTGGTTTTGGCTCTATCTGCCGCCCGCGCCGTCAGTCCCTAATCGCTGATCAGGGTCGCCAATTTATAGGCTTTGGCCTCTTCGGGCGTAAAATAATAAAGCCGTTGCGGCGGAGTTTCGAGGGCATGCACCCACATGGCGCTATCCACCCCCATATCGGCCAGATGTTTGGTGATCAGCGCCGTGATGGATTGGGCGTCGGACATGGCTTGTGCCGGATTGCGGGTGGCGTTGGGATCGTTGGCGGGCAAATAGATTTGATGCACGCCAAGATTGGCGCGCTGGTGCATGTCGCGCTTCACGCCGGCGGCAAAAATAAGCGGGCAGGATGAGGCACAATAGCCGCCTGCCGGTACGCGCATATTCAGTTTCAGCTCGCGCACCAACTTGGCCAGGGCCAGGGCATCATCAACTGAACCGCCGGGGGAGCTGATGTCCACCCAATCCACATATTCCGCCATGCGCTTGAGGTCCGGCTCCAGCCGCGCAAAGGCCCCCACATCAATTGAGCCCTGCAAGGTCAGTCGGTTGCCCGACTCGAGGGTGGCGGTCAGCGGTTGTTGCAAGGTTTCGCGTGGCAACTCCACCCGTTCGCTGGGGGAAAATTGCGGATTGTTTGGGTTGATTTCGGGCCGGTCCACTGCGGGCAGGATGGGCGTATCACCCTGTTGCGGGTTATAGGGGACGGCGGATTGCTGGTTATAGAGCTGATCAAAATCGAGCCATAGGACCACGCCGCTGGCAAAGAGCAGCACAAAAAACACCGCCCGCATCAAGCGGCCATCATCCAGCCAAAATCGGGTTTTGGTTTTTGTGCTCATCGCCTAATGCTTTTTGTCCCTGAGGGGCGTGATATTGTCGTCGCGCTTGTCTTTTGGTTCGTCCGGGTCCGTTGACGTTTTGTCGTCTTCAGCTTTGCTGTCCGGCGCGGGCGCTTCATCCGTGGGCAGTTTTTCGCTGGCGGCATGTTCGATGGCCTTTTGCACCTGCTCGGGCGGCAAATCGGCATTCATGTCGCGGAACAGGGCCACGGCGCGCATCATTTCTGCCGCCGTGATTTTGTCGGCAACATCCAAAGTGCGGGCTTCGCGGCGAGAGGCGGAATGCACGACTGAGAGGATCAGCACCAACACCATGGGCAATAAGTCGATGGAGATCGCCCCGGCCCAGGAGGGCAGAAAGTCGCGGGCATAGAGCAACACCGCTTCTGGTGTGGAGAGCGGCACAAAGCGCCGGGCGGGCACGCCGGGCTGGTCAAGAATATCCTGCGCCGCGGCCTGCAAGGCTTTGGATTGGGCCGCTACCGCTTCCATGATGGAGCGCATCACCCGATCCTGCCGGTTGGCCAGATCCTGGGTGCCGCCATCGGCGACGGGGGCAATAAAGCCCAAGGACAAATCTTCTGCCGCGCGGCTTACCGAGGCGGCGATGGACGTTTCCTGCAGGGACGAAATAACGCCTGTCAGCGCCAGTGCTTCGGCGGCAAACTCATCAGCGCGGGGCTGCACTTCCCCATCGCCCGAGACCAGCGCCCGCATATTGGCCAAATGCTGTGAGCCTTGTTCAAATTGGGTGGCCGCGGTTTCGCGGGAGGCGAGGATCGAGGCGCTCAATTCGTCCAGTTGCTGTGACATCTGGGTGAGCAATTGCACCACGGAGCCGGAACCAGAGGTGCCGGTGAGGGCGCCGGACTGGCGCTCATCCTGCGCAAGGCGCGAAAAGCGCACCGAGGCGCGTTGCACGTCGGGCAATAGGCTTTGGGCGGCCAAAGCCTTATCGTGGGCTTTGTCGAGATCGGCGACATAATCTTCAAGGGTGACCGCCAAATGCTGCTCCAGTGCGGCAGAGCCAGCGAGGGCCGCTGCGTTCAACCATGACGACATGGCGACAATCATCAGGCTGCCCAGCCCCATCACCGCGATCAAGGCGCCGCGCCGGGCGCTGTCGCGCATCAGGGGCAGAAAGCGCATCATATAGGTCCAGAAGGCATAAATGCCCACGGACACAGCGGCGGAATAAACGATGGCGGCGAAGAACACCAGATCGGCGGAGCCATCAATCAGGCTGCGTACGCCGAGATAGGTATAAACGCCACTCGCCAGTGCCAGCGTGGCCAGCGCAAACCGCGTCATCAATTCAAGTGACTTCACGCCCTCTTTCAGGCGTGCCGCATTATTTTGATCAAGCATAGATGTGCCTTTGGTTTCCCTGTTGGCCCATTAAAGCGGGAAAAACGCGGCCATAAAAGGGCAAAGGCCGCAAATGTTAAGACGCGGTTAATGGCGTGCGACGTCAGATTTGGGCGGCGCGATCAAGGTGACGATATAAAAGACCAGCCAGCCATAGACCAATGTTTCAAACAAGCGCTGGATCAGCCCGACCCGGGGATTGTCCGGCATCAAGTTTGCCAACAGCACCAGCAAAATCACCGGCATGATCAGCCCCAAAGGGGTCAGCAGGCTTTTGCCCAGCCATTTGCGGGCGTGCAGCGACAGGATCGCCATGCCGATAATGGCGGAGAGATAGGCGAGCAGGGCGCTGGTCATATGAATGATATGGCTTGTCGATGGGGTTGCCGGGCGGCACGCGGCATCGCAAGGGAAAAAGGAGGCAACAATGACCAGCAAAGGATAGAGCGCCAAAATAGCGAGCCCGATGGTGCCGGGCAGACTGCGGGGCAAGCTGGAAAAGACCAGCGCCAAGGCGCCAAGCAATATCAGCGCGGCGGCAAAGAAGCTGCCAAAATTGACAAGGTTGGGAAAGGGCGAATCTGCCGCGCCAAGCTCGCTCATAAATTGCGACACATGGCTATAGTCGGGAAAATTTGCCCCGGCGATGGCCACGGTGACCATAATCCAGAGATAGCTCAAGATTGTCAGCCCTAGGGCCAGCTTTGGCTTTTTCATTTGATCCTCCCGTCCCACATCTTATCTGGATAATGTAGGTCGGGAGAGGATCTTTGCAATGGCTGAGGAACGTTTAGAGTGTGGCGGCCAGGTCCAGCGACAGGGTTGCCATTTCTTCAAGTGAACTCTGGCGAGCATCCGCATCGATTTCGTCGCCGGTGATCAGGCAATCTGTCATGGTGCAGATGGCGATGGCTTTGCGGTTGAATTTCGCCGCCAAGGTGTAAAGCGCTGCGGCTTCCATTTCCACGGCCAGAATATCGTGGTCGAGCAAGGGCTGGTAACCTTTGGCCCCGCCTTCAACATAGAACACATCTGATGAGACAATGCCGCCAGCGTGAAATTTCATTTTACGCTCGTCGGCGAGATCGGCGGCTTTGCGCAGCAGATCAAAATCGGCGTGCGGGGCATAATGGTAGCGGCCAAAGGTGCCTGTATTCATGGCGCTGTCGGTGGAGGCGGCAACGCCCAACACCACATCACGCACCTTGACCTTTTCGTTCAGCCCGCCGCAGGTGCCGATGCGGATAAAGTTTTTGGCGCCGTAAAGATTGATCAGCTCATGCACATAGATGGCAAGTGAAGGTTGGCCCATGCCCGTGGCCTGCACCGAGACTTTTTTGCCTTTGTAGGTGCCAGTATAGCCGAGGCAATTGCGTACGGAATTGACCAGTTTTGCATCGTCTAGAAAGGTTTCGGCCACCCATTTGGCGCGCAAGGGATCGCCGGGCAGCAGCACGGTTTCGGCATAGGCATCTTTGGAGGCATGGTTATGTGGCGTCATGATTTTTCCTATTGGTCAAAATATCTGCGCATATCTAGCCACTTTTTGCGCCCAAATTCAACGATGGCGCGCGCGGGCGACTTGACGCGGTTTTGCCGCTGGTGCATTTGAAGGGTCTGGGCTTTAAAAGTGGTTCAAGCCCCGATGAAAGGATATTGCGACAGATGGATAAGTTCACAACATTGACCGGGGTTGCCGCCCCATTGCCGTTGATCAATATCGATACCGATATGATTATCCCGAAACAATATCTCAAAACCATCAAGCGCACGGGCCTTGGCGTGGCTGCCTTTGCTGAAATGCGCTATGAAGAAGATGGCAAAACCGAAAAGCCGGATTTTGTGCTGAACAAGCCCGCCTATCGCAATGCGTCCATTCTGGTCGCGGGCGACAATTTTGGCTGTGGTTCCAGCCGTGAGCACGCCCCATGGGCGCTGAAAGATTTTGGTATTCGCTGCGTGATCTCCACCAGCTTTGCTGACATTTTCTACAATAACTGCTTTAAGAATGGCATTTTGCCAATCGTGGTGACAGAAGAGCAGTTGAAAGAATTGCTGGATGATGCGTCTCGCGGCTCCAACGCGACATTGACCGTGGATCTGGAAGCGCAAACCATTCAGGGCCCTGATGGTGGTACGGTTGAGTTTGATATTGACCCGTCGCGCAAAAATGCGTTGCTGCAAGGTTTGGACGATGTGGGCCTGACCATGGAAAAAGGCGAAGCGATCTCAACATTTGAAGATAAAGTGGCTGAAGATCGGCCTTGGATTTAGTCGATGGGCATTAAGCGCATCTCGACGGGGTCGCCTTTTGAGAAAAAGGCGGGCTATTCCCGCGCGGTCGTGGATGGCGATATGGTCTATGTGGCCGGCACCACCGGCTATGACTATGAAACCATGCAGATGCCGGATGATGTGCAGGTGCAGGCCGACAATTGCTTTTTGACCATTGAAAAAGCGTTGAAAGAGGCGGGTACATCGCTCAAGGATGTGGTGCGCGCGCATTATTACATCACCGATGCCAATGATGCGGAAAAAGTGTTCGAGATCACCGGCAGATATTTTGCCGAGGTCCGGCCCGCCGCCACCATGGTGGTGTGTGGTTTGATCAAGCCTGAAATGAAGGTGGAAATTGAAGTCACCGCGCGCATTGGGGCAGGCGATAGCGCTTGACCTTTCCCTAAGTGGAAGCGGTTTTATGATCACGCCATAGTTTGGGGTGATCAATTATGTTTTCCTTTTCAAAAGACGCGATCCTCTTCGGTGTCGCTGTCATGCTGGCCTTTCTGGTCGCATTGTACGTGATTTTTCCGCATTATCCGCTGCAGGTGGCCGCCGGGGCATTAATGGTGATTGGGCTGGTCTATCCGATACTGCTACTCAGCCATCATCACAGTACCCAACAACAGCGTGATGAAGTTTTGGCCGCATTGGTGACCTATGGGTTGGCGGTGGTCGGGCTAGTGATCTGGCCCTGGGCCGTGCCCATCGGGTTGGGGGCGCATGCGATTTGGGATTTTATCAAACATAATACGGGTCGCGGGGCGAAAGTGGTGAGCTGGTATCCGCCCATGTGCATCGTGGTAGATCTGTTGGCCGCCGCCTATGTGATTGTGCTGCTGCTCATCGGCTGGATTTAGCCTGCGGCAAAACAAGCACTGGCCACCTGCGCATCGGTCGGTTATATATCCATACGTTAGCGTATGGTGGAGAGAGTTATGCTATATGTGTTGGCCGGATTGGCCGATTTGATTTTGGCCCTGTTGCATGTGCTGGTGATTGTGGTGGGCGGCGACGCCTATATCTTTTTGCGCGCCGGTAAAGTGATGGCCGCGGCGGATGTGGCCGGAGACATCTGGCCTGCGCTTTTGACCCTTGCCATTGCCACCGTGTTTCTGATTTGGAGCCTGATTTGTTTTTGGGCCGCGTTCAAGGATCGGTTTGGCAAGATGGTGCGGGTGCTGGTGGGGTTGATCGGGGCGGTTTTTGTGCTGCGCGGGTCAGCGCTGTTCTTTCAGTTTTTCGGGCTCACCTTGTTTTCCGATGGTGAAAGCCCGGTTTTCCGCGACTTTGCCTTTTCGTCTCTAGCGTTGGTGATTGGCGCCCTGCATCTTTATGCCGCCTATCGCAATCAAAGGCTGCGGCGTTGATCCATAAGAGTTGAGCAGAACGCATTCTGGCGGCAACGCCTTGCCATTTGCGCCGGAGAGCGCTAGCAAAGCGGCAGTTTCTAATTCAAATTCAGGATGTGACTATGGCACAAAATCATCTTTTGCTGTTGCCCGGCGATGGAATTGGCACTGAAATTATGGCTGAGGTGGAAAAGCTTATTGCGCACCTGAAAGAAAAAGGCCTTGCCGATTTTTCTTTTGACACCGGCCTTGTTGGCGGCTCTGCCTATGATGCCCATGGGCAGGCCATTTCCGAAGAGGATATGGACAAGGCGCTCAAGGCCGATGCCGTGATTTTCGGCGCGGTCGGCGGCCCGAAATGGGATGATGTGCCTTATGAAGTGCGCCCGGAAGCTGGCCTGTTGCGTCTGCGTAAAGATCTGGGCCTTTTTGCCAATCTGCGCCCGGCCATTTGCTATAGCGCCCTGGCCGATGCCTCTTCATTGAAAAAAGAATTGGTGGAAGGCCTCGATATTTTGATCGTGCGCGAGCTGACTGGCGGTGTGTATTTCGGTGAGCCGAAAGAGATCATTGAGCTGGGCGATGGCCAAAAACGCGGCATCGATACCCAAGTTTATGACACCTATGAAATCGACCGAATTGCCCGCGTGGCGTTTGATTTGGCCCGTACTCGTGACAAGCGTGTTCATTCTTCTGAAAAACGTAATGTGATGAAATCTGGCGTGTTGTGGCACGAGGTAGTGACCGATGTGCACAAAGATTACGCCGATGTGCAGCTTGATCATATTCTGGCGGACAATTGCGCCATGCAATTGGTGCGGAACCCGAAGCAGTTTGATGTGATCGTCACGGACAATTTGTTCGGCGATATCTTGTCAGATTCGGCGGCGATGTTGACCGGCTCTTTGGGCATGTTGCCTTCAGCCTCATTGGGTGCACCAGACGCGAGCACGGGCAAACGCAAGGCGCTTTATGAACCGGTACACGGCTCTGCACCTGATATTGCGGGCCAAAGCATGGCCAATCCGATTGCGATGCTGGCCAGCTTTGCGATGGCCTTGCGCTATTCCTTTGAAATGATCGAATTGGCCGACAAGCTCGAAGGCGCGATTTCTTCTGTGCTGGATGAAGGCTTGCGCACGGGCGATATTATGCAAGAAGGCTGCAAAAAGGTCTCCACTGCAGAAATGGGCGAAGCGATCATCGCCAAAATATAATTTCGACTTTGTCGGAACAATATGCCTCGCGCTGCGTTATTGGCGCGAGGTAAATGGGCAAAATAATATTTCGGCAAGCTTTGTTGACTAATCTTCGCAATGCGATACAACAACGGCGCTTGTTTAATTAACTCGGCTAACGCGACAATCATGATGCAGTTGATGCACACAACGATGATGACTGTGAAAACCATGTCTCTTTCCAGAGACGTGGCGCTTGGCGTTGGCAAGAAGGCCGAGAAGAAAACCACCGAAATCCGCTAAGCTTTCCCTGCGCGCCCCCGCCAGGGGGACAATAGGCTAGATAAAGTCAAAAGCGGGGGTGAGACAAGGAATAATCATTATGGGTTATAAGGTTGCAATCGTAGGCGCGACGGGCAATGTCGGACAAGAAATGTTGGGCATTTTGGCCGAGCGCGGCTTTCCGGCCGATGAAGTTTATGCATTGGCTTCGTCCCGCTCTATAGGGCGTGAAGTTTCTTTTGGCGACAAAACGCTGAAATGCCGGGACCTTGAAACATTTGATTTCACAGGCGTCGACTTTTGCTTGATGTCCGCCGGGTCTGAAATTTCGACCAAATGGGCGGAAAAAATCGGCAAGACCGGCTGTATTGTGATCGATAACTCATCTTGCTGGCGCTACCACCAAGATGTGCCGTTGATCGTGCCTGAAGTGAACCCGCATCATCTTGAAGAATATATGGCGCAAAAAGAGCGCATGAACATTATCGCCAACCCGAACTGCTCGACTGCGCAGTTGGTTGTGGCGCTGAAGCCGTTGCATGATCATGCGAAGATCAAACGGATTGTGGTGTCGACCTACCAGTCTGTTTCTGGCTCTGGCAAGGAAGCCATGGATGAGCTTTGGAACCAGACCAAAGGCATTTTTGTCACCGATATTCCTGAGCCGTCTGTCTATCCAAAGCAGATCGCGTTCAACGTGATCCCACACATTGATGTGTTTATGGAAGATGGATACACGAAGGAAGAGTGGAAGGTTTTGGCCGAGACCAAAAAGATGCTCGACCCGAAAATCAAAGTGACATGCACAGCGGTGCGTGTGCCTGTGTTCATCAGCCATGCGGAAGCGGTGAATATTGAATTTGAAAATGAAATTTCGCCTGATGAAGCGCGCGATATTTTGCGTGCAGCACCGGGCATAATGGTGATCGACAAGCGCGAAGATGGCGGCTACGTGACGCCAATTGATGCGGCTGGCGAAGATGCGACGTTTGTTTCGCGCATTCGCGAAGATGCCACGGTTGAGAACGGTTTGAACATGTGGGTGGTCGCCGACAATCTGCGTAAAGGCGCGGCGCTCAACACGGTGCAGATTGCCGAAGCGATCATCAATCGCGGCTTGTTGAACAAATAAGCATATTTCGCCGACAAGTTTTGTTATGATGAGCACCCGCTGGCATGGCCAGCGGGTGTTTTGTTTGAGGCGGTAAGATGGTCGACCAACACATCCAAATTCGTGCAGCAACGGAAAAAGATCTGCCACGTTTGGTGGAGATCTTTCGCGCTTCCCGGCAAAAGCTGTTGCCGTTCTTGCCCATTCTTTATTCCCGTGAACAGGATTTTGCGCATCTCAAGGATTTGTTGAGTCGTGGTGATGTGAAAATCGGTCTATTGGACCATCAGCTTTTTGGGTTCTTGGTCCGTATTGATCATTGGATTGCGCACCTTTATGTGCATCCCGATGCGATTGGCAAGGGGGTGGGTAAAGCACTGTTGGATGATGCCAAATCGCGCGCGCGTCGCCTTGAGCTTTGGTGCTTTGAGGCCAATTTGCGCGCGCGCCAGTTTTATGAACAGCAAGGCTTCGCACTCGTGCGCACAACGCCCGGTGAAAATGATGAAGGCCTGCCGGATCGGCTTTATCGCTGGGTGCGCGATTAGCTCTCCGCGCGCGTAAAGTCGCCCGTTTCGCCGTTCATCACCCAAAGCTCTGCCGTTGAGATATCAAACCATGCGCCGTGCAGATTGAGGCTGCCATCCTTTTCCATTTCTGAAATGTAAGGGAAGTCACGCAAATTATGGACGGATTTGCGAATGGACACACGCTCGAGCGCGTTTTGGCGTTCGGCGGGTGTCATTACGCTCTCTGTTGCCGCCACCTGTTCGGCGACCGGTGCCAGAAGGCTCATCCATTTGCCAATAAAGTCACCCTCATCAAGCTTGCTGCCGTCATTTGAAAGCGCAGCTTGAATGCCGCCACAGCGGCCGTGGCCCATCACGACAATGTCTTTAACGCCAAGGCCTTTGACGGCAAATTCAATGGCTGCGGATGTGGAGTGGTGGTTGCCATCTGGTGCATAGGGCGGCACCAGATTGGCGACGTTGCGCACCACGAACAATTCACCCGGACCAGCGGAAAAAATAGTTTCTGGCGCGGCGCGGCTGTCGCAGCAGGCGATAATCAAAACTGAAGGGTTTTGCCCCTTTTCAGCAAGTTCCTTATATCTTGCGCGTTCAGTTTCCAGTGCGGAAGATGTGAACTCTTTGTACCCTTGGATGAGTCGATCTGGAAAATTTGCCATCAGTCTCTTTGATTTGTTTGCACTTCTGATAATTTATTGATCGCCTGGATGCAGGCAAGGTCAAAAAAACATAAACAGTATGTTTCTACCACTATATTTATGGTCTGTGTTTATTTGCATGCCGTTTTAAGAAGGAATTGGAATAAATGGACATCTATCGTTTCTTGTCTGCAGATGATGATTCAAGCTTTTGTCACAAAGTAACTAAGGCCCTAGCTGAGGGGTGGGTGCTTTATGGAGAGCCGAAATACTGTTTCGATCCGGACGCAGGCAAAATGCGGTGCGGCCAAGCGGTGATCAAGCAGGTCGCGGATCAGCCTTATGATCCAGATCGGAAATTAACCGATTATGAGTAACTGATCGGTCAAATGAGACTTGATTTACGCTTTACCTATAGGTAAGCGTTGGTATCCGACTTAAGGTGGATATGGTTTTCTTTGACGAATTGACGGCCAAAGGGTAATCATTGACCACACTCGACCAATGGCCGTTTGCGCGGCGAGGGCAAATAGAAGAGGCAATTGACGCCATGGCTGAACCCAATCGACCCTTATCTCCACATATTTTGATCTATAAAGAAGAAGTCACCATGGTGATGTCGATCGTGCATCGCATTACCGGTGTTGGTTTGACTGTTGGCACAGCCCTTGTGGTGTGGTGGTTGGCAGCGGCCGCGATTGGCGACGGCGCTTTCGGCGTCGCGCAGGGCTTTTTCGGCCATTGGTTCGGCAAATTGATCCTGATTGGATATACGTGGGCCTTGTTCCACCACATGCTGGGCGGTTTGCGCCACTTCGTTTGGGATCTTGGCAAGGGCTACGGGCCTGAGCGATACACCATGGCATGGGCAACCCTTGGTGGGTCTGTCATTCTCACGGGCATTGTCTGGCTATTTTTGATTTAGCGCTTTGGGGGGCTAGAAATGAGTTTTCGTACACCTTTATCTCGGGTGACTGGGCTTGGGTCCGCCAAGAGCGGCACTGAGCATTTTTGGAATCAGCGCTTAACGGCTTTGGCCAATGTGCCGCTGATGCTTTTTTCCGTTTGGTTGGTGATCAGCCTTGTTGGTGCCGATCGGGCGCAGATGGTGGCCACATTCGCCAATCCGTTTATCACTGGCTTTGCCATTCTCGCCATTGTCTCCGCATCTATTCATATGCGTTTGGGGCTGCAAGTGGTGATCGAAGATTATGTGCACACTGAAAGCACCAAATGGCTGCTGTTGATGCTCAACAGTTTCTTTGCGTTTGGCGTGGCGATTATCGCCACCGTGTCACTGTTGAAATTGAGTTTTGGAGGTTAGGCCCGCAATGGCAAAGCATGGCGATTATGAAGTTATCGACCACGAATTTGACGTGGTTGTTGTTGGTGCTGGCGGCGCGGGCTTGCGGGCAACGCTTGGCATGGCTGAGCAGGGTTTGCGCACGGCCTGTATTTCAAAAGTGTTTCCCACGCGGTCACACACAGTTGCGGCGCAGGGCGGCATTGCCGCATCTTTGGGTAATATGGGCCCGGATAGCTGGCAGTGGCATATGTATGACACGGTCAAAGGCTCTGATTGGCTGGGCGACAATGACGCGATGGAATATCTCGCTCGTGAAGCGCCAAAGGCCGTTTATGAGCTAGAGCATTATGGCGTGCCATTTTCACGCACCGAAGAGGGCAAGATTTATCAGCGTCCGTTTGGTGGACATATGCAAAATTTCGGCGAAGGCCCACCAGTGCAGCGCACATGCGCGGCGGCTGACCGGACAGGTCACGCGATTTTGCATACGCTTTATGGCCAATCCTTGCGCAACAATGCGCAGTTCTTCATTGAATATTTCGCCACTGATTTGCTGATGAGCGAAGATGGTGAGTGCCAGGGCGTGATCGCCTGGAAATTGGATGATGGTACGATTCACCGTTTCCGTGCCAAGCAAACCGTGTTGGCGACGGGCGGTTATGGACGTGCCTATTTCTCTGCAACCTCTGCTCACACTTGTACTGGTGATGGCGGCGGCATGGTGGCCCGTGCGGGCTTGCCGTTGCAGGATATGGAGTTTGTGCAGTTCCACCCCACAGGCATTTACGGCGCAGGTGTGTTGATCACCGAGGGTGCGCGCGGTGAGGGCGGTTATCTGACCAACTCAGAAGGCGAACGCTTTATGGAGCGCTACGCGCCAAACGCTAAAGATTTGGCATCGCGCGATGTGGTTTCGCGCTGCATGACCATGGAAATTCGTGAAGGCCGCGGTGTTGGCCCGAACAAAGACCATATTTTCTTGCACCTTGATCACCTTGATCCAGATGTGCTGGCCGAGCGCTTGCCGGGCATTACCGAAAGCGCGAAAGTGTTTGCGGGCGTCGATTTGACCCGCGAGCCGATCCCTGTGATCCCAACCGTTCACTACAATATGGGCGGTGTGCCGACCAATTATTGGGGTGAGGTGCTTAACCCAACCGAAGACAATCCAGATGCAATCGTACCCGGCCTGATGGCTGTGGGTGAGGCAGGCTGTGCTTCTGTGCACGGGGCCAACCGCTTGGGTTCAAACTCACTTATCGATTTGGTGGTGTTTGGCCGGGCAGCTGCCATTCGTGCGGGCAAAGTGGTGGATAAAGAAGCCGCTGTACCTGACGTGAATGAAGCCAGCTTTGAAAAGACTATGGCACGTTTTGATCGGTTGCGTCATGCAGACGGATCGATTTCGACCGCACAATTGCGTGACAAGATGCAACGGGCAATGCAGGAAGATGCGGCCGTGTTCCGCACCGAAGAGACATTGCAATCAGGCGTCAAGCGCATGACCGAGATTTGGGGCGAGATGGCCGACGTCAAGGTGCATGACCGCTCTATGATCTGGAACACAGATTTGGTGGAAACACTTGAGCTTGAAAACCTGATGGCCAACGCGATGACCACTGTTGTTTCAGCCGAGGCCCGCAAGGAAAGCCGCGGCGCGCATGCGCGGGAAGATTATCCTGATCGTGACGACAAGAACTGGCGTCAGCACTCGATTTCCCGCCTGTCTGAAGATGGTAAGGTCGAATTGTCCTTGCGCGAAGTCCATGTGGACCCGATCTCCGAAGAAGTGGATTTGGCAAAGATCGCACCGAAAGCGCGGGTTTACTAAAATGCGCTTTCGTTTTGGTTTGATAGCGGCAACAGGTGTTGCGGCGGTGGTGTTGGCGGGGTGCTTTGTCACTGACGAGCCAACAGCACGGCGCGCGGAAACCTGGGGCGGCGAAACAAGCCGGGACGAAATGGGCAAAGGCGTAACCGCTGAAGCACAAAGTGGCGGTGCGCAGAACATCGGAAGCATTCCCGAGCAGGACTTGGCTGGCTTTTGGATTTTGGCTGACAATTCAGATCGGGAGTGTCTGGTGGAGTTGCGGATTGGCATGCAAAATGGCGCCGCCGTGCGCAGCGCTGTGCCCACACCGGAATGTGTGAAAGGCATGCGCAATGTGGCGGGATGGGCTTTGGCCGACAGCAAGATTGTGCTGTTTGACGAAAAGACCCGTCAAATAGGCATGTTTGAGGCGGCCACCACATATCGCTATCAGGGTGAGTTCACCATCACCACTGGCGCGAGCCATCCGGCAACGTTTGTGCGGAGCGCGTAGATGGGTGTCGATACGGGCTATTCCGGGACGCCACTGCCGAAAAAGCTTGGCTTAAAGGATGGCCACAAAGTGATGTTTGTGGATTTGCCGCAAAGCCAACAGGCGCTGAAAAGCGCGCGCGAGTTTGAGTTGGTGGCAGAATGTAGTTGGGACGATTTGACTGCAGATACTACGCGATTTGACGTGGTACATGGCTTTACGAAAGCGAAAAGCCAACTTGAGAAGAATATGCCGCTGTTGCAGCGGGTGATCGTGCCGGATGGCATGATTTGGATTTCATGGCCCAAAAAGGCCGCTAAAGTTGAAACGGATGTCACAGAAGATGTGGTGCGGGCGCTGGCGCTTCAAACTGATCTTGTTGATGTCAAAGTCTGTGCTGTTGATGCGATTTGGTCCGGGTTAAAGCTCGTCATTCGCAAAGATCAGCGGCATTTACACTAGGGAGCCGATAAGAATGGTTCAATTGACCCTGCCTAAAAATTCACAGCCCAAAAAGGGCAAGACATGGCCGAAACCTTCGGGCAGCAATGTGCGTGAATTCCATATTTATCGCTATGATCCGGATAGCGGCGATAATCCACGTATCGACACCTATTTTGTTGATTTGGACGATTGCGGCCCCATGGTGTTGGATGCGCTGTTGTACATTAAAGACAAGGTGGACCCCACTTTGACCTTGCGTCGGTCTTGCCGTGAGGGGATCTGCGGGTCTTGCGCCATGAATATTGGCGGCCTGAACACGTTGGCGTGCACCAAGGGCATTGATGAGTTTAAGGGCCCGATCAATGTCTATCCATTGCCGCACATGCCGGTGGTGAAGGATTTGGTGCCGGACTTGACCAATTTTTACGCCCAGCACCGTTCCATTAAGCCTTGGTTGCAAACCAAGACCCCTGAGCCCCGCACCGAATGGCTGCAAGCGCGGGAAGACCGCGAAAAGCTCGACGGGCTCTATGAGTGTATCCTTTGCGCTTGTTGCTCCACTTCTTGCCCAAGCTATTGGTGGAATGGTGACCGCTATTTGGGACCAGCGGTACTTCTACAAGCCTATCGTTGGTTGATTGATAGTCGCGATGAAGCGACAGGTGAGCGGTTGGACGATCTGGAAGATCCATTCCGGCTTTATCGCTGCCACACAATTATGAACTGCACCAACACTTGTCCAAAAGGGTTGAACCCGGCCAAGGCGATTGGTGAGATCAAAAAGATGATGGTTGAACGCGCTGTTTAGCCACGAGACGAAAACCGCCTCTTTGGGGCGGTTTTCTTTTGAAAGGGCGGAGATGAGCCTTACAACAATTGCAAAGATTGACGATTTGGGCGAGGCGCGCTTGTTGATCTTGGCGCTTAAGTCACATGGGTTTCATCCCATTGAGGGCAATGAGGTCGGCTTGGCGGGCTTTGCCGGTGCCATCGGCCCAAGCGGGGTGCCCATTGTGGTGCCGGGTAGCGAAGCGGAGGACGCCAAGCTTTTGCTCGATAGTTTGCGTGAAGACTTCAAAAAAGAGTCAATTCCGGATCAATCCGACCAAGAGACGTAAACTCGCCACATTCCTGACTAGAACACAATAAGGCCTATTCGCCATAGACGGCGCTTGATGTGGGCAATGGGCTTGACAAACTTATGGTTGATGGCCTTTTAACCTTTTTCAAGCAGGCTTACAGAACATTCCGCACCAAGGAGATCCGTGCATGGCGAAAAATATTGTGAAACTTGTTCAACTGGGGTGCGTTGTTGGTGTCATCGCGCTGGCCGGGTGTACAACCACACGTTCGCCATTTACATCATCTTCACGCAATGCGCCGCCGCCTGAACAATTGACGCCGGTGAGCACTGGCACAGTGAACCAGTCGGAATTGCCGCCCGCAGATGGCAGCCAGCCTCAATCACAAGACCCGCAATTGGCCGGCAATCAAACGGTAGATGGCGAAGCGCAGCCATTGTTTGGCGAGAGCGATGGATCGTTCGTGTCGCTTGACGATGTCAATGAGAACACAAATGTGGCTGGTCGCGATTTGACCGGGCCATTGACGGTGTTGAAGCTCTTGGGCGTGTGGACGGTGCAGGCGGGTGAAGAAACGTGCCGCCTCAATTTGACACAATCGGCCAAGGGATCGACTGGACGCTACCGTGCGTCTGCGCCAAATTGTGCGTTGCCAGCAGTTGCCGCGGTCAGCTCATGGCAGTTGGCAGGCAATCAGGTGCAATTGTTTAACGAGCAAGGCCAAATGATCGGTAATCTGCTGCAAAATGGGGACCGCTTTGTGGGCACCATGGCAGGGGGCCAGGGCATTTCCATGGTCGGCTAACGCCAAGCGGGTAAACGCCTTTATGGGGCAAACATTTTTCGCGCATTATGAAAAACTGGTCGCTGATCAGGTGCTTAAGCCTGATCCGGCACAAGCCGATATTGTGCGCCATTTTGATCAGCTTGCTTCCGGTTTGCGCAGCCATCAGGACAATAAGCCAAATTTGATCCAGCGTCTGCTGGGCCGCGATCATGCAGCCGATGCGCCCAAGGGCCTTTATATTTGGGGCGATGTGGGGCGCGGCAAAACCATGCTGATGGATTTGTTTTTCAACCATATTGATATCAAGAAAAAGCGCCGCGTGCATTTTCATGAATTTATGGCGGAAGTGCATGAGGCGATTACCGCCTATCGCAAAAGCGATGACGGCAAAGATCGGGGTGGGCGAGACCCCATTCCGCACGTGACCGGGCCGATCATCGATTCCACCAAATTGCTGTGTTTTGACGAATTTCACGTCAATGACATCACCGATGCCATGCTGCTTTCGCGCTTGTTTGAACAATTGTTCGCCGCAGGCATTGTCGTGGTGGCCACCTCGAATGTACCGCCAGATGGTCTTTATAAAGACGGGCTGAACCGACAATTGGTGTTGCCCTTTATTGCGCTGCTTAAACAGCAAACACATGTGCTGCGCCTAGATGTTGATCATGATTATCGGCGCGAGAAGCTGGAAGAGCAGCCGATCTATTTCTTTGGTCATGACGAGGAGGCGCGGGCCGGGTTGGATCGCGTATGGCGCAATTTGACTGGTGGGCAGGCGGGGGAGCCTGAAGAGATCAATTTGCTGGGGCGACGTTTTGAAGTGCCGCAGCAGGCCATGGGCGTGATGCGAATCGGGTTTAAGCAATTGTGTGAAGCGCCGCTGGGCGCGCGCGATTATTTGCGGCTTTCGCACCATTATCACACCTTTATCATTGATGAGATCCCCTATTTGGATCGGGCGCGCAGCGATGCGGCCAAGCGATTTATCTTGCTGATCGATACTTTATATGATCGCGGGTGCAAGTTGGCGGCGTCTTTTGCGGCCCCTTTGAACGAGTTAAGTGGCGACGATAAAACGGCTTTTGAATTTCAACGTACCCTGTCGCGGTTGATGGAAATGCGATCTCTTGAATATTTGGGCGCACCGCTCAATGATGTGGAAGAGACGGATGAGAATTCAGGTGAGGCGTGACAGGTCTGGAAACGCTGGGTTTGGGGTGCAACTAATACGAAGGGTTCACTTGCACAACTAGTCACTTAGCGTTATTGAGGGACTGGAAACAACTTACTTTACCTATAGGGAAACTTGGGAAATGGCTCGAAAAAAAATCGCTCTGATCGGCGCCGGACAGATCGGTGGCACCTTGGCTCACTTGGCTGCTGCAAAAGAACTTGGTGATGTAACCTTGTTTGATATTGTTGATGGTGTGCCGCAGGGCAAAGCGCTTGATTTGGCACAATCTGCGCCGGTAGACGGTTATGACAGCCGTTTGAAAGGCACTTCAGAATATAAAGACATCGCTGGTGCGGACGTTGTGATCGTAACCGCAGGCGTGCCGCGTAAGCCGGGCATGAGCCGCGATGATTTGTTGGAAATCAATTTGAAGGTGATGGAACAGGTTGGCGCGGGCATTGCAAAATATGCACCAGACGCCTTTGTGATCTGTATCACCAACCCGCTGGATGCCATGGTTTGGGCGTTGCAGCGTTTCTCCGGTTTGCCTGCCAACAAAGTTGTGGGCATGGCTGGCGTTTTGGATAGCTCGCGCTTCCGTCACTTTATCGCGGATGAATTTGACGTATCTGTACAAGACGTAACCGCATTCGTATTGGGCGGCCATGGCGACACGATGGTGCCGTTGACCCGCTATTCCACAGTCGCCGGCATTCCTTTGACAGATTTGGTCAAAATGGGCTGGATCACCAAAGAGCGTTTGGAAGAAATCGTTCAGCGCACACGTGATGGCGGTGCGGAGATCGTGGGCTTGTTGAAAACAGGTTCAGCTTTCTACGCCCCAGCGACATCTGCGATTGCGATGGCTGAAAGCTATTTGAAAGACAAGAAGCGCGTTCTGCCTTGTGCGGCTTACCTGAAGGGTGAGTTCGGCGTGAAAGGCATGTATGTCGGCGTACCAACCGTGATCGGTTCGGATGGCGTTGAGCGGGTTGTTGAGATCTCCTTGACCAAATCTGAGCAAACTCAATTTGATAAGTCTGTCGCGTCTGTCGATGGTCTTGTTGAGGCGTGCAAGAAAATTGCACCGAAATTGGCGTAACGCGCGCTTAAACTTGAATCGCGAAACCAACGGAGTGATGCGATGAACATTCATGAATATCAGGCCAAGAAGCTCTTGGCCTCCTATGGCGCGCCAGTGGCCAAAGGTATTCCAATTTTTTCAAAAGAAGAAGCGCGCAAAGCGGCTGAAGAATTGGGCGGCCCATTGTGGGTGGTAAAAAGCCAAATTCACGCTGGTGGCCGCGGCAAAGGTAAATTCAAAGAATTGCCTGAAGATGCCAAAGGTGGCGTGCGTCTTGCTTTTGATTTGGATGAAATGCAGGCCCATGTGGACGAGATGCTCGGCAACACATTGGTGACCAAGCAGACTGGCCCAGCTGGCAAGCAAGTGAACCAGCTTTATTTGGAAGATGGCGCGGACATTGAGCGCGAGCTATATCTTTCGCTGCTGGTTGATCGTGTGACTGGCCAAGTTGCCTTTGTGGTTTCCACTGAAGGCGGCATGGACATTGAAGCGGTTGCCGAGGAAACACCTGAGAAAATCCACAATATTTCTATTGATCCAGATGCTGGCGTAACTGAAGCCAACGCGTCTGCGATTTGTGATGCGTTGAAATTGGATGGTGATGCGCGTGCCGATGGCATGAAGCTGTTCCCTATCCTTTATAAAGCCTTCACTGAAAAAGACATGAGCCTTCTGGAAATCAACCCGCTGATCGTGATGAAAGACGGTCATTTGCGCGTGTTGGATGCCAAGGTTTCTTTTGACGGCAACGCCTTGTTCCGCCATCCGGACATTGTTGAATTGCGCGACTTGACTGAAGAAGACGACAAAGAGATCGAAGCCAGCAAATATGATTTGGCCTACATCGCTTTGGACGGCACCATCGGTTGTATGGTGAACGGCGCTGGCTTGGCCATGTCCACCATGGACATCATCAAGCTTTATGGCGAAGAGCCTGCCAACTTCCTTGACGTTGGTGGTGGCGCGAACGCCGAAAAAGTGACAGCAGCCTTTAAAATCATCACAGCGGACCCGAATGTTAAAGGCATTTTGGTCAACATCTTTGGTGGCATTATGCGCTGCGACGTGATCGCAGAGGGCGTTTTGACCGCGGTGAAAGAAGTTGGATTGGACGTGCCTTTGGTTGTGCGTCTTGAAGGCACGAAGGTTGCGGAAGGCAAAAAGCTCATTGAAGAGAGCGGCTTGAACGTGATCCCAGCAGATGATCTTGACGATGCCGCGCAGAAAATTGTTGCTGCAGTGAAAGGGGCGTAACCAATGTCTATTTTGATCAATAAAGATACAAAAGTGTTGGTTCAGGGCCTGACCGGTAAAACAGGTACGTTCCACACTGAGCAAGCACTTGCTTATCACGGCACCAAAATGGTGGGCGGCATTCACCCGAAAAAGGGTGGCTCCACCTGGACAGGTAATGTGGGCGACGGCACACAGGATCTACCCGTGTTTGCCAGCGTTGCAGAAGGCAAAAAAGAAACAGGCGCCAATGCGTCAGTTGTTTATGTGCCACCTGCAGGCGCAGCCGCCGCGATCATGGAAGCGATTGAAGCTGAGATCGAGCTGATCGTTTGCATCACCGAAGGCGTGCCTGTGATGGACATGGTGAAGGTGAAAGCCGCGCTTGAGAAATCAAACTCACGTTTGATCGGGCCAAACTGCCCCGGCGTTTTGACACCGAACGAATGCAAAATCGGCATTATGCCTGGTAACATTTTCTCCAAAGGTTCAGTGGGCATTGTGTCGCGTTCAGGCACATTGACTTATGAAGCTGTGTTCCAAACAACCAATGCGGGCCTTGGCCAATCCACAGCTGTGGGCATCGGTGGCGACCCGGTTAAGGGCACTGAATTTATCGACATGCTCGATATGTTCCTGGATGATGATGAAACAGAAAGCATCATCATGATCGGTGAAATTGGTGGTTCTGCGGAAGAAGAAGCAGCCGAATTCATCAAACAAGAAGCCAAAAAAGGCCGTTCGAAGCCGATGGCTGGCTTTATTGCTGGTTTGACAGCTCCTCCAGGGCGCACAATGGGCCATGCGGGTGCTGTGATTTCTGGCGGCAAAGGTGGCGCGGAAGACAAGATCGCCGCCATGGAAGATGCAGGCATTAAAGTGTCTCGCTCTCCAGCCAAAATCGGTGAAACGCTTTTGGAAGTCCTTAAGGGCTAAAAAATCAAATTATTGCGCGGGGTTAGCGTTAATTGAAACCTAACGCCTCCCGCGCGATACTAAACTGGACGCAGCTCGTGACAGCTGCATATTTTGTTGGAATAGGGGACGACGAGGTCACGCCTCGCCAGGCAGGTCAATGACACGACAAGAACAGAACTCAGCGTTTCTGCTCACATCTTTTCTTTATGGCGGCAATGCCGGCTATATTGAAGAGCTTTACGCCAAATACCAAGAAAATCCCGCCAGCGTTGACGACACGTGGCGGTCTTTTTTTGCCGAGCTCAAGGATAATGCTGAGGACGTCAAAAAGAGTGCGTCCGGCCCATCTTGGGAGCGTTCAGATTGGCCTCGCGCCGAAGGCGGCGAGTTGGTTGCTGCCCTTGATGGCGACTGGAGCCGCTTTGAAGCCAAGGCGGAAAAAGCGGTGCGCGACAATGCCAAAGCCAAAGGCATTGCGATTGATTCCACCCAAGTGCAGCAGGCCACGCGGGACTCTATTCATGCCATCATGATGATCCGCGCTTATCGTATGCGCGGCCATTTGCATGCGGATCTTGATCCGTTGAACCTTTCAGATCGGGCGCATGCGCCTGAGCTTGATCCGGCTTCATATGGCTTTAGCGAAAAAGATTATGATCGCAAGATCTTCATCGATTATTATTTGGGGCTGGAATATGCCACGATCCCCGAAATGCTCGAGATTTTGCGCCGGACTTATTGTTCGACCTTCGGCATTGAATTTATGCACATCTCCGATCCAGAAGCCAAGGGCTGGCTGCAGGAACGGATTGAGGGACCAGATAAAGAGATCGCTTTCACCAAAGAAGGCAAGATCGCCATTTTGAAAAAGCTGATCGAAGCGGAAGGCTTTGAGAAGTTTTTGGACGTGAAATATACCGGTACCAAGCGGTTCGGTCTTGATGGCGGCGAAAGTCTGATCCCCGCGCTTGAGCAGATCATCAAGCGTGGCGGCGCTTTGGGCGTTAAAGACATTGTGTTGGGCATGGCCCACCGCGGGCGTTTGAACGTTTTGACCCAAGTGATGGGCAAAACCCACCGCGCCTTGTTCCACGAATTTAAGGGCGGCGCGCCGCACCCGGACGATGTGGAAGGGTCGGGCGACGTGAAGTACCACCTTGGTGCTTCGTCTGACCGCGAGTTTGATGGCAACAATGTACACTTGTCATTGACCGCGAACCCGTCGCACTTGGAAATTGTGAACCCGGTTGTGTTGGGCAAGGCCCGCGCCAAGCAGGATCAGCACAATGCGGAAAACGGCATTTTTGTACCGCCGAAGGAAACTGATCGTTCAAGCGTTTTGCCTTTGCTGTTGCATGGTGACGCGGCGTTTGCCGGGCAGGGCGTTGTGGCTGAATGTTTCGGCCTATCTGGCCTGCGTGGCCACCGTACGGGCGGCTCGATCCACTTTGTGATCAACAACCAGATCGGCTTTACCACAGCGCCGATGTATTCGCGCTCCTCGCCTTATCCAACAGATGTGGCGAAAATGATCGAAGCGCCGGTGTTCCATGTGAATGGCGATGATCCTGAAGCGGTTACATTTGCGGCGAAGATTGCGATTGAATATCGCCAGAAGTTCAAAAAGCCGGTGGTGATCGACATGATCTGCTATCGTCGTTTTGGCCACAATGAAGGCGACGAACCTTCCTTCACTCAGCCGGAAATGTACAAAGCAATCCGCGCGCACCGGACCACGTTGCAAACTTATGCTGATAAGTTGGTGCAAGATGGCGTGGTCAGCGAAGACGAAGTGGATAAGTTCATTTCTGAATGGCGCAGCTTTTTGGAAGAAGAGTTCGCAGCAGGTGATGAATATAAGCCGAATAAAGCCGACTGGATGGATGGGGCCTGGAAAAACATCAAGCACGCCGAAGACGGCGCGCGACGTGGTAATTCCGGTGTCGATGTCGACCATTTGAGAGAAATTGGCACCAAAATCACAGACATCCCAGAAGGCTTTGAGGCCCACAAAACCATCAAACGGTTTATGAAAAACCGTAAGAAGGTGATTGAGGCGGGCGAGGGCATCGATTGGGCCTTAGGCGAAGCCTTGGCGTTTGGCTCCTTGGCCACAGAGGGCCATCCGGTCCGTTTGTCCGGCCAGGATTGTGAGCGCGGCACCTTCTCGCAGCGTCACACCGTGTTGCACGATCAAACCGATGGCAGCATGTATACGCCCTTGAATAATATTCAAGATGGTCAGGCACGCTATGAAGTGATCAATTCCATGCTGTCTGAAGAAGCTGTGTTGGGTTTTGAATATGGCTACTCGCTGACAGAACCGAATGCACTTACCATTTGGGAGGCGCAGTTTGGCGACTTTGTGAACGGCGCGCAGGTGGTGATCGACCAATTCATCTCGTCAGGTGAACGCAAATGGTTGCGGATGTCTGGCCTCGTGATGATGTTGCCGCATGGTTATGAGGGCCAAGGCCCTGAACACTCATCGGCCCGTTTGGAGCGCTTTTTGCAGCTTTGTGCAGAAGACAATATGCAAGTGGCGAACTGCACGACACCGGCCAACTATTTCCATATTTTGCGGCGTCAGCTAAAGCGCGATTTCCGCAAGCCTTTGGTGTTGATGACGCCAAAAAGCTTGTTGCGGCATAAGCGGTGCGTCTCCTCGCTTGAGGAGATGGGGCCAAACTCCACATTCCACCGCTTGTTGTGGGATGATGCGGAGACGCCGGGTGGCAAAACCGAGATCAAGCTCCAGGCCGACGACAAGATCCGTCGTGTGGTGCTGTGTTCGGGCAAGGTTTACTATGACTTGCTGGAAGATCGCGAAAAGCGCGGCATTGATGATGTTTATTTGATGCGGTTGGAGCAACTTTATCCATTCCCTGCCAAGGCATTGCATGATGAGTTGTCACGCTTCAAAAATGCTGAAATTGTGTGGTGTCAGGAAGAGCCAAAAAATATGGGTCCTTGGGCCTTCATTCAGCCTTATGTTGAATGGGTGTTGGAACAGATGGATCGCGCGGGTGAACGTCCACGTTATGTGGGCCGTGCTGCTTCTGCTTCAACTGCGACAGGCTTGATGCGTAATCATTTGGCCCAATTGCAGGCCTTCCTGGACGAAGCTTTTGCCGAATAACGCGAATTGATTGGAAGATAATATGTCCCAAGAAATTAGAGTGCCCACATTGGGTGAAAGCGTCACAGAGGCCACGATTGGCCAGTGGTTTAAAAAAGTTGGCGATCAGGTCAAAACTGATGAGCCAATTGTTGAATTGGAAACAGATAAGGTCACCATCGAAGTGCCAGCGCCTAGCGATGGTGTTTTGGAAGCAATAAGCGCAGAAGTGGGTGAAACAGTTGAGGTTGGCGCCTTGATTGGGGCCATTGGAGCCAGCGATGAAAACGCAGCTCCAGCGCAATCCGATGATGATCAAGACAATGATGATAATGCCGAGACAAGCGAGGCTTCGATGGCGGACGAGAACAAATCCAGCGGTGACGCTGAAATAATTGAGCTTTTGGTGCCAAGTTCTGGCGAATCTGTGGTGGAAGCTGATGTGGGCGAATGGTTCAAATCAGTGGGCGACAGCGTTGATGCTGACGAAGCCGTTGTTGAACTTGAAACTGACAAGGCCGCTATGGATGTGCCTGCACCGCAAGCGGGCAAGATCGTAGAGATCGTGGCACAAACCGGTGAAACTGTTGAAGTTGGCGCTGTGCTTGCAAAAATCGCTGTTGGTGAAGGTGCTGCCTCTGCCCCGGCGCAAAGCAGCGCACCAAATGAAGAGAGCAAAAGCGAAAAGCCAAGCGATTCTGGTGATATGCCGCCGGCACCATCTGCACAAAAGATGATGAAGGAAAAAGGCGTTGATGCGGGTGACGTAGAAGGCTCAGGCAAGCGCGGTCAAATCTTGAAAGAAGATGTGATGTCTGCGGTGTCCAATTTGGGCGCCAAGCATGAGAGCGCACCAAAGAAAGCTGCGGCATCGGCACCGCGTGAAGATGGTGAAGGCGAAGAGCGGGTGAAAATGACCCGGTTGCGCCAAACCATTGCACGCCGCTTGAAAGATGCGCAGAACACTGCGGCCATGTTGACCACCTTTAATGAGGTCGACATGAAGCCCGTGATGGATTTGCGTAAATCTTACAAAGAGCTGTTCGAGAAAAAGCACGGCGTAAAGCTTGGTTTTATGGGCTTTTTCACGAAAGCTGTTTGCCACGCGTTGAAAGAAATTCCAGCGGTGAATGCAGAGATTGATGGCACCGATATTGTTTACAAAAACTACGCCCATATTGGCGTGGCTGTGGGCACGGAAAAGGGTCTGGTTGTGCCGGTTGTGCGCGATGCGGACCAGATGTCGATTGCTGAGATTGAGCAAGAAATCGGTCGCTTGGGTGTTGCTGCCCGCGATGGTGACTTGTCCATGGCCGACATGCAGGGCGGTACCTTCACCATTTCAAATGGTGGTGTTTACGGCTCCTTGATGTCAACGCCGATCCTCAATGCGCCACAATCTGGCATTTTGGGTATGCACAAAATTCAAGAGCGTCCTGTGGTGGTGAATGGCGAGATCGTTATCAAGCCGATGATGTATCTTGCGCTTTCCTATGACCACCGGATTGTGGACGGCAAGGAAGCGGTGACCTTCCTGGTGCGCTTGAAAGAAAGCTTGGAAGATCCTCAGCGCTTGGTGCTTGATCTTTAATGAATATTGGGGGCGCGATCGGTTTGATGGCGCCCCTATACGATAAGCGTTTTAAAACGCATTATAAGGGACGCGTCTGATGCACGCCTATTGGGTAGAGTTTATCGGCCTTATGGCCGTTTTTGGTTTGGCCGCAATCATGCCGGGCATTGATTTTACCATGGTGCTGCGCCAATCCATCGCCAATGGCCGCAAAGCCGGCATTTTTACCAGCCTTGGCATTGCCTCCGCTGTGTTTGTGCACGCCACCTACACCATCTTGGGCGTCGGGCTGATCATTTCTCAATCCATTTTGGCGTTTAACATTATCCGGTTTTTGGGCGCGGCCTATCTGCTCTATTTGGGCATTCAGTCGTTGCGTGCGCCCGCGCCGGAACCGGCCAAAATTGATGTCGGCGCGGTCAACGCCAGCCAGAGCATTTTCAAAAGCTTCGGCATTGGATTTTTGACCAATCTGCTGAACCCAAAGGCCACGATCTTTTTCGTATCGGTGTTCACCACTTTGGTCAGCTTGTCGACTCCGATCCACATTCAATTTGGCTATGTGAGCGTGATGGCGTTTGTGTTGTTCAGCTGGTTTTCGCTGGTGGCGGTTTTCTTCACCACGCCGAAAGTGCGCGCTGGATTTTACGCCATGGGCAAATGGTTTAACCGCGCTACGGGTGCTGTGTTGATTGGCATGGCAGCGAAAGTGGCGCTGACACAACGATAACAAGTTTAAGAAGGCGAGCACATCGCCTCCATAAGGGTTTTAAATAAGAGAGGCAGTTATGTCAGAACAATTTGATCTCACCATTATCGGCACCGGCCCTGGCGGCTATGTGGGTGCCATCCGTGCGGCACAATTGGGCATGAAGGTTGCCGTTGTCGAAAAGCGCGCAACTCATGGCGGTACGTGCCTCAATATTGGCTGCATCCCTTCAAAAGCCTTGTTGCACGCGTCTGAGCTTTATGAAGAAGCGGGCCATAATTTCGCCAAGCTGGGCATTGCCGTTGACGGGCTAAATGTCGATCTGCCGGGCATGTTGAAGCATAAGGATGAAACCGTTAAGTCCAACACTGGCGGTATCGAGTTTTTGTTGAAGAAAAACAAAATCACCGCGTTCCATGGCTTGGGCAAAATTGAAGGTCCGGGCAAAGTTTCCGTGACCTCTGACGAGGGTGAAACCCAGACGATCGACACGAAGAATATCGTTATTGCCACCGGTTCAGATTCAGCGAACCTACCGGGCATTGAAATTGACGAAAAGCGCGTGGTGACTTCAACTGGTGCGCTTGATCTTGAAACTGTGCCAGAAAAAATGATCGTTGTGGGTGCAGGCGTGATCGGCCTTGAACTTGGCTCTGTTTGGTCGCGCTTGGGCTCAGAAGTGACGGTAGTGGAATATTTGGACCGCATCTTGCCGGGCATGGACGGGGAAGTGGCGAAAAACTTCCAACGGACGCTGAAAAAGCAGGGCTTTAAATTCAAGCTCTCCACCAAAGTGACCAATGTTGATACATCGGGCGATAGCTTGAAAGTAAGTGTTGAACCAGCCGCTGGCGGCGACGCAGAAGAGCTGGATGCTGATGTGGTGTTGGTGGCGATTGGTCGTACGCCATATACCGAAGGGCTTGGCCTTGAAGAAGTTGGCGTTGAGCTTGACGAACGCCGTCGGGTGAAAATCGACAATCACTATAAAACCAATGTGGATGGCATTTACGCCATCGGCGACGTGGTCGTTGGCCCGATGTTGGCGCACAAAGCTGAAGATGAAGGCGTGGCCATTGCCGAGATATTGGCCGGCCAGGCGGGGCACGTGAATTATGATGTGATCCCCGGTGTTGTTTACACCAGCCCGGAAGTGGCTTCGGTTGGCAAGACCGAAGAAGAAGTCAAAGATGCGGGCATCGACTATAAGGTGGGTAAATTCCAAATGACCGCCAATGGCCGCGCCAAAGCCATGTTGGCAACAGATGGGTTTGTGAAAATCATCGCCGACAAAAACACCGACCGCGTGTTGGGCGCCCATATTGTGGGCAAAGGCGCTGGCGAGATGATTCATGAGCTGGCGGTGTTGATGGAGTTTGGTGGTTCGGCTGAAGATTTGGCCCGCACCTGCCACGCCCACCCCACCATGTCAGAAGCGGTGCGCGAAGCAGCCCTCGGCTGTGGTGATGGCACCATTCATATGTAAGCTATTGAATGAGATTGCACCTTGGTGCAAACCGATAAATATTAGCCGCCGGACCAAAATGGTCCGGCGGTTTTTTTATGGAGATTTTTATGAATAATACTTCAAGTGTGGCTCGCCTGCGATGGATGACAGATGTCGCTGCCGCTATGGCAATGATCAGCCTTGCCCTTCTCATATTGATCACAGTTTGGGGCGCCTACACATCATTTTATCAGGCTAAAAACCTACCCACATTCGATGGTAAATTAATGTTTGTAGCAGTCGTGTTTGGTTCAAAATTATGGCTGCAAATGATCGGGTTGCTGCTGCTCTACATCGTTCCAAAATGCGTGCATCTTTTCCTTGATATGTATGTTGTAATGGCGAGGACGCAGCAGGACTAATTCTTCTGCGCTAGCAACAGCGTTAAGCCAAAGCAATCCGGGTCTTCGGGCACAAAATCAACAACCGACATATGGCAGGCGGCGAGCCGATCTTTATATTCATCTGGCGACAGGCTGGCGTGATAGATGGGGTCATCGCCCACCTGACCCACTACTTCGCCCTCTTGCGGGCCGACGGTTAGCAAAAGAGCGCCCTTTGGCTTCAGATGCCCGGCCAGTTGCGGCGACAGGGTGCGCTGCTCGGTTTTGGTGAGGTGGAAGAAGCTGTTCCAGCCAACAATGCCATCAAATTTTTCTGGCATATCCATCGCCCGCATATCGGCCAGATGCCAACTGCCTTGCGGCAGGTTTTGTTGCGCCATCGCGATCAATTTGGGGCTGGCATCGATGCCAGTCACCTGTGCGCCTTGATTTAGCAGATGGGCCGCGATGGGCAGACCCGCCCCGCAGCCCATATCCAGAATGGCAGGCGCGGGCGGCAATAGGCCCAAAAAGCGATCCAGCCAAGCGGCCTCAATATTGCTTTTTGAACGTTGGGCGACAAATTTGTCGGCGTTTCGCTCGTAGATTTCCCGCGTTTGTGTCGCCAAAATTGTCAGGTCGGCATTGTCGTCTGACATGATTGCTTCCGGCTCTAACGTTCCAGCGGCACACGTTTGACGGCAAAGCCATCATTGCGCAGCCCCTCAACCAATCCCGTTTCACCGATCAGGTGCAATGCGCCAACGGCCAAAAATGTGGATTGCTCGTCCATCAGGCGTGCGGCGTTTTCCACCATCAAATCATTTCGGGCATCCAAAAGCGCTTCTTGGAAGGCGGCCCAATCATCGTCAAAACCATCATATTTACCCGTATAGTGCAGCTGTACGGGAATGATCATGCCGATCTGTTCGCTGAGATAAAGCTCGTTCATGGTTTGCAGCACCGCATCATAAATGCCTTCATCATAAAGCTGGGCGACATTTTCGATGGAGCGGATGAACATGGCTTCATTGATGGCGGCGATGGCTTCAAGCTGGCTTTCAATGGTCTCAAGGCTCACCACCGGAATATCTTTGCTTTTCGCCAAAGCGATAAGGCTTGTGTCGAGCACCTGCGCACCGGGCCCGCCCCATTCCATGTCGCATTGGGTAAAGGACAAAGTGGTGGCCCCGATCCAGGGTTGCAATGGATTGATGGTGTCAAAATCCATGCCCAAACCATTGAGATAGGCGTCGATGGACGCGATGGTATCGGGCGATAAATCGTCGGCGAGGGTTTCGCCTTGCGGTTGCAGCAATAATTGTGGGCGTTTGCCGATCACCGCGCCAACGGCGCTGGGGTCGTCGGCATTTTCGATCTCAACCGCCACGACATCAGCACCTTCCAATGCGGCGCGCACGTTTGAGGGGAGATCTAGAATGCGCGGATCGGCTTTGTGCAGGGTGCCGAACACGTAAGATGTGTGAGACAGGGCCTCGTGGCTGACTTCCCAAAAAACGCCCTCAGGATTGGCATATTGAGCCGCTTCGCGTTGCAGTGCTTCATATGTTGCGGGCTCATTTTGTTTGAGCTCGGCGACCAAATTGCGGGCGTCGCAGGCGGCGAAGCCAATGCTGGTGGAAAGGCCAAACAATAGGCCCGAAAGCAATATCTTTTTCATAAATACATCTTTTTTTGAATTGATCCCATTGGGGGATATTGATGGTGCATTATGGCTGTTTTTTGAGCGCCGGTGTGCCTGCAGGCAATTTGCGGGCCCGATGGTCCATAAGCGTAAACAAAAGAACACCGCATAATACCAGGGCAGCGCCCAGCCCGTGATAGATGGAAAAGGGCTCGCCCAAAATGGTGATGGCCAGCACGATGGTGACAATTGTAGACACATTGCCCAAAACCGCTGTGGGCTCAGGACCCACCATGCCGATGGAAATGGCAATCAAATAAGCGGGCGCCACGGTTGAAATGGTGCCGATGGCCAACATCAGCCACATGGCGTTTTGCGACAGGATCAGATCGGTGAATTCATGGGTGGCCAAAAAGTGCAGGATCACCATGCCGCCCGCAGCGCTCATTGCGATCGAGGTGAATAGACGTGCGCCGATCTGATCAATCAATGGCTTGGCCAATAACTGATAGATAGCAAAGGCGAGGGCAGCGCCCAACACCAATAGGGCGCCGATCACCGTATCGCGTCCCTCCAGTTGCAAATCGTGCGCAAAAATGAGCGCAAGCCCGCCATAGGAAATGCCCAATGCCAGCATGGCGACGGCGCTGATTTTGCGGCGCTGCCACAGGGCGCCAATAACCACCACGAAGATGGGATAGGTCAACAAAATCAGGCGGTCAAACTGGGCGGAAATATAGTTGAGGCCCGCAAAATCGAGATAGGAGGCAACGTAGTAGCCGATGACGCCGACGGCGCAGACTTTGAGGACCATCGACCAGCTCAAAACCGGTTGCCCGCCATTGGCGGCCTTTTGTTTGCGGTAGCCGAAATAGCCAATGAGCGCAAAGAACGGCACAGCAATAATCATCCGCCATGTCAGGGTCGTCACGGCGTCAACATTTTCCAAAAGGGCGAGTTTGATCACAATGCCCTTGGTGGAAAAAAAGCTGGCACCCAAAGCACCGATGAAATAGCCCACCAAACGGTTGGGCGCGGCTGGAGACGTCATAGGGGATAAAACCTTGGCTGGATGATTGCCCTCAATCTCACCAGATTTAACTGATGATGTAAATACACGCTTGGCGCAGTTTGGTTCGTGAAAACTGAATTAGGAGCGTGGGTGGGCTTTCAGATAGGCTTCCATCAAATGAGCGCTGTCTACCTTGGTGTAAATCTGCGTCGTGGATAGAGAGGCGTGGCCGAGTAGTTCCTGGATGGCCCGCAAATCGCCGCCAGCGCCCAGCAAATGGGTGGCAAAAGAATGGCGCAGGGCGTGCGGTGTTGCGCTGGCGGGTAAACCGAAAGCTGACCGTAATTTTTGCATCTTAAGTTGAACCAAACGCGCCCTTAGCGGCCCGCCGCGGGCGCCGCGGAAAAGGGCATCCTTCGGACCCGGTTGAAAGGGACATTTGCGTTGATAGTCCTCAATGGCCGCATAGATGGGCTTGATGATGGGCACCATGCGTGTTTTGCCCCCCTTGCCGGTGATGCGCAGGGCATCATTGCCATCAAAATCTGAGGGGGTCAGGGCCAGTGCCTCGGCAATTCGCAATCCCCCGCCATAGCAAAGGGCCATTACGGCGATGTCGCGCGCAGCGATCCACGGCTCATCGTCCAGCATACCGCCGTCTTCGATCATGCGTTTGGCATCTATCGCGGTCAGCGCTTTGGGCAAGGATTGATCGTTTTTCGGCGCTCGAATGGCGTTGAGGCTGTCGGGTGTGGCCCATCCCTCTTTGGCGAGGAATTTATAAAAGCTTTTCAGCGCTGAAAGACTGCGCGCGATGGAGCGGTTTTTGGCGCCGTTGGCCCGCCTGTAGGCCAGAAATGCGCGCCAGTCTGTTGGGGTGAGGTTTTGCAAATGCTTGGTGTGTACTGGCTCGCCCAAATGATTGACAAGAAACTGGAGCAATTGGTCGAGATCGCGATCATAAGCGATCAGCGTTTGTTCAGATAAGCGGCGCAGAGAGCTCAGTTCGTCAAGCCACATTTCGCGCCATTTGCCGACTTCCTTGCTGTGAACTGTGAGCGCCATCATGCCTGCCTCATTGGATTGGATTGATGCAGTTTGCCATGAACCACTTACCAAAGCGCAAATACGTGTGCATTGTGAGTCATTATACGACCTATACAGGGCTGAAATGACACGCCAGTATGGGGCTGTGCCGAGCGCATATGCTCGGATATTTTTAAAACTTTTAACTTTGAGGATATTGCCTTGCAGAATAATAGATCGATCGGTGACATCACCCAATTGGCCAAAGATTTTTCACTGTCCACCGCGCCGCCGCCAGCAAATTCATTGTTTTGGGAAATGTGGAACCAAAACATTGTTCAGCAAAATGCCAAAGCAACTCTGAATCTGTCCTATTTGCAGGGCATCAATAGTGGGTTGTTGGACCCAAATGTTTATGGCGGATACAATGTGGCGGATGCCTATTATTGCTATAATGGTGCTGACGACTACAAAATTGCGGCCAACGCCGCGCCTTCGGGCTCCGCTCTAGAAGCCTTCTTGTTGAAGAAATATGATGGGTATCAAAAATATAACGCCACCTTCCCCGGCACATGGCATGTGGCGAGCGCTGCGGATGTGACGCCACCAGAAATCACAAAAGCCTATTCTCAGTTTGAGCATAATGTGGTGACCCAATATGACCCTGTTTATGCCATCATTGTGATGTTGCCCTGCGAATATTTGTGGGCGTGGTTGGCATCACAGATGAATACGCCATCGCCGCAAAATGTATATGGCGGTTGGATCACGGGCAATAATGACCCCAGCGGTTCCTTCGCGATGGGCAATTTTCTCGTCGATTATATGGCGGCCAACCCGGGCAAGATTGATCAGAAGTTGGCCAACAATATCTACGCTTGGGCGAACTTTTACGAATACGCCAATTTCAGCGCGGCGACGAATGCTGAGATTGTCGACCCGGCAAGCCTTGGGCTTACGCCATTGCCGGATTTTGACCCGAGCTAATGCAGAGCGCTCACTAATTCGCAAAGATGGCTGACATTTGCGCTGAAACTTTCTAGCCTTGCGCAAACGAATCTTTTGGAGCGTGTGTGAGCCAACAAATTGCATCTGATATTGTGGCGGTAATGGTGAGTGTGGCCGTTGATGGGCCATACTCCTATCGTGTTCCGCATGACATGCAGGTGGAACGTGGTTCCGTTGTGCAAGTGCCGCTGGGGCCACGCAAAGTGATGGGCGTGGTGTGGGGTGAGCCGAAGGACAAGGTGGCGCATAATCGGCTGCGCGATATTGAAACCTTGTATGACACGCCGCCCTTAACCGAGGAACTGATGCGGTTGGTGGATTGGGTGGCCAAATATACATTGGCTCAGCCGGGCATGGTGTTGCGCGGTGTGCTGCGGTCGCCCGAAGCGTTCGAGCCCGACAAGCCGGTGACCGTTTATCAGCTTACCGATGCGCGCCCTGAGCGCATGACCTCGGCCCGTCAGCGGGTAATCGAAACAATGGAAGATGGCTTTTCGTGGGGCAAGACCGCGCTTGTGGGGGCGAGCGGCGTTTCGCCGTCAGTGATTGAGGGGCTGGTGAAGCAAGGGGTGCTTGAACAGCATTTTGTGCCACCACCGCCGATTGTCTCACCGCCAGATGCGGACCACAATCCGTTGGACTTAAATGACGAGCAGCGTGCGGCTGTTGATGCCATCACCGGCAATGGCTTTCACGAATTTGGCGTGTCGCTGTTGGACGGGGTGACGGGCTCAGGGAAAACTGAAGTATTTTTCGAAGCGGTGGCCGCGTGTTTAAAGGCAGGGCGGCAGGCGGTGATTTTGCTGCCGGAGATTGCCCTCACACACACATTTTTGGATCGGTTTGAACAGCGCTTTGGCGCAAGGCCCGGCGAGTGGCATTCGGATATGACCCCGGTGCAGCGGGCCCGCATGTGGCGCGCAGTGGCACGGGGCAAGGTTCAAGCTGTTGTCGGTGCCCGCTCGGCATTGTTCTTGCCGTTCCCGGATTTGGGCTTGATCGTGATTGATGAAGAACATGATGGGGCGTTTAAGCAGTCCGACCGCGTGAACTATCATGCGCGGGACATGGCGGTGGTGCGGGCAAATCTGACCAAGGGGCATGTGATTCTGTCCTCCGCCACCCCGTCGGTGGAAAGCCGCAATAATGCTGATCAGGGGCGCTACCAGCATGTGAAAATGCTGGGCCGGTTTGCCGAGGCGACGATGCCGGACATTACCGCGATCGATATGCGCGAGGACGGGCCAGAGAAGGGCGAATGGATTGCTCCCAAGCTGGCGCGCGAGATTTTTTCAGTTCTGGATCGTGGCGAGCAGGCCCTGCTGTTTCTCAATCGACGGGGTTATGCGCCGCTCACCCTTTGTCGGTCGTGCGGCCATCAATATCAATGTCCGGACTGTTCGGCCTGGTTGGTGGAGCATCGGTTCCGTGGCGTTTTGACGTGCCATCATTGTGGCCACGAAATTGGGGTGCCGAAGGAATGTCACAAATGTGGGGCTGACGATTCCCTGGTGCCGATTGGGCCGGGCATTGAACGCATTGCCGAAGAAGCGGCCAAGCGTTTCCCGGACGCGCGGCGGGTGATCCTTTCTTCCGACATGGGGACCATGGCGCAAACCAAGGCGCGATTCGAGGAGATTGCCCGGGGTGACTATGATTTGATCATCGGCACGCAATTGGTGGCCAAAGGGCACCATTTTCCCAAGCTGAATTTGGTGGGTGTGCTCGATGCGGATTTGGGCCTGGCCCATGGTGACCCGCGCGCCGCGGAGAAAACCTTTCAGCTTTTAACCCAGGTTACAGGACGTGCCGGGCGGACAGGCAAGTCAGGACGTGCCTTTTTGCAAACCTATGTGCCTGAGCATGCGGTGATGCAGGCGCTGGTGCGCGGCGACCGGGAAGCGTTTTATGCGCATGAGATTAAAGCGCGGAGCACGGTGGGCCTGCCGCCCTTTGGGCGATTGGCGGCATTGATCATCTCTGCGACAGAGCACGATGTGGCTTTTGGCTTTGCCCGGCATTTGGCCATGGTGGCCCCGAAAGCGCCGGACGAGGCAAAGCTGAGACTTTTTGGCCCGGCGGATGCGCCCGTATCGATGGTGCGCGGGCGGCATCGGGTGCGGTTGCTGGTGCAAAGCGACAAGCAATTTGATTTGTCGGGCTATGTGCGATTTTGGTTGGCGGAAGGGCCTAAACCCACCGGAAATTTACGGGTTCAAGTCGATATTGACCCGATGAGCTTTTATTAGCGGACAAGGGTGTGGAAGGGTGGTATTGTCGGGCAAATTGACCCTGAAGTGCGACAATTTGTCAATCTTTTCAGATTCCATGTGTGAATCTGACGATTCCGCCCAAAGTAGGGCATGAAAATGGCCCCGGCATATTGCGCACCCGAAAGCCATGTGATAGACGGTGCGCGACATTTGAGGGGGATCGACAGGTCCAACTATAAACACCACTGAATTTTGTCTCGCGTTTGAAAGTTATTCTAGCTTTACAATCCGGGTTTGAGCAAAGTTCAGCAAGATTGGGGAATAGAGGCGTTGAGCGCACAAAACTCAGTTCTAACTCAGATCGCACGGCCATATGCGTCAGCACTTTTTGACCTTGCGCGTGACGCGAAAGACGTCGCCGGTGTTGAAAAGGGGCTCGATGGCCTATCCAAAATGATTAATGAAAGCGCAGAATTTGCTGACTTTTTGAAAAGCCCTGTCATCAGCGGCGATGAAAAAGAGCAAGTTGTTGCTGCGCTTTTGGCTAAGGCCAAGGCCAAAGGTCTTGTGGCCAATTTTGTTTCATTGGTGGCCAAAAACGGACGCTTGTTCGCTTTGCCTGCCATGATCAACCAGTTCAAAGCGCTTGCTGCTGAAGATCGGGGTGAAGTTCACGCCGAAGTTACTTCTGCTCAACCGCTTTCGAAAGCACACCAGGACAGCCTTGCTGCTGCTCTGAAAAAGAAAATTGGCAAGGATGTCACGCTTGAGCAACATGTGGATGCCGATCTGATTGGGGGCTTGATCGTTAAGGTCGGTTCGCAAATGATCGATTCCTCGCTTAAGACGAAATTGACTGCCATGAAGATCGCCATGAAAGAGGTCGGCTAATGGACATTAAAGCTGCGGAAATTTCCGCCATCCTAAAAGACCAGATCAAGGACTTTGGGAAAGAGGCGCAAGTCTCAGAAGTTGGGCAAGTATTGTCAGTAGGTGACGGTATTGCTCGTGTATATGGGCTTGATAATGTGCAAGCTGGTGAACTTGTTGAGTTCCCAGGTGGCATTAAGGGTATGGCTCTTAACCTTGAAGCCGACAATGTCGGTGTTGTTATCTTTGGCTCTGACCGGGGCATTAAAGAAGGTGACACGGTTAAGCGTACCGGCGCGATTGTTGACGTGCCTGTCGGTAAAGAGTTGTTGGGTCGTGTTGTTGACGGCTTGGGCAACCCAATCGATGGTAAAGGTCCAATCAAATCATCAGCCCGCGCTTTGGCTGACGTGAAGGCTCCTGGTATTTTGCCACGTAAGTCTGTGCATGAACCTATGTCTACTGGTCTTAAATCAGTTGATGCGATGATCCCGATTGGTCGTGGTCAGCGCGAATTGATCATTGGTGACCGCCAGACTGGTAAAACAGCGATCATCTTGGACACATTCCTCAACCAAAAGCCTGCGCACGATGCGGGCAATGAGGATGACAAGCTTTACTGTATCTATGTTGCGATTGGCCAGAAGCGGTCAACTGTGGCGCAATTTGTGAAGACATTGGAAGATGCTGGCGCAATGGAATATTCTATTGTTGTTGCCGCTACAGCGTCTGACCCTGCACCGATGCAGTTCCTGGCGCCATTTACAGCATGTGCCATGGGCGAATATTTCCGCGATAACGGCATGCACGCCGTGATCGGTTATGACGATTTGTCAAAGCAAGCTGTGGCTTATCGTCAGATGTCACTTCTTCTTCGTCGTCCACCAGGCCGTGAAGCTTATCCTGGTGACGTGTTCTATCTTCACTCACGCCTTTTGGAACGTGCTGCGAAATTGAACGAAGATCATGGTTCAGGCTCATTGACCGCTTTGCCGATCATTGAGACACAAGCGAACGACGTTTCTGCTTATATTCCTACAAACGTGATTTCGATTACAGATGGTCAGATCTTCTTGGAAACTGACTTGTTCTTCCAAGGTATCCGTCCTGCGGTTAACGTTGGTTTGTCTGTGTCACGTGTGGGTTCATCAGCGCAGATTAAAGCGATGAAGCAGGTTGCCGGTTCTATTAAGGGTGAATTGGCGCAGTACCGCGAAATGGCGGCCTTTGCGCAGTTCGGTTCTGACCTTGATGCGGCGACACAGCAATTGCTTAACCGCGGTGCCCGTCTTGTTGAGTTGCTCAAGCAGCCACAATTCTCACCTTTGAAAACCGAAGAACAGGTTGCGGTGATTTTTGCTGGTGTGAACGGCTATATCGACAAAGTCGAAGTTCGCGATGTTCAAAAGTTCGAAGCTGGTTTGCTTTCAGCCCTGCGCTCTAAGCACGAAGATCTTTTGACCACAATTGCAAAAGAAAAAGCCCTTTCAGATGATCTGAAGGCCAAACTCGACGCCGCGATTGGCGATTACGCCAAGACATTCGCTGCATAACTGAGTGGTTTAACTAAGGAGCTGAGGTGCTATGCCCTCATTGAAGGACCTTAAAAACCGGATCTCTTCGGTCAAGTCGACCCAGAAGATCACCAAAGCCATGCAGATGGTGGCAGCGGCAAAGTTGCGTCGTGCGCAAGAGAACGCAGAAAATGCACGGCCTTATGCCGAACGCATGAACAATGTGCTCTCTTCGCTGGCCACAGCCTATAAGGGGCGTGAAGGCGCCCCTAAACTGCTGGGTGGCAATGGCAAAGACCAAACGCACCTGCTTGTTGTTGCAACAGCTGAGCGTGGCCTTTGTGGTGGCTTCAACTCCAATATTGCGAAATTGGCGCGTGATCATGCCAATAAGCTTTTGGCTGAAGGTAAAACGGTTAAAATTTTGTGCGTAGGCAAGAAGGGGCACGACGTGTTGAAGCGTTTGTTCCCGGATCAAATTCTTGATTTGATTACCCTGCGCGAAGTTAAGCAAGTTGGTTACACAAACGCCCAAGAGATTGGCGAGCGTGTGCTCAATATGTTTGAAAATGACGAATTTGACGTTGCAACCTTGTTCTATTCGAAATTCCAGTCTGTGATCGCTCAGGTGCCAACGGCGCACCAACTGATCCCTGCTGTGTTTGATGAGACAGAGGAAGACGCCGGCGCAGATTCAGCCAACTATGAATATGAGCCGAGCGAAGAAGCGATTCTTGAGGACTTGCTTCCCCGCAATATCTCTGTGCAGATTTTCCATGCTTTGCTGGAAAATGGTGCCGGTGAAATGGGCGCGAAAATGACCGCAATGGACAACGCGACCCGTAATGCTGGTGATATGATCAAGAAATTGAACATCAGCTACAACCGTCAGCGCCAAGCGCAGATTACAAAAGAATTGATTGAAATTATCTCAGGCGCGGAAGCGCTCTAAGGCAAACGAGGACAGACCATGGCAGCAAAAGCGAAACAGGTCGGACGCATTGCGCAGGTTATTGGCGCGGTGGTGGACGTTGAGTTTGACGGCGACCTTCCGGCAATTTTGGACGCGCTTGAAACAGACAATAATGGCAACCGGTTGGTACTGGAAGTGGCTCAGCACTTGGGCGAAAACACTGTACGGACCATCGCGATGGACACGACCGAAGGTCTTGTTCGTGGACAAAAAGTTTCCAGCACAGGGGAATCAATTTCTGTTCCTGTGGGCAAGGAAACACTTGGCCGCATTATGAACGTGATTGGTGAGCCAATTGACGAAGCGGGTGAAATCAAAACAAAGGCACGGCGTCCAATTCACGCTGAAGCGCCTGAGTTTGTGGAACAGTCACCAGAAGCGGAAATCTTGGTAACTGGCATTAAGGTTGTTGACCTTTTGGCGCCATATGCGAAGGGCGGTAAAATCGGCCTGTTCGGTGGTGCTGGTGTTGGTAAAACCGTTCTTATTCAGGAATTGATCAACAACGTTGCGAACAATCACGGTGGTTATTCTGTGTTTGCGGGCGTTGGTGAGCGGACCCGTGAAGGTAACGACCTTTACTGGGAAATGATTGAATCTGGCGTGAACCAGGAAAAGGGCGGCGAAGGCTCTAAATGTTCACTGGTGTTCGGTCAGATGAACGAGCCTCCAGGTGCTCGTGCACGTGTGGCGTTGACAGGTTTGACCATTGCGGAACAGTTCCGTGACGAAGGTCAGGACGTGTTGTTCTTCGTGGATAACATCTTCCGCTTTACACAAGCTGGTTCTGAAGTGTCTGCGCTGTTGGGTCGTATTCCATCAGCTGTGGGTTATCAGCCAACTTTGGCGACTGACATGGGTGACATGCAGGAGCGCATTACAACCACTTCAAAGGGGTCTATTACCTCTGTGCAAGCGGTTTACGTGCCTGCCGATGACTTGACTGACCCTGCCCCGGCGACAACCTTTGCTCACTTGGATGCGCAAACCGTTTTGAACCGTGCGATCTCTGAAAAGGGTATTTACCCTGCGGTTGATCCATTGGATTCAAACTCACGTTTGTTGGATCCACAAGTTGTGGGCGAAGAGCACTATCGTGTTGCTCGTGAAGTTCAAGAAATTTTGCAGCGCTATAAAGCACTGCAAGACATTATCGCGATTTTGGGTATGGACGAATTGTCTGAAGAAGACAAAATGACCGTGGCCCGTGCGCGTAAGATTGAGCGTTTCATGTCTCAGCCATTCCACGTGGCGGAAGTATTTACCGGTACATCTGGTATCTTCGTGCCGTTGGAAGAAACTGTTAAAGCGTTTAAAGGCTTGGTTGCTGGTGATTATGACCACCTTCCAGAAGCTGCGTTCTACATGGTTGGTACCATTGATGACGCTGTGAAAAAGGCGCAAAAACTGGCTGCAGAAGCTGCGTAAGGATAAGAGGTAAGTATGGCCGAAGGCATTAAAATCGAAGTGGTTTCACCAGAGAGCTTGGTGCTGAGCGACGATGTGGCTTCGGTCACAGTGCCCGGTACTGATGGTTATTTCACCGTCATGGGTGACCATGCTGCGATGATGACCACATTGAAAGCTGGTTTTGTGACCGTGACTTCTGAAGGCGGCGATGTGCGGTCATTCTTTGTCCGCGGTGGCTTTGCCGATGTGTCCAATGCGGGCCTCACTATTTTGGCTGAAGAAGCAAAAACTGGTGCAGACTTTGATCGGTCAGAAGTTGACGCAGCGATTGTGAGTGCTCAGGACGCTCTGGCCAAAGCTTCAGACGACCACGCTAAGCAGGAAGCGCAAAACAATCTTGATGGTTGGAAGAACCTGCTGCTTGAAGTGGATGCGGGTGGCATGGTCCACTAGCTGACCACACTTCCTTATCGAACATTATTCAGGGCTCGCATTTATGCGGGCCCTTTTTTGTCGCGGTTTGTGTTGTGTTGGTAACCCCGAATTAACCTACCGCGATCAACATAGTCACATTATAGATTTGCACATTTTTGAGGCGATATTCGCAGTTCCCCCAGGGGTCGTGAATGTCGCCTTATTTTTTGGCAAAACAGATGGAGTCGACATGAAACTGCTGAAGCAAATGAAAATTGTACAAAAAATACCAGCTTTGGCGATTGCGAGTGCGGTTGCGGTGGGCCTTGCCCTTGGTGCTGTGAGTATCTTGGTCGGCTCCCAAGTGATTACTGGTATTGAGGAAGAAAAACTTATTGCCAGTGCCGAAGGGCGCAAGCATGAATTGGAAGAATATCTCCACGAGATTCAAGCCGACCTCGGCCTCACTGCGGCGCATCCATTTACAGTTGATGCCATCAAACAATTTGATAGCGCTTATAAAGAGCTCGGCGCCGCAGCCACCAAAACATTGCAAACGGACTATATTGAGAAAAACCCTAACCCAGCTGGGCAAAAACACTTACTTGATGCCGCGAGCGGGGACAGCCCATACAATGCTGCCCACGCGGTTTTTCACCCTCTATTCCGCGCGCAACTTGATGCCCGCGGCTACTACGACATCTTCCTGTTCAATGAAAATGGCGATTTGATCTATACGGTCTTTAAGGAATTGGATTATGCCACCAATTTCAAAGCAGGTGGTGGTGAATGGGCCGACACTGACCTGGGCAATGCGTTTCGCGCAGGTATCGCCCTCAATGCTGGCGAAACACAGTTCTTTGATTTCCAACCCTATGCGCCAAGTGCTGATGCGCCGGCGGCATTTATTTCTCAACCTGTGTTTGAGGGAAATAAAAGAATCGGCGTTGTCGCTTTTCAAATGCCCATCGAACGCATCAATTCAGTGATGAACGGCAAAGCGGGCCTTGGTGAGACCGGCGAGACAATTTTGATCGGGGAAGATCGCTTGTTGCGCAATGATTCAAGCCACACTGAAGCCAATGACATCCTCAGTGCCGCCTATGAAAGTCCTGCTCTGACCAAGGTGTTTGATGGGCTTGAGACTTCTGGCATTGAGCGAACATATCGCGACATGACCTCCTTGTTTGCGGCTACGCCGGTCGAATTTGGCGGCAAGAGCTTTGCGGTGGTTGCGCTGCAAGATCGGGACGAGGCATTAGCAGCGATTGGTTTCCTCACGAAAATCATGGCAGGTGTGGGCCTCTTGGTGGCCGCTTTGGTCGCCGTTGCTGCGTGGGCCTTTTCTCGCACGATCACAAGTCCGATGGCCAATATCTCTGCCACAATGGGCCGGATATCTGCGAATGAACTTGATCTGGTTGTTAAGGATACCGACCGTGCTGACGAAGTGGGCGAGATGGCCCGTGCCGTGGAGATCTTCCGCGATAATGCGGAAAAGATTGCTGCGCTTGACGCTGAAGAGCGGGCACGAGCTGAAGGCTTGGCTGCACGCAACAAGGCCATGCAAGAGTTGCAAATGTCGTTGGGCCAAGTCGTTGGTGCGGCTGCTGAGGGCGATTTTACGCAGCGGATTGATCTCCAAATGGATGATGATGCGCTGCAGCAAATCGTGCTGAACGTAAATGGCCTGGTTTCAAACGTAGATCGCGGCCTCAAAGAGACAGGCGAAGTGATGGCCGCCCTGGCGAACACCAATTTGACGGTGCGGATGGAAGGTGATTATCAAGGTGCCTTCTTGCAATTGAAAAATGACACCAACCGGGTGGGTGATCGGTTGACCGAAGTGGTCAAGCAATTGCGCACAACCTCGCGGGCGCTGAAAACAGCCACAGGCGAGATCCTTTCTGGTGCCAATGATCTTTCAGACCGGACCACACGTCAGGCCGCAACGATTGAAGAAACCTCAGCGGCCATGGAACAGCTGGCCACAACAGTTTTGGAAAATGCCAAGGAAGCTGAAGAAGCCTCCGGTATTGCCGATCGTGTGCGCACAACAGCAGAAGAAGGCGGCGATGTGATGCGCCAGGCCAATGAGGCCATGGAGCGGATTACCAGCTCGTCGAATAAGATCTCCAATATTATTGGCATGATCGACGACATTGCCTTCCAAACCAATCTGTTGGCCTTGAACGCTTCGGTTGAAGCTGCACGGGCTGGTGAAGCGGGTAAAGGCTTTGCGGTTGTGGCGGTTGAAGTGCGGCGCCTGGCCCAATCGGCGGCAGAAGCTTCAAATGAAGTGAAAGCCTTGATTGAACAATCTGTCACTGAAGTTGATGGTGGATCCAAGCTAGTGGCGCAAGCTGCCAAGAGCCTTGAGGCGATGTTGGAAGCTGCGCGGTCGAACAACACCATTATGGTGTCGATTGCGGATAAGAGTAAGTCTCAGGCCTCTTCAATTGAGCAGATCAACCAAGCGGTTCGCGACATGGATGAGACCACCCAGCACAATGCGGCTTTGGTGGAAGAAACCAATGCGGCGATTGAGCAAACCGAGAACCAGGCCAACGAGCTCGACAATATTGTTGAGGTATTCGTGACCGAAAAGGGTGGTGAGCGCAAAATAGAACCGACAAAGCCCGCAAACATTCAACAGTTTGAATCTAAACCGAAATTGGCTGCAAAGCCTGTTCCGCAACGGGGTAATCAGGCGGTGGACATAAGCCAAGACTGGAACGAGTTTTAGAATTGTATCATAGCGAAACAATTTCTTAAGCGGTTTTTGGTTTAAATTAATTTGTTCTGAATGTGTCTACCCGTCAGCGCCTCCCTAAATGTGAAAAATGAGATAAAAATGAGTATCTTCAGTGCATTAAATAGAATGACCATTGGATCCCGTATCCAGCTTTTGACAATTGCTGGTACGTTGCTTTTTGCCCTTTTGGGTGGGGGCTATCTTTTTAGTTACTTCGTGACCAATGATGTAAAGCTAAAAGAGACACGCTTTGAGCAGATCAGCACTGCTGCACAACATATTAAAAGCTCGGTTCTTGAAATCCGAACAATGGAACGCGATTTCATGAACGCACCGAATGACGACAAGGTGGCGCTGATTGAGGCCGAACATGCCAATATCGCGACAGAGTTTGCCTTGCTGGACGAATTGGTCGTCGAGCCTGAGCTTGCCGCGATGGTTCAATCGGTTGCGGATGGAGTTGCCAAACAATCGGGGGTGTTTGGTGAGGTCCAGATTTTGGTTGAACAGATCGGCTATTCCGAAGAAGAGGGCTTAAGAGGGGACCTTCGCGCTGCCGTGCAAAGCGCTGAAGAAAAAGTCAACGCGGCCAATTTGGATGCATTGACCGTCAAAATTTTGATGATGCGCCGCCATGAGAAAGATTTCATTATTCGGGGTGGTGAGAAATATATTACGCGTCTGTCAGACCGAGTGTCTGAATTCAATGCGTTGCTTGCTGATAGCAATCTTCCGGCAGCTGACAAGACTCAGATTTCCAGCTTGATTGATCAATATAAGTCGACCTTTGATGAATTTGCCGTCGTGGATACTGAATTGTCGGCCAAGGTTGCAGAGCTTGACGCTGACTTCCAAGCGCTGTCGCCTCAGGTTTCTTCATTGGCAAAAGAAGCGGAAACACGTGCTGCCACCGCAGCGGCTGAATTGAACACTGTAAACCAAATCACATTATATTCTTCATTTGGCATTATCGCTTTGGCCACGATCATGATGCTTGGCGCGGGTCTGGTTATTGGTCGGTCAATTTCAGTGCCACTGAAACGCCTGTCAGATAATGCGGAAGAATTGGGCGAAGGCAAACTCGATATCGAGATTAAGCCAGATAACTCGAAAAGTGAAATTGGCGTTTTGACACGCGCGTTGGAAGTGTTCCTTGAGAACGCTATACGGGTTGCAAAACTTGGTGAAGAAGAAGCCATTCGCCAACAAGAAGTTTTGAAACGGTCAAAGATGATGGACGAGTTGCAAGCTTCTTTCCGCAGTGTTGTGGGCGCCGCGTCGGCTGGTGACTTTTCACAACGGGTGGACATGGATGTGCCTGATCCAGAATTGGCACAACTAAGCAACAATGTGAATGCCTTGGTGGATACTGTAGATCGCGGCCTCAAAGAGACGGGCGAAGTGATGGCTGCCCTGGCGAACACCAATTTGACGGTGCGGATGGAAGGCGATTATCAGGGTGCCTTCTTGCAATTGAAAAATGACACCAACCGTGTGGGTGATCGGTTGACCGAAGTGGTCAAGCAATTGCGCACAACCTCGCGGGCGCTGAAAACAGCCACAGGCGAGATCCTTTCTGGTGCCAATGATCTTTCAGACCGGACCACACGTCAGGCCGCAACGATTGAAGAAACCTCAGCGGCAATGGAACAGCTGGCCACAACAGTTTTGGAAAACGCCAAGGAAGCTGAAGAAGCCTCCGGCATTGCCGATCGTGTGCGCACGACTGCAGAAGAAGGCGGCGATGTGATGCGCCAGGCCAATGAGGCCATGGAGCGGATTACCAGCTCATCGAATAAGATCTCCAATATTATTGGCATGATCGACGACATTGCCTTCCAAACCAACCTGTTGGCCTTGAACGCTTCGGTTGAAGCTGCACGGGCTGGTGAAGCAGGTAAAGGCTTTGCCGTTGTAGCGGTTGAAGTGCGGCGCTTGGCCCAATCGGCGGCAGAAGCTTCAAATGAAGTGAAAGCCTTGATTGAACAATCTGTCACTGAAGTTGATGGTGGGTCCAAGCTTGTGGCGCAAGCTGCCAAGAGCCTTGAGGCGATGTTGGAAGCTGCGCGGTCGAACAACACTATTATGGTGTCGATTGCGGATAAGAGTAAGTCTCAGGCCTCATCAATTGAGCAGATCAACCAAGCGGTTCGCGACATGGATGAGACCACCCAGCACAATGCGGCTTTGGTGGAAGAAACCAATGCGGCGATTGAGCAAACCGAAAGCCAGGCTAACGAGCTCGACAATATTGTCGATGTATTCGTGACTGACGATGGCGGGCGTCCGCGCCAACCAATCGGCGTGAATGGCCAGCCGCCAGAGGAGCAACCGAAACACGCATTCGGGCAGGTCAAAGAATTGCAGGCGAAAGCGAAATCGGCGGCGCGACAATTCCTTTCCCGCGGCAGTGCGGCGGTGAAAAATGAAGATGAATGGTCTGAATTCTAGGCCCTTTCAACAATAATTTGAAGTTTTACGGCGCCTAAGGGCGCCGTATTTGTATTAAAACTACATAATCTTATCGTTAAGTATGATTTTACTTCCCGGGTCTAATATTCAGCGTATGAAATCGGGGGAAGGTACGGTGGTGCCTTAGATAAGAATGAACAAACGCTTTCAATTGAAAAAGCCAAGCTTTAGCGGCTTTAAACTCACAACCTCAATCGCATTGTTGGTGGTGGTGAGTATTGCGGTGTCGATTATGGCCGTTGCTGCCGCAATCTATCTGCAAATGTCGTCGGATACCTATCGGGAAGCGCAACGCAACCAAATGGTTGATATGTCGGTTGCTTTGTCGATCTTTGAAGTTCAGTTGCCTGGCACAAATGTGATTTGGTCAGAAGATGGCAATTTGGAAGCTGTTGAGACGCGTCGTATGCCGCGCTTGCGCACTGACGATCTCGTCGACGCGGTTTCGCGTTTGACCGAAGGCGAGATGTCGCTGTTCCGTTGGAATGAAGAAACGGCGCAATTTGAACAGTTCACAACAACATTGGAATTGCCCGATGGCACCCGCGATAAAGAGCGGGTGATCGATGAAGGGCACCCCTTGTACGATCAAATGCTTGCTGGCGAACGGTTTGAGGGTCAAGTTGACCTGTTTGGCAAGCGGCACTTCAGTGCTTACCAGCCTATCCTGAACCAAAACAAAGAAGGCGTTGCCGGCATCCTGTTTGTGGCGACACCGACCAGCGTGGCCGATAAGACGGTCACTTCATTGTTGCAGACCATCATGATTGTGGCGTTGGTGACATTGGCGGTGGCATCTGTGGTCGCCGCGATTGCTGCTAAATTATTGATGCGCCCCGTGCCGCGAATTTCGGCTGCCATGACCGAGATTGCCAATGGCAATTTCGAATATGAAGTGCCCTATCTGCACAACAAAAATGAATTGGGTGACATGGCGCGTGCCGTTGATGTGTTCCGCGCCAATGGCGAACGCGTCAATGAAATGACGGAAGAAGAGAAAGAAGCCTCGAAACGGCGCGCGATCGAACGCTCGGCGATGATGAGCGAGCTTCAAAGTGCCTTTGGCGCGGTGGTGGACGCTGCCTCGCAGGGCGACTTCTCCCAACGGGTGAACGCGGAATTCCCTGATGACGAGCTGAATACGCTGGCGCACGGCGTGAACAGTCTGGTGGAAACGGTGGATCGTGGCGTTACCGAGACTGGTGAAGTGTTGTCAGCTTTGGCAAATGCAGATTTGACGCGGCGGATGGAAGGTAATTACCAAGGTGCATTCTTGCAGCTTAAAAATGACGCCAACGCCGTTGGTGAAAAGCTGGGTAATGTAGTGCGGCAATTGCGCGATACTTCGCGTGAGCTGAAACACGCAACTGGGGACATTTTGTCTGGCGCCAACGACCTGTCGGAGCGGACCACCAAGCAGGCCGCCGCGATTGAAGAAACATCTGCCGCGACTGAACAATTGGCAGATACGGTCAACCAAAACACCAAGCGGGCGCAAACAGCTCAAAGCACGGCCCAGGACGCACGACGCGTTGCGGAGACCGGCGGTGAGGTTATGAACGAAGCCAACCAGGCCATGGAGCGGATTACAACGTCATCGAATAAGATTTCCAATATCATTGGGATGATTGATGACATCGCGTTCCAAACCAACCTGTTGGCCCTGAACGCATCCGTTGAAGCTGCGCGCGCTGGTGAAGCGGGTAAGGGCTTTGCCGTTGTGGCAGTTGAGGTGCGGCGTTTGGCACAATCGGCCGCAGAAGCTTCAAATGAGGTGAAAGCGCTGATTGAACAGTCTGTCACCGAAGTGGATGGCGGGTCAAAGCTCGTGGCGCAAGCTTCGGAAAACCTTGAGGGCATTGTGAGTTCAGTGCGCGGGGTGACCGAACTGATGAACGAGATTGCTCAAGAAAGTCAGGAGCAGGCCACAGCGATTAATGAAATTTCGCAGTCTATTCGTGAAATGGATGAGATGACACAGCATAATGCTGCGTTGGTGGAAGAGACCAATGCCGCCATTGATCAAACAGAGGCGCAAGCATCTGAGTTGGATCGCGTGGTTGAGCAATTCAAGGTTGAGCCCGGACAAGCTGCTGCTCACTTCAATGAAGCGGCGGCAGACCAGCAGATGGCAGACTTGGAAGAAACGCCAAAGCGGGCGGCGCCACCGCAAGCGGCGAAGGCTTACTTGTCGGGTGGCAATCAAGCGGTTGCTGAAGACACTGAGTGGCAAGAATTCTAAGTAGAGTGAAATAACCAATTGAATAGGCGCCTCAGGGCGCCTATTTTTTTGTGCTCATTGATAACCAATTTATTACCAATTCACCGTATTTTGGCCATAATAGCAATCGGGGGTATTCAAATGGTTCGGTCAATTGTGCAGAAAGTGCGGTCTAAGTTGCAGTTTAAGCTGCCATCCGTGCGGTCGACAAAGATTTCGACACGCATAGTCTTTAGTACTGCATTGAGCGCTTTAACAATCGCGCTGATTGGCGTGATGTTTTTCGTATCGGAACAGCAAAAAGCCTCGACTATTCTAGAAGAGCGGAATTTTAGCCAAGCGCAGAACACGGCGCAGATCTTTGGCTTGGATGTGCTTCAGGTCCGTCGGTTCCAAAAAGATTATATTGCTAATGATAGCGATGAAAATGCGCAGATGACGCGCGACCAGATTGCCGCAGCGCAAACGCGTTTGGCAGATTTGCGCACCTCGCTTGGGCAAGAGGAGATCGCGGGCAGCTTCAATGTGGTTGAAGATTCCCTGACCAAATATGCCAGCCTTTTTGATTTGCTGGTGGAGACGTCCGCTGAAATCTCGATCAATCAGGAAGAGAGCTTTTTGAACAGCTTCCGCGCAACGGCGAAAGATGTGTCCAAGGACGTTGGCAGCCTGAAGAGTGACAGCACAGAGTTGGCTTTTTCCGAAATGCGCAATTACGAGCGCGAATTTTTGCTGTTTGGCGGTGCACGGAATATTATGGGCGTGGACAAGCAGATCAAGCGCGTCACACGTGCAGCCGGCAAGGCCGGTGCGGAACCCACTTTCCAATTTGAAATCGCCGATAAGCTTGAAGTCTACAATGTTGCGTTTGACGAATATGCGGGCGCGAAAGAGCGGCACAACGCGTTGAGTGCGGAAATGGATGCTCTTTACGACACCATTGCTGGTGAGCTTGAGAAAATCATCATGTTTGCGATGGAAAAAGGCCAGGAGGCGCGCACTAGTCTGGCAACCATGACGGAGCAAACCAAGATCTTTATGTTCAGCACCATCGCGATTGCTTTTGCGGCCATCACGATTTTGGGCTTTGTCATTGGGCGGTCCATCACCAAGCCATTGAACCGCATCACCGGGGTTATGGGGCAAATTGCCAATGGTGAATATGGTGCCGAGGTGCCGTTCACCCAGCGTAAGAACGAACTGGGTGAAATGGCGCGTGCGGTTGAGGTCTTCCGGAACAATGGCCTCAGGGTCAATGAAATGACCGAAGAGGAAAAGGAAGCCGCCAAACAGCGCACCATTGAGCGTGCAGCCATGATGAGCGAACTGCAAAGTGCCTTCGGTCAAGTGGTTGATGCGGCGATTGATGGTGACTTTACCCAGCGGGTAGAAGCTAAATTCCCGGATGAAGAACTCAATCGATTGGCGGAAGGGGTTAATAGCCTTGTGGAAACTGTTGATCGTGGCTTGCAAGAAACAGGTTCTGTGTTGTCTGCGATGGCAAATACCGATCTGTCACATCGTGTTGAGGGCGACTATCGCGGATCGTTCTTGCAACTGAAAAACGATACAAATGCCGTGGGTGAAAAACTGAGCCAGGTGATCGGCCAGTTGCGGTCCACCTCGCGCGGGTTGAAAGTGGCGACCGGCGAGATCTTGTCCGGTGCGAATGATTTGTCAGAACGGACGACAAAACAGGCGGCGGCTATTGAAGAAACATCGGCGGCGACTGAGCAATTGGCCAACACGGTGAATGACAATACCGAACGGGCGCAACAGGCGCGGACCTCTGCACTTGAGGCCCGTCAGGTCGCCGAAAAAGGTGGCGAGGTTATGCACTCGGCCAACGATGCCATGTCGCGCATTACCGCATCGTCAAATAAGATTTCGGACATTATCGGCATGATTGACGATATTGCCTTCCAAACCAATCTGCTGGCGTTGAATGCATCTGTTGAGGCCGCACGTGCGGGCGAAGCAGGCAAGGGCTTTGCGGTGGTGGCCGTTGAAGTGCGGCGCCTGGCGCAATCTGCTGCCGAGGCATCGAGCGAAGTTAAGACATTGATTGAGCAATCCGTGACGGAAGTGGATGGCGGGTCGAAATTGGTGGCACAGGCATCAGAAAATCTCGAGGGTATCGTCAATTCTGTGCGCGGTATGACAGGTTTGATGGATGAAATTGCCAGCCAAAGCCAAGAACAATCATCCGCGATCAATGAGATTTCACAATCGATCCGTGAAATGGATGAAATGACCCAGCACAATGCTGCGTTGGTGGAAGAGACCAATGCTGCCATTGATCAAACGGAGGCCCAAGCCTCGCAACTTGATAAGATTGTTGATCAGTTTGTTATTGAGCGTGGTGATGCGTCGGCTTTTGATGAAGCACAGGCGGACCGCGCGATGCTAACAGCGCAGCCATCGCCGGAAAAACGCACACAGGCGGCAAAGGCCTATATGCACGAAGGCAATGTTGCGGTGGACCATGATTCTGACTGGCAGGAGTTCTAAGCCGGAAAAGCCGGTGTGCTCTCACTTGCCATCTAATTTATTAGTATAAATTGCCAATAATGCCGTCGCTTTTATTTCCTTATCTGGGCAAAAGCGGCGGTATTTGCATTTATTGTTGCGTCTTTCGATGTTGTTGGCGCGCGTCATGGATCAAAAGCAGTAAAAAGAGCAACTTTTTTCAACAGAGCAGCTTTTCACGCGAAGTGCTTTGTTGTATTTGTCGCGGGCTAGGGAGCTTTGGGAGAAGCTGGATCCGTATGATCCAAAGGGTAGTATATTGAGCAAAAAAATCGGTTTGGTCGCACATGACAAGAAAAAACAAGATCTTACGGTCTGGTGCAGCCAAGTAAAAGAGAAGTTGGCTCAATATGATTTGTTTGCCACCGGCACGACCGGACAGGCAATTATCGACGCTACACAATTGCCGATAACGCTTTTGAAAAGCGGGCCATTGGGTGGTGATGCTCAATTGGGCGCCATGATTGTCGAGGGAGAGCTTGATGGTCTGGTTTTTTTCATTGATCCCCTAACCGCAATGCCGCACGATGTTGACGTGAAAGCGTTGATCCGTTTGGCCACATTGTATGATGTGCCTTTCGCGTGCAACAAAGCGACGGCAGATGCGGTGCTGACATTGTTCTAATTGCTATGTTTGGCTCGGTTGACCGAACCAGCCATAGATGTGCAACTAGGCAGAATAAACTCCGACAAGAGGGGAATTACGGGGTGCAAAAAGACAACATGATTGAGGTGCGTCATGTCTCCAAAAGTTTTGGAGGCTTGAAGGCCGTAAATGATTGTTCGCTCACTGTGGCTAAAGGCTCGATCACAGGGCTAATCGGGCCAAATGGTGCAGGTAAATCCACGCTGTTTAATATGGTCGCGGGCAACCTGAAGCCAACCGAGGGCGAGATCATTTTTGACGGTGAAAACGTCACCGGGCTAAAGCCGTATCAGCTTTACCAAAAAGGGATGTTGCGTACATTTCAAATTGCGCATGAATTTTCACACATGACCGCGTTGGAAAACCTGATGGTTGCCGGGGCCGATCAGCCAGGGGAATCCTTATTCCAAAGCTGGTTTAATCCAAAGCATGTGGCGGAATTTGATCATGAAATTCGCAAGATGGCTGAAGATGTGATCGATTTTTTGAAGCTGGGCCATGTGCGCAATGAACTGGCGGGCAATTTGTCCGGCGGCCAAAAGAAGCTTTTGGAGTTGGGCCGGACGATGATGACCGATGCCAAAGCTGTGCTGCTTGATGAAGTGGCTGCGGGCGTGAACCGCACCTTGCTCAAGGATTTGGCGGCCAATATTCAGCGCATGAACAAAGAGCTAGGCTATACGTTCTTTGTGATTGAGCACGATATGGATCTGATCGCGGAGCTATGCGATCCCGTGATTGTGATGGCGCAGGGTACGGTGATCGCCGAAGGGCCAATGGAGGAAATCCGGGCTAATCCTGAAATCATTGAGGCTTATTTCGGCACCGCTGTGGAGGCTGTATCGTGAGTTTGTTGGAAGTAAAAGATGTGCATGGCGGCTATGGCGGTGCACCGATTTTGAATGGCGTCAACATGTCCATCGATAAAGAAGATGTGGGCGTGATTGTGGGGCCAAACGGGGCTGGCAAGTCAACAACATTGAAGGCCATTTTTGGCCTGTTGGAAGTGACCGACGGCTCAATTCTGCTTGAGGGCACCGAAGTGGCCAACATGCAGGCAGATAAATTGGTGCCAATGGGCCTTGGTTTTGTGCCGCAGGAATTTAATGTGTTCACCTCCATGTCTGTACATGAGAATTTGGAGATGGGCGCGTATATTCGCCGAGACGATTTTTCAGACACAATCGCTTCAATCTACGACATGTTTCCGCCGCTCAAAGAAAAGCGCAAGCAAAATGCTGGCGAGCTTTCAGGCGGGCAACGGCAAATGGTGGCCATGGGCCGAGCGTTGATGAGCCAGCCAAAATTGCTGTTGTTGGATGAACCATCTGCTGGGCTTAGTCCACGCTATATGATGGAAATCTTTGAAACGGTCGTAAACATCAATCAGGCCGGTGTTGGCATTTTGATGGTGGAGCAAAATGCGCGGCAAGCTCTTGAGTTTGCCTCCAAAGGTTTTGTTTTGGCGAATGGTAAAAATCGGTTCACAGGAACTGGACGGGAACTGCTTGACGACCCAGAAGTCGCACGCAGCTTCCTTGGCGGCTAACGGGGGACGTAGACGCTATGATGAACGAACTCATCTTTTTCTTTAATAAGGTTATTGTGTCTGGCGCAGTATTGGGCAGCGTTTATGCGCTCGGTGCGGTCGGCATTACCTTGATTTTTGGCATCTTGCGGTTTGCGCACTTTGCGCATGGTGACATGATGACCATGGGGGCATTTGTGGCCTTCGTGCTGGCCTCGATCGCCAGCGCCTTGGGCATTTCAACCTTCTGGCCAACCGGCTTTATCGTGTTGCCCTTTGCCATGGTGATCACCGCAGGTTTGGCGCTTGGGATTGACCGCACATTCTATCAACCCTTGCGGGCCAAAGGGGTGAAACCCGTTACGCTATTGATCGCTTCAATCGGTGTAACCCTGATGATTCAAGGCTTGATCCGCCTGTTTGGTGGGGTTCAAACCCGCAGTTTCTTTGAAAATGAGAGCAAACAATTGTTCCGCTTCGATGTGTCCTGGTTGGGTGCATCGCGCACGGTCAATGTGTCAGAACCGCAGCTCTTGCTGATCGCTGTGACGGTGATTGCAGTGGTTGCATTGCATTTCTTCCTCACGCGTTCGCGGTTGGGCAAAGGCATGCGGGCGATGGCCGACAATCCAAGCCTGGCGCTTGTGTCTGGCATCAACACAAACCAAGTGGTTCGCGCCACCTGGATTATCGCGGGCAGCTTGGCCGCAATGGCGGGCACCATGCTGGCGCTTGATGTGATCTTGAAGCCTGACTTGGCCTTTAACATTGTGTTGCCGATTTTTGCGGCGGCAATTGTTGGCGGCTTGGGGCAAGCCTATGGCGCCATTGCTGGCGGCTTGATCATCGGCTTTGCTGAAACCATGTCCGTGTTTAACTGGGCGATCATGTTGCGCCCCTTCCGGGATAATTTGCCTGAATGGGTGCCGAATGACCTTTCCATTGTGCCAACCGAATATAAACTCACCGTCGCGTTTGTGATCTTGGTGGTTGTGTTGCTGGTGCGTCCAACGGGTATCTTTAAAGGAGTTTCATCATGATGCGTCGCGATGCAATGCTGTTTTTGGCCCTGGGCGTTTTCCTCTTGGCCATCGCTGTTTGGCAGCAAATTCCAACGACCTTGTTTATGTTGGTTACCGCCTCGGCTTATGCGCTGATTGCGTTGGGGCTTAACGTGCAATGGGGCTATGCCGGTCTGTTCAACTTCGGTGTGATGGGCTTTTTGATGGTTGGCGGCGTTGCCGTGACCTTCGTTTCCTATCCGATCAACGAAGCGTTCTGGGCGTCCGATGGGCCGTTCATGCTGTTTAAGGCCCTTCTGGCAGCGATATTTGGCGGGGTGCTGGTTTATCTGGCCACCAACTCACAACGGTTCGGCATTAAAGGTAAATTACGCACCTTTTTGATCGTGGTGTCTTGGGCCACAGCCTATATCGTTTATCGCTCACAGATCGATCCGGCTGCCCGCTTGATTGAGGATGAGGCGGGCTTTATTGGCGGCCTTGGCCTGCCAGTTGTCTTGGGCTGGTTGTTTGGGGGCGTTTTGGCCGGGGCAATCGCTTATATTGTCGGCCGGATTTGCTTGGGCCTGCGCACAGACTATCTGGCGATTGCGACCATCGGGATTTCCGAAATTATCCGGGCCTTGGTGAAAAACATGGATTGGTTCACACGGGGCACGCTTACTGTGTCGCCGCTGCCTTGGCCGACACCTTCGCCGGCCGATATTGTGGCGAGCGGACTTGAAGATGCCACCATGTCCACTGTGTTGGCACGGGTTGGGTTCTTGTCTTTGACCGTTCTCATGATTGCAGTGATCTTTTACTTCTTGCAAAAGGCCTATGAAGGCCCTTGGGGACGCATGATGCGTGCCATTCGAGACAATAATGTTTCGGCAACGGCAATCGGTAAAAACGTGACCAAGCGCGAGCTTGAGGTGTTTATCCTTGGTTCAATCCTGATGGGCATTGGCGGCGCGATCTTGGCGTCATTCTCACAAATCTTGGACCCTAGTGGCTATCAACCGATCAACCATACTTTCATTGTTTGGGTGATGATCATCGTTGGTGGTGCGGGCAACAATTATGGTGCCTTGTTTGGCGGCGTGTTCATCTACATTGTGTGGACCGTTTCTGAACCCGCATCGGTGCTGCTGTTTGGCTATATCTCCGATTTCTCTGAAGGGGCTGGCATTGGTGCTATTCCGAACATTGAATCGCGTGCGTTGCAAATGCGCGTGTTCGTGTTGGGTTTGGTGATTACCTTCGCCCTACGTTATTTCCCACAAGGGGTCATTCCGGAACGGATACGGACAGATAAATAAGTAGTCCGCTTATACTGACAAGTTAAAAGACGCCGCCTTTATCGAGGCGGCGTTTTTTTTGAGTACGATGGATATCGCCAATTGAGTGGGACAAACGCCATAATATCGATGGCGCCCCATATCCATTCGTCAGCACCACTGCATCAAAAGGGATGGATCTTATCGGTGAATGTCGTGACGCCTATTTTTGCGCGATGCACCAGATGGATTGATAAGATTCGCCATCGGCCCCTTCGGCACCCGCGCCGTCCTTGAGGGCAAAGAGCTGCCAGGGTGCGGATGCTTTGAACTTTTGTTCGAGCATTTCGGGGGTGGGAAGATTGTAATAGCGTCCAAGCTTATCACGGCCAGCGCCTTCTCCGACTTTGAAACTCGCCCAGAGATGCCCGTCTGGTTTTAGAGCGCGATGGGCTTTTTCAATGATATCCGACAAGCTCTCCCACGGGGCGTGCAGTAAGCACATATTGGCCCAGATGGCATCATATGCCGCTTCGTCGTCCAGCTCGTCGAAACGCATCACTTTTACGGGGGCTCCGAAATTTCGTTCGGCCTCGGCGGCAAGTGCCGGGTTGCCTTCGGTTGCGGTTACCTCAAAGCCATTATCGCGCATATGGCGCGCTTCCAGCCCGGCCCCACAACCCAGCTCAAGGATGTGGCTGCCCGGTGGGAGGGTGGCGATGAACTTGCTTAATGTCTCGGAAGGCTTCGTGCGCCGATGCGCATACTGCTTTGCATTTTCAGCATAGAAGGCGAAGGTCTTTGGATCGTAGCTCATAATCGCACCCATAAATTGCGCAGAAAGAGATCGTAGGGTGCAGGTATGATTTGCGCAATAAAAAACCCGACGCCGAAGCGTCGGGTTCAATACTAATGCTGTTGTGGGGTTGGCTTACTTAAGTGGGCCAACTTCAACAAACACACCATCTTTAATGGTCATTTCTACGATGGCACCTGATACGTCACCAGCTTCGTCGAACTCGTGGTCGCCGCCAGCGCCTTCATAGTTGATTTCTTTGCCGTCAGCGATCAACTGCTTGGCTTTATCCCATTCGCCAGGAAGGATCACTTCACCAGGAGCTGTTGCTACTGAACGAAGGGCTTCGTTTACGCCTTCACGATCTGTGTTGCCTTTTTGCTCGAAAGCAAGAGCCAACAAGAACGCAGCGTCATAGGCTTGTGGGCCGAATGAAGCGATTGGGTCCAGACCAGCGTCTGTTGCCAATTTTTCATAAACGGCTGTACCTTCAGTTTCCAAGCGACCTTGGCGAGATGCCAACATGCCTTCAACTGCAGATGGGTCAATACCAGTTACCAACGCATCAGCAACCATGCCGTCACCACCGAAGTAGGTTACAAAGTCACCCGCTTCAATTGCTTGGCGCAGAATGGTTTGGCCTGAGCCAGATGCATAAGCAAGAATGATCAGGTTTTGTGAGCCGCTAGCTGCCAAAGAACCCAATTCAGCACGGTAGTCTGATTTGCCTTCTTCGTGCGCTTCAGAGATCATCACATCGCCGCCGCCTGCTTCGTAGGCGTTAGACAGGGCATCAGCAAAGCCTTTGCCGTAGTCGTTGTTCACGTAAGTGATGGCAATGTCGTTGATGCCTTTGTCGAGCAACATGCGGGCAACAACTTCACCTTGGTAGGCATCAGATGGGCCAACACGGAACAGCAAGTCATTGTCTTCAACTGTTGTTACAGCAGGTGAAGAGGCAGATGGTGAAACCATCACAACGCCAGCAGGAATAGCAGCGGTGTTTGCTGCTGAAATGGTGGCGCCTGAGCACATCGCACCAACGATTGCATGAACGCCATCGGCGTTGATCAAACGGTCAGCGGCTGTTGCGGCTGCAGTGGCGTCGGCACAAGTCGAGTCACCAATGGTGAACGTTGCTTCGCCGCCCAAAATGCCGCCTTGCTCATTTACATGCTGCAAAGCCAATTTGGCTGCATCACCGATTGGTGGAGCCAATGTTTCAAGTGGACCGGTATACCCCAGAAGAATACCGATGTTTACGTCTTCAGCCACAGCCGGTGTTGCAACGCTAAGTGCGGCGGCTGCTGTGAGTGCAAGTTTAAGATGACGCATAATTTCCCTCTAATTTGTACATCTTTCATCAACGGATAAAACGAACTTTTTCCCAGCTCTTTATTAGGTCTTATCCGCCTTATGGCCGAGGTCGTTTTCCTCCCTCGTTGCGCCAACAATAACGATTTTTTAATAAGAGTCACCAGCTTTTGTCGCAATAATCAGCAAAAGGTTGCGAATAGTGTTAATTTCAATTGCAACAAAAATGGTTACAAGTTGAGTGGGTTACAGGCAATCTTCCGCGATTATTGCATTGGGTTGCTTGGTCGACTATTCGACCGATCGGGATTGATTTGTCAGGGTAAAATGGTCACATTGGCCGTAAATTTGGGCGGGATAAGGCACAATATATGCGCAATTTAGTGGCGGCGATGATCATCGTTTTGGGCAGTTTTGGCGCGCAAGGTGCGTTTGCCCAATCTGCCGCAGATGCCGAGTTGATCTATGAAGGGTGCCGGGGTGAAGTGGTCACCATCGCAGATTTACAATGGCCGTCCGCCAGTATTTTGGCGCATATTCATCATCAACTTTTTCGGTCCGAATTTAATTGTGATGCGCAGGTGGTGCAAAGTGATTTAGCCAATGTGGCAGCCACGATTGATGCGGCGCAGGAACCTAAAATTGTGCCCGAGCTTTGGGTCAATCGCGTGGCGGGCCAGTGGAATAAGCTGGGTGAAGCGCAGCGGGCCTTTATGGCCGCGTCTAGTTTTGACGCAACCACCTTGGAAGGGTGGTTTGTGCCCAGCAAGGTGACCGCTGATTTTCCGCAACTTGGGGCGGCTGAAAAATTGGCTGACATGCCCGGGCTTTATGAACGCGACAAAATCCGCTTTATCACGTGTCCGGAAAAGTGGGCGTGTCACGTGCTGAATGACAATTTGATCCGCGCGTTCGGCCTTCAGAATGTGTTTGAGGTGGTGGTGCCGCAATCCCGTTTTGAAATGGACCAAATGATCGGTCAGATTATCTCTGCGCGTGAACCGGCAGTGTTTTATTATTGGCAGCCCAACGCCGTGTTGCACCAGTTTGATTTCGCAGCGCTCTCTTTGGGTGACTATGTTGCGGATGCCTATCCCTGCCTGGCACAATCCAGCTGCGGTGCGCCCAAACGAAGTGATTTTCCAAGCGAGCAAATTGGCCTTGTCGCCGCCAGCGATGTGCGGGCTGATATGCCCGAATTGTTGGGCTATTTGCGGCGCGCCACTATGCCCATAGCGGTCATGAATGAACTGTTGGCGGTTCAGGAACGTCAAGCATTTACAGCGCAACAAACGGCTACACATTTTATTGAAGCGTTTCCAGAGACGTGGCAGGCGTGGGTAAGTGCGCCATAGTTTTTCGCTTTAGTTGAAACTGTGTTCACAAAAAAAACTGACCAAAGGTTGTCGGTAGAAACACTTGGCTGGCGGTATTGAAACCAAAATATCCGCTGGCAAACGCGGGGTTGGCTTTGCCCTTCATTTGGCGTTGTTTAAGTAAATATCGGAATTTTCCTTAGTTCTCCGCCATTTGACCGGGTGGTTGGGGCTGGTTATGCTCAATCTAAAAATTGCAGAAAAGTCGGGAGAACTAGGTATGCAAAAGTTTAAATTGGCATTGGCGACAGTGTTTGTCGCCTTGGGTGCGACGGGTGGCGCGATGGCGGCCGAGTGTGGCACGGACCGCAAAATTGATATTGCCGAGATGAATTGGCCGTCAGCGGCAGCGCTGGCGCACATCCACGCCACCATTTTGGAAGAGGGCTATGGCTGTAATGTGGAGCTGGTTGCGGGGGATTCCGTGCCCACATCTGCGTCTATGCTGTCGAAAGGTCGTCCGGCCATTGCCCCTGAATTGTGGATCGGCACGGTGCAAGACCAATGGAAAAAGGGTTTGGAAGAAGGTGCCGTGAAGGATGCGGGCCTTGCCATTTCAGACGGTGCGGTTGAAGGCTGGTGGATTCCCGCCTATGTGGCGGCGGAAAATCCGGGCCTGAAACGGGTTGAAGATTTGCCTGAATATGCCGAATTGTTCGCCGATCCTGACGATCCGGATCAGGGTCGTTTTTATTCCTGCCCGCCAGGTTGGGGTTGCGAAATCGCCAATGCGGCTTTGTTTGAGGCCTATGATCTGGAAGAGAGCTTCAATCTGTTCTCACCCGGTTCCGGTGGCAATCTGGATGCCTCCATTGTGCGCGCCTTTGAGCGTGAAGAGCCGATTGTATTTTACTATTGGGGCCCCACGGCCATTATGGGCAAATATGACATGGTCCAGCTCGAAATGCCTGAGCATGATCCGGAAGTCTGGGCCTGTAATGTTGAGTCTAGCTGCGAAGACAAAGGCAAAAGCGCTTTCCCGACACCGCCTGTGACGGTGGGTACGGCGGCATGGCTTGCTGAAGAAGCCCCTGTGGTTTTTGACTATTTGAGCGAAGTGGCGCTTAACAATGTTCAGATCTCCAAAATGTTGAATTGGGGCGCAGAGAACAAAGCTGGCGCTGAAGAAACAGCCGAACATTTCTTGAAAACGGAAGAAGATGTCTGGACCGATTGGGTGCCAGCAGATGTGGCTGAAAAAGTGAAAGCTGCCCTTTAGTGGGCTACTGATAAAGCATTGAAAGTGGCCGGGTGATTAGGTTCACCTGGCCATTTTTGCATAAAGGGATCAGGGCGATGTTCGAGTTTTTCTTCAGCGGTGAATTTCCGGAATTTATCAATACGCGGCCTTTGCGGTTTTGGGTGGATGATGGGCTGAACTGGGTGGTGCGCAATTGGGGTGGCGCGTTCGAGGACGCCGCCTATCCCTTGCTGGTAATGCTCAATAGTATTGAGGACGGGCTGTTGATGGTGCCCTGGTGGTTGATCATTCTGGCCTTTGCCGCTCTGGCTTATGGGGCAACCCGTAGCAAGGCCCTGCCGATCATTGTGGTGGTGGGGCTTGTGTTTATGGGGCTGATGGAGCTTTGGGAAGACAGCGTGGAAACCATGGCGTTGATGATCTCCGCCACGGTGACCGCCATTGTCTTTTCGATACCTTTGGGCATTGTGATGGCGCGCTCAGAAATTGTGCAGCGCATCGTCACGCCGATTTTGGATTTGATGCAGACCATGCCCAGCTTTGTTTATCTGATCCCCACGGTGATGATTTTTGGCCCCGGCAAAATTCCGGCGCTTCTGGCCACCATTGTTTATGCGGCGCCACCGCTGGTGCGCCTGACCAATCTGGGCATTCGACAGGTGGAGCCGAGTGTGATGGAAGCCGCGCAGGCCTTTGGTGCCTCGCCGCGGCAGCGGCTGTTCGGGGTGCAGATCCCGCTGGCCCTGCCCACCATATTGGCCGGGGTGAACCAGACGACCATGATGGCACTGGCCATGGTGGTGATTGCCTCCATGATCGGGGCCGGGGGCCTTGGTTATCAGGTGCTGCAGGGCATTGGCCGGTTGGAGGTCAGCCGTGGTGTGTTTGCCGGGCTGGGCATTGTGGTGCTGGCGATTATTTTTGACCGGATCACGCAGGCCTATGGCAAGCAATTGCAGGAGCAGATCGGGCTGGCAGGAGATCGCTCATGAGCCATCAATATAAAATCGAAATGCGCGGCGTGACCAAGATTTTTGGGCCCGAACCGCAAGCCGTGTTGGAAAAGCTGCAGGCCGGGGAGTCCAAGGATAAGCTGCAGGCGGAAACCGGCCATGTGATTGGCCTGAACAATGTGAGTTTGCAGGTGGCGCCGGGCAAATTACACGTGGTGATGGGACTTTCGGGGTCCGGTAAGTCCACCCTGATCCGGCATGTGAACCGGCTGATTGACCCAACCTCAGGGGAAATCTTTGTTGATGGGCAGAATGTGCTGGAGATGAGCCTTGATGAGTTGCGCACCTTCCGGCGCACGCAAATTGCCATGGTTTTCCAAAGGTTCGGCCTCCTGCCGCATCGCTCGGTGCTGGACAATGTGGCCTATGGCTTGGAAATTCGCGGGATCGACAAAAAAGAGCGGAAAGAGATCGCAGAAAAATGGATCGCCACTGTGGGGCTGGAAGGGTATGAAAAATCGCGCCCGCACCAATTGTCCGGTGGCCAGCAGCAACGCGTTGGCCTCGCCCGCGCTTTGGCCATGGATGTCGATATTTTGCTGATGGACGAGGCCTTTTCGGCGCTCGATCCTTTGATCCGCTCGGGTATGCAGGATGAGTTGCTGGCGCTGCAAAAAGAGCTGAATAAAACCATATTGTTCATCACCCATGATTTTGACGAAGCCCTTAAAATTGGCGATCAGGTGACGGTGTTGCAGGATGGGGCGGTGATCCAATCCGGGCGGCCGGAAGAAGTGGTACTCAACCCGGCCAACGCGCACGTGGAAGACTTTGTGCGGGATGTGAACCGAGCGCGCGCCATTCATGTGCACACCATTATGGAGCGCGGCGACTTTGGCACGAGCGGCGCCACTGTGTCAGCAAATGCCCGCTGCGAAGACGTGCTGCCGCTTTTTGCCGAGCATGACTGGGTGGGCGTCACCAATGCGAATGACAAAGTGATCGGCAAGGTAACTGCCAAACAAGTGATCAAGGCTTTGGCTCGCCACAGTGGTGTGTCGGGGTGACTTAGCCGCTATGCGTTGACAATGTGCGGGCGACGGCATCTTGCCAGCCCGCATATTTTTGGGTGGCCCAGTCTGCGCTTTGCTGTGGGGTGAATTGCTGGTCGAGCTCCCATTTCTCCATCATATCTTGAGGTGGGGGGCAAAGACCCACATGAAGCCCGGCGAGATAGGCAGCGCCTTTGGCGGTGGTTTCCAGATTAGTGGGGCGGTCAACGGGCACTTGGCAAATATCGGCCAAAAATTGCATGGTCATATTTGATGCGGTCATGCCGCCATCCACCCGCAACAGGCTCACATCGTCGCCAAAATCTGCATTCATGGCGGTGATCAAGTCGCGGGTTTGATAGCCCACGGATTCCAGCGCAGCCCTGGCCAATTCGCGGGGGCCAGAATTGCGGGTCAGGCCAAAAATGGCTCCGCGGGCATCGCTGTCCCAATAGGGTGCGCCCAGCCCCACAAAGCCGGGTACCAAATAAACAGATTGGGTGTTGTCAGCTTTTGCAGCCAGATCATTCACCTGCGCCGCGCTTTCGATAATACCCAAGCCATCGCGCAACCATTGCACGGTGGCGCCTGCCATATAGATGGAGCCTTCCAGCGCGTATGTTGGTTTTCCGTCAAGCTGATAGCAAAGGGTGGAAAGCAGGCGATTGGATGAGGCGAGGGGCTTGTCGCCGACATTCATCATGGCAAAGCACCCGGTGCCATAGGTGGATTTGATCATGCCCTTTTCAAAGCAGGCTTGGCCGATGGTGGCCGCATGTTGGTCGCCAGCAACGCCTGTGATGGGAATGGCGGCGCCAAACAGGTCTTTGTCGCACTGGCCAAAATCGGCGGCACAATCTCGCACCTCGGGCAGGAGAGCAGCGGGGATATCGAGCAAATCGAGTAAATCCAGATCCCACTCGCCTTTATGGATATTATATAGCAGGGTGCGTGAGGCATTGGTGGCATCGGTTGTGTGCGACGCACCGCCGGTGAGCTTGTAGATCAACCAGCTATCGATGGTGCCGATGGCTAACTCGCCCTTTGCAGCGCGGTCGCGTGCACCCTCCACATTGTCCAGCAGCCATTTGGCCTTGGTGCCCGAAAAATAAGGGTCAAGCAGCAGCCCGGTTTTGGCGGTGACTGTTTCTTCATGCCCCGCTTTTTTTAACTCGGCACAATAGTCGGTGGTGCGTCGATCCTGCCAAACGATGGCTTTGTGGAGCGGTTCACCGCTGTTGCGATCCCACAAGGTGATGGTTTCACGTTGGTTCGTGATGCCGATGGCGGCAATATCATCGGCGGCAAGATTTGCTTTTTTGAGCGCGCCCTTGATCGTGGTGACCACGGTCTGCCAGATTTCATTGGCGTCATGTTCCACCCAGCCATCTTGGGGGAAGAATTGTTGAAACTCTGTTTGGTCGCTGGCGATGGGAATCAGGTTTTCGCCATAAACAATAGCGCGGGTGGATGTCGTACCTTGATCGATGGCCAGTAAATATTTTTTATCTTGTATAGACATGTACGCCCTCCCACTGAGATTTTTACTGAAGAATTTCAATCATCTGGTCTAAAATTTCAAGGCGGGTCACGTAAATAGGGTCCACTTATCCCATTTGATAAATTATTTCTTCAATCTGCCCTGTTTTGGTTTCAGATGTGCTTGCCATGGGCCTTTTGCGCCGCCTATAAACCTTGAGACCTGCATGTTGATCTATGCGGTCGAGATGAAAGGACGATAGGATGGACATTAAAACCATCAATGAGAAGGTGAGTGTATCACCGCAAATTTCGCCCAATGACTTGCCTGCCCTCAAAGAAGCGGGTTTTAAAACCATTATCAATAATCGCCCAGATGGCGAAGCCCCGGACCAACCGGCTGGCGCATTGATTGAAGAAGAAGCGAAAAAGCTAGGGTTAAACTATGTTTCGATCCCTATGGGTCGGGATGGTGTTTCCGCAGAGATGATTGCGGCGACACGAGATGCGCTGGCCAATGACGGCAAAGTGTTTGCTTATTGCCGCTCAGGCACCCGGTCCACCACGCTATGGGCGCTAAGCCAAGCGGGTGAACAGCCTGCGGATGACATCATCAAAGCTGCAGCCAATGCGGGCTATGATGTATCTCATCTAGCGGCTCATTTGAGCCAGTAATTCCCCACGCAAGCTAGCTTTGTGCGTTGTGGCGCACGGGCTTGGCTTTTATGTTCAACACTTTTTTGAAAAGTGAGTTGCTATGTCGATTAAGAAAATCCTTGTTGCCAACCGAAGTGAGATTGCCATCCGCGTGTTCCGCGCGGCCAACGAACTGGGCTTAAAAACCGTTGCTGTTTTTGCCGAAGAGGACAAATTGGCATTGCATCGGTTCAAGGCAGACGAGGCCTATTTGATCGGCAAGGGCTTGGGGCCTGTTGAAGCCTATTTGCAGATCGATGAATATATCCGCATTGCCAAAAAGTCGGGCGCGGATGCGATCCACCCAGGCTATGGCCTCTTGTCTGAGAGCCCTGAATTTGCCGATGCGTGTGCGGATGCAGGCATTATCTTTATTGGCCCACGGTCAGAAACCATGCGCGCACTTGGCAACAAGGTTGCGGCGCGTAATTTGGCGGTTGAAGCTGGTGTGCCGGTGGTGCCCGCTACGGACCCGCTGCCTGACGATATCGACGAAGTTGTCAAAATGGCCAAGGAGATTGGCTTTCCTTTGATGCTGAAAGCCAGCTGGGGCGGCGGTGGCCGCGGCATGCGCACCATTCGCGATGAAAAGGCCGTGCGGGCTGAAGTGGCGGAGGCCAAGCGTGAAGCCAAGGCGGCTTTCGGCAAAGATGAAATGTATTTTGAAAAGCTGATTGAGCGCGCGCGCCATGTGGAAGTGCAGCTGATCGGCGATGATCACGGCAATCTGGTGCACTTGTTTGAGCGGGATTGCTCGGTGCAGCGCCGCAACCAAAAAGTGGTGGAGCGGGCACCTGCGCCTTATCTTACTGAAGAGGTGCGCAAGGGCCTTACAGACGCAGCTTTGAAGCTCGGTAACGCCGCAAATTATCGTGGCGCGGGCACCGTTGAGTTTTTGATGGATGCGGACAGTGATGAGTTCTTCTTCATCGAAGTGAACCCGCGCATTCAGGTGGAACATACGGTTACGGAAGAAGTCACCGGCATCGATATCGTTAAGGCGCAAATTCGGGTGCTGGAAGGCGAAAAGATCGGTGACCCGAAATCGGGTGTGCCGAAACAAGAAGACATTCATTTGAATGGCCACGCGCTGCAGTGCCGGGTGACGACAGAAGATCCAGAAGAAAACTTCATTCCCGATTATGGCCGCATTACTGCTTATCGCGGCGCGACAGGTTTTGGCGTGCGCTTGGATGGTGGTACCGCATATTCCGGCGCGGTGATCACGCGCTATTATGATCCATTGTTGGAAAAAGTGACCTGCTGGGCGCAAACGCCGGAAGATGCAATTGCGCGGATGGACCGTGCCTTGCGCGAGTTCCGTATTCGCGGCGTGACCACCAATTTGAACTTCCTTGAGAATATTATTTCTCACCCGAACTTTAGGGACAATAGCTACACCACGCGCTTTATCGATAATACGCCTGAGCTATTTGATTTCCCCAAACGGCGCGACCGGGCAACACGCTTGTTGACCTATCTTGCCGATGTGTCGGTGAATGGTCACCCAGAGGTTAAGGATCGGCCTGCGCCACCAGCTGAAGCTGCCGCACCCGTGGTGCCGACATTTACGCCGCCACCTATTTTGGAGGGCACGCGACAAATTCTGGATCGTGATGGGCCGGACGGGTTGGCCAAATGGATGAAGGCGCAAAAGCAGGTGTTGTTTACCGACACCACCATGCGCGACGCGCACCAGAGCCTGTTGGCCACACGGATGCGGACCCATGATATTGTGAAAATTGCCAAGGCCTATAGCCATGGCATGCCCAATTTGTTCTCGCTTGAGTGCTGGGGCGGCGCGACCTTTGACGTGTCTATGCGGTTCTTGACCGAAGACCCATGGGAGCGTTTGGCCATTATCCGCGAGGAAGCACCAAACATTATGACGCAGATGTTGCTGCGCGGTTCCAATGGCGTGGGCTACACGAATTATGCCGATAATGTTGTGAAGTTCTTCGTGGAACAGGCGGCCAAAGGTGGCATCGATGTGTTCCGCGTGTTTGACTGCCTGAACTGGGTCGAGAATATGCGCGTCTCCATGGATGCGGTGATCGAGGCGGGCAAGGTCTGTGAAGGCGTGATCTGCTACACCGGCGATATGCTGGACCCGGACCGGGCCACCTATGATTTGAAATATTATGTGGGTCTGGCCAAAGAGTTGGAAAAAGCGGGCGCACATGTGCTTGGCCTTAAAGATATGGCCGGGTTGTTGAAGCCTGCGGCGGCACGCAAATTGATTTCGACCTTGAAGGAAGAAACCGATCTGCCGATCCATTTCCACACCCACGACACGTCCGGCGCGGCAGCGGCCACCGTTTTGGCGGCTGTGGATGCGGGCGTCGACGCGATTGATGCGGCGATGGACAGCTTCTCTGGGACCACGTCGCAACCATGTCTTGGCTCACTCGCGGCGGCCTTGCGCGGCACCGAGCGTGATCCGGACCTGGATGCGAAAACGATCCGCGAAATTTCCTTCTATTGGGAAGCGGTGCGCACGCAATATCGTGCCTTTGAAAGTGATCTGCGCTCAGGTGCTTCAGAGGTTTATCTGCACGAAATGCCAGGTGGTCAGTTCACCAATCTGAAAGAGCAAGCGCGGTCATTGGGGCTTGAGTCTCGCTGGCACGATGTGGCGCAAACCTATTCGGATGTGAACGATATGTTCGGGGACATTGTAAAGGTGACGCCAAGCTCGAAAGTGGTGGGCGATATGGCCTTGGCCATGGTGTCGTCTGGCTTGAGCCGTGCGGATGTGGAAGACCCGAACCGCGACGTGTCGTTCCCAGATTCAGTAGTGGGCTTCTTTGCAGGTGATTTGGGCCAGCCGCCCAACGGTTTCCCAAAAGCGCTGCAAGACAAGGTGCTGAAAGGCAAGAAGGCGCTGGATAAGCGTCCAGGTGCCTATCTTGAGCCTGTTGATCTTGAAGCCAAGCGCAAAGAGATTGAAGAGATCACCGAGTTGGAAATTGATGATTTCCGGTTGGCGTCCTATTTGATGTACCCAAAGGTCTTCACCGAATTTATGGCGGCGCAGAAAACTTATGGGCCAACTTCTGTGATCCCGACCCCAGCCTATTTCTACGGGCTGGAAGCGGGCGATGAATTGTTGGTGGACCTGGAAAAAGGGAAAACCATGGTCATCCAGTTGGTGGGCCAATCCAAGCCAAATGACAAAGGCATGGTGCGTGTATTCTTTGAACTGAACGGCCAGCCGCGCACGGTGGCGGTGCCAGATCGCTCAATGGCCAGCGAGATTGTTGCACGGCCGAAAGCTGAGGTTGGCAATGCCAACCATGTTGGTGCGCCGATGCCGGGTGTTGTCTCCACCCTAGCGGTGAAAGCCGGGCAAGAGGTGCAGGCCGGGGATGTGCTCTTGTCTATTGAAGCGATGAAGATGGAGACTGCTATCCACGCCGAGAATGATGGCACCATTGCGGAAATCTTCGTCAAACCTGGCGATCAGATCGATGCCAAGGATTTGCTGGTACGGTTTGAGGGCGAATAGACCCTCATCTGTGCAGTAATCAATGCGAATACAATTAAGGCGGGCTCTGGCCCGCCTTTTTCATTGCGCTGCGATAGGGCAATCTATCGGCGTCGGGCTTTGCCCTCAATGGTTTTTTCTTGTGTATCCGTCTGCGCGTAATCGTGCGGCATCGGATCCTGCGTCACCCGCGGCAAGCGCGATACAATCCATGACACGGCAAATGAAACAATGATGAAATCATCGATCCAGCCCAGCACGGGGATGAAATCCGCCACAAGATCGATCGGGCTGATCACATAAAGCGTAGTCAATATGGTGAGAACTTTGAGATAGGTCGGGGTCAGCGGATGCCAAAAGGCATACCACAATTGCACGATTTCACGGCGAAACCGCATCAAGCGTTGAATGATCAAATTCATGTGCACCCTCCTCAATTGGGGCGGGAGATCGGCCCCACCTGCTTTATAGATAAGTTAAGCGGGGCCAAATTCAAGAGGGCGGGAGCTTTCAGGGCTTTTGCCTACTGCGCAGCCGAGGGCAGCGGGTGCCGCACCGTGATGCGGGCCAAGACAAATGCACCAACGCCGCAAAGGGCGATCACCGCCAGCATCGGCACCGGTGTGCCGTTGAAAATGGCGCTGGAAACGCCCATGGCCAAAGCGCCCAGCAGCATTTGCATGGTGCCGCCCAGTGACGCGGCTGCGCCAGCGATGGGCCCATGTTCTTCCAGCGCCAGCACCATTGATGTGGGGATGATCAGCCCCATAAAGGCATTGGCAATGATGAACAATATGATCAGGGCTGGCAGGCTGCCCCAGCCAAAAAAGAACACGCCGAGCAAGATCAACACCATAATGGCATAGCCAAGGGTTGCGCCACGGATCAGCCGTTCGGGGCCGATTTTGCCCATAATGGTGGCGGAGAACTGCGAGGCCACGAAAAAGCCGGACGCATTGACCGCGAAGGCCAGCGAGAATTGAGTTGGGGTGAGCCCGAAATGCTCCATATAAACGAAAGACGCGCTGCCCAAAAAGGTGAAGAAAGCGGCCATGCCCAACCCGCCAATAAAGGTGAGCCCGAGATAGTTTGTGTCGCGCAGCAAAATGCCGAAGCTGGCGAACATGGATTTGGCATCAAATGGACGGCGGTTTTCTGGCTTTAGGGTTTCGGGCAGGGCAAAGGCCGCTAAGGCCATCGCCACCAAGGTGGCTAGAGCGATGGTGAGAAACACCGCGCGCCAGCCAAAGGGTACAATTACCGCACTGCCCAAAAGCGGGGCCAGCATGGGCGAAATCGAAATCACAATCATGATGGTGGACATCATGCGTGTGGCTTTTTGGCCGGTATAAAGGTCGCGGATGACGGCGCGTGGAATGGACATGGGTGCGGCGGCCCCGATGCCTTGCAAAAATCGCAACACGATGAGCGTTTCGATATTGGGGGCAAAAGCGCACCCGACCGAAGTGACCATAAACAGGCCCAGGCCAAAATAGATCGGCTTTTTACGCCCAAACATGTCGCTGGCCGGGCCATAAAAGAGCTGGCTGGCGCCAAAGGCGATAAAGTAGACCATCAGGGTCATTTGAGCGGCGGACGTGGACGACTGCAAATCTTCCGCCAATAACGGCAGCGCAGGCAAATACATATCAATGGCAAAGGCCCCAACGGCGCTCATCAGCCCGAGTATTAGGGAGAATTTAAGTAGATTGCGGTCCATGGTAATCTCTCAATGGGTGCTTCGATCAGAAGCAGAAGGACGAATTAGTATAAGACAATGGGCATTATTGCGTGACAGGCAGCCAATGCGCATTGCCCCGGCAGGACAGGAAAAGCGAGTCGGGCACAGAAAAAAACATGATTTCATGTTTTTGCCAAGTCTGGCGCGCAAATTGCGACAAATCCATGCTGCGGCGCGGGGCGTTCTGATCAAAAAGTGTTTGGTTGCGCCATCCTTGTGTAGCGCTTATATGCTGGAGGGCGAAAAAGGAGTGCCTCATGTCGGAAGTGATTTCCCGCAGAAAATCGGTAGGCGTTATGGTTGGCGATGTGCAGGTGGGTGGCGACGCCCCCATCGTGGTGCAATCCATGACCAATACGGACACAGCTGATATTGAAAAAACCGTGCGGCAGGTCGCCGAACTCTGGCGCGCTGGATCGGAGATTGTGCGGATCACCGTGGATCGGGATGAGGCTGCGGCCGCCGTGCCGCATATTCGCGACCGTTTGATGGCGATGAATGTGAATGTGCCGCTGGTCGGTGATTTTCACTATATCGGCCATAAGCTATTGTCGGAACATCCGGCTTGTGCCGAAGCTTTGGCGAAATATCGCATCAATCCGGGCAATGTGGGCTTTAAGGCCAAACGCGACACGCAATTTTCGCAGATGATCGACATTGCCAACCACCATGACAAGCCGGTCCGGATCGGGGTCAATTGGGGCTCGCTTGATCAAGAACTGCTCACCAAATTAATGGATGAAAACGCTGAGCGCGAAACGCCATGGAGCGCCGCGCGGGTGCAGCGCGAGGCCATCATTCAATCGGCGCTGATGTCGGCGGCGCGGGCGGAAGAGCTGGGCATGGGGCGCGATAAGATCTTGATCTCGACCAAAGTGTCCAATGTGCAGCATCTGATCGATGTTTACACCGACCTTGCCCAGCGCTGCGATTATGGCCTGCATTTGGGGCTGACCGAAGCGGGCATGGGCGCCAAAGGCATTGTGGCGTCATCCGCCGCATTGGGCATTTTGCTGCAACGCGGCATAGGCGACACCATCCGTATTTCATTGACGCCAGAACCGGGCGGCGACCGCACGTTGGAAGTGCAAGTGGCGCAGCAATTGCTGCAAACCATGGGCTTCCGCCAGTTTCTGCCTGTGGTCACAGCTTGCCCAGGTTGCGGCCGCACAACGTCTACGGTGTTCCAAGAATTGGCCAAAGATATTCAAGATCACTTGGATAGCTCGATGCCTGTTTGGAAAGAAAAATATCCTGGCGTTGAGGGACTTAGCGTTGCGGTGATGGGCTGCATTGTGAATGGACCGGGCGAAAGCAAGCACGCGGATATCGGCATCTCGCTGCCCGGCACCGGGGAAACGCCTGCCGCGCCTGTCTTCATCGATGGGCAAAAGGCCAAAACTTTGCGGGGCCCCAACATTGCCAATGAGTTTAAGGCGATGGTGGCCGATTACATTGAAGGCCGATTTGGTGGCTGATTTAAATGAAACGGTTTGCCATCAGCGGGTCGAGCTTGCGCGCAAAGGCGAGAATCCATGGCTGATTTGCCAGATGCCATCTGGCTGGGCCGTGATGTGCGATAAGCAGGTGCAGCCGGGCTATGTGATCCTGTTGCCTGATCCGATGGTTGGCTCGCTCAATGAATTGAGCGGCGAGACACGGGCGCAATTTTTGGCGGATATGGCGCTGATCGGCGATGCGCTGTTGGCAGCGACAGATGCCTATCGCATCAATTATGAAATTCTGGGCAATTCGGACCAGGCCCTTCATGCCCACATTATCCCGCGCTATCAATCCGAGACGGATGAACGCCGACCTTTGCCGATCTGGTTTTATGATTGGCATGGTTCGCCGGATTTTATGTCCGGTGAGTTTGACGAGTTGCGCAATCGCATTCGGGAAGAAATTCTGCGTGTACTCTAGCGAGGACACTCTTAATGCCATCGTCGATCTCGATATCGCCTTGCTCAAGGATCATACCGAGGCTGCAGGGGATCACTTTGATCGCGACAGCCATCGGCTGGCCCTGAAAGAGCGGTTTGAAAGTGCCGAGATTACAACTGTTTGGCGTGACGATAGATTGATTGCCTATAGCTTTATTTGGCCCAAGGACGATTGTTGGTTTGTGGGCGGCTTTGCAATTCATCCAAAGCATCGCAATGCGGCAATCATGGGTGAATTGATGGTGCAGCTGTTGGCGCACACAAAAGCCGGACCCGCGAGGCGTGTGGAAAGTAATGTTTATAAGACCAATCAGCTGTCTATGGACTTTCACCGTAAATTGGGTTTTGAGATTATTCGGGAAAATGAAAAAGGCGTCGCCTTTTCTCAAACTATTGATGTGCTGAAACAACATCCAATCGTGCGTCGAGCGATCAAACGGGTGAGCCGGGGGGAGATAAATGGACCATAAGGGCCTCAAAGAGTGGAGCAAAAAGGCGGCGGATTGGGCGCATGATTATCATGAAGGCCTGAGAGACCGTCCGGTGCGGGCGACAATGGAACCTGGGTCGTTGCGCGATCAATTGCCGACGGCGGCGCCGGAGCAGGGCGAAGCGATGGAGCAAATCTGGGAGGATTTTACCTCGCTGGTGCCCGATGCGATGACCCATTGGCAGCATCCGCGCTTTTTTGCCTATTTTCCGGCCAATGCAGCGCCAGTCTCGATGTTGGCGGAGCAGTTGGTCAATGCCATGGCCAGCAATGCGCTGATCTGGCAGGCGGCCCCTGCGGCCACGGAAGTGGAACAGGCAATGATGGTGTGGTTGCGCAAAGCGCTCGGCTTGCCCGATGCGTTCACGGGCACCATTCACGACAGCGCCACCACGGCAACCCTTTCCGCGATCCTGACCATGCGCGAAGCGGCGCTTGAATGGAAGGGGCTCTATGAAGGGCTTTCTGGTCAACCGCGCATGCGGATTTATGCCAGCGGCGAAACTCATTCCAGCATTGATAAGGCGGTACGCGTGGCGGGTATTGGCCAGGATAATCTGGTGAAAATCCCGGTGGATGAAGATTTGTCCATGCGGCCCGACCTGTTGGCGCAGGCGATCAAGGATGACCGGGCGGCAGGCTATTTGCCCATCGGCGTAGTGCTGTGTGCGGGTGGTACTTCGGTTGGGGCATTCGATAAGATGAAAGAGTGCATCGCGATTGCGCGGGCAGAAGATTTGCCGACGCATATTGATGCCGCTTGGGCTGGCAGCGCGATGATCTGTCCTGAGTTCCGCCCGTTGTGGGACGGGGCTGAAGGCGCGGATAGCATCATCTTTAACCCTCATAAATGGCTGGGCGCACAATTTGATTGTGCAGTGCAGTTTATGCGCAATCCGATTGAGCAAGTGCGTACGCTTGGCTTGCGTCCGACCTATTTGGAAACGCTGGGCACGTCAGAAGTCACGAACTTTAATGAATGGACGATCCCACTCGGGCGTCGCTTCCGGGCGCTTAAAATCTGGTTCTTGTTGCGGGCCCACGGGCTGGAAGATTTGCGCAATCGTATCCGCAACCATGTGGCTTGGGCTGAAGAGCTTTATGCAAAGATCGAAGCATTGGCGGGCATTGAAATGACCAGTTCTCCCCGTCTGTCATTGTTCAGCTTTGCGCTGGAAGCGGGTGATGCGGCGACGGAAAAACTGCTGCAAAAAATCAATGATGATGGCCGTATCTATCTCACGCAAACGCACCATAAGGGGCGCTTGGTGATCCGCATGCAGGTCGGGCAATTCGACTGCACGCGCGATGATGTGATGATGGTGGAGACGGTGCTGAAAGAGCTGCTTTAACTCTGCCGTTCGGCAAAGTGGGTGACCAATTGCGCCAGCGGCGCAGCGCGGTCGCCAAATGGGGTGAGCAGGGGCAAGGCATCGTTCAACTCGTCTTGAAGGGCTGACCGTGCGTGCGCTAGTCCATGACTGGCGATCAAAGTCGATTTGCCCTGCGCTTCGTCCTTGCCCGCCGTTTTGCCCAATTGCTCTGAGCTTTGGGTGGCATCCAGAATATCATCAGCCAATTGATAGATGCGGCCCGCCGCCTCACCAAATTGAGTGAGCACCGCCAATTCATCCTTGCTGGCGCCGCCCATCAACGCGCCGATGCGCACAGAAGCGCGGATCAGTGCGCCCGTTTTCATGGCGTGGATGAGTGAAATGGTCTCGGGATCATAGCCCTTGCGCTCACCTTCAATGTCGCGCATCTGCCCGCCGGCCATGCCGCCAACGCCTGCGCCTTCAACCAGCTCGATCACCAGTTGGTTGCGCAGCGCCGGATCTGGATGGCAGTTTCCATCGGCCAACAAGGCAAATGCATGGGTCAGTAGGGCATCGCCTGCTAAAATAGCGGTTGCCGGGTCAAAAGCCTTATGCACGGTGGGCTTGCCACGGCGCAGATCGTCGTCATCCATATCTGGCAAATCGTCGTGCACCAGCGAGTAGCAGTGCACGCATTCAATCGCGGCGCCTGCCTGAATCAGATCGCCTGCGGGTTGGGGAAACAGATTTGCTGTTAAATGCACCAGGACGGGACGCAATCGTTTGCCGCCGTTCAAGGCCCCGTGACGCACGGCATTGATCAACCGTTCGGGCGCGGGCAGGGGCGCGCTTAGCTGTTGCGCGGTGAGGTGGGCTTCCAAAAACTGCTCGGTTTTTTGAGCAATCGTGGCCATGGCGGCATTCAGGTCAGACATAGCGCCTTTGTTGCGTTGCAGCAGGTTGACGGGTAAAAAGAGTACTATCGGGCCAAATTGACAAGATCAATAGTGGTTTTGTTGCGAATTAAGACTAGCCAAAGCCATTAAAGACGGGTATAAACCGCGCCAACAGATTGAAGATTGCTAGATGGCGCTTTCACTTTTTGGTGCAGGTGCCGTTTTGTTGATGGAGTTAGAACCATGGCAGTACCAAAGAAAAAAATCTCCGGCATGAAGCGCGGCCACCGTCGCTCTACTGATGCCTTGAAGGCACCAACTTATGTTGAAGATAAAGACAGCGGCGAATTGCGTCGCCCACACCACGTTGATTTGAAAACCGGCATGTATCGTGGCCGTCAAATCATGGAGCCTCGCGACAGCTAAGTCGTTAGCGCTTTTTGCGAACAGTTTTAAGCCAGTCTCCATCGGAGGCTGGCTTTTTCTTTGATTAGCCTAATGTGCGCATGCCGCCAGTTACCATGGAGCGCACAATCATTTTATGGAACGGCTTGATCAAAAACAGATAGGTGTGGCCCAGCCAATTGTGGCGGCGCACCCAAGTGGCTGCATATAGCTTGCTCGGTCGACTGGGCGAACGATAGACAGAGACGCGATAGTCAAGATGTTTGTCGTCGTCACCCATCAAAATTTCATTATTGTCGCGATGATAGATCCGGAAAAAATTGATCAGTTCGCCCGGTTGGCACTCGCCCATTTTTGTTTGCGCGCCATCAAATTCGGTGCGCAGGCCAAAGGGCTTCACCAAAATATTGCGCAGATAGAGCAGAAATTGGGCCCATTTGGGCGGCGTGGTGGCCAGGCTGCGGGCAAGATCATCTATGGAGAGTTTGGTGCCTTTTTCGCCCAACTCAATGCTGAAGCAATCAACAAAATCGCCGCTGCGGATATGTTCGTGAAGTTTGGCAGAAAGGGGCAAGCGGTCTGCTTTCGCGCGCATGGTCAATCCTTTTAAAAATCTGCCGCATTAAAGGCTGTTTTGGTCAGCATGGGAAGGGCAAGATTGTCGCGGGTGAGCTGGTGTTGCGTGGTTGCTTGCAATGGGGGGCGAAAGCATTAGAGTTGGCGGCATATTCTCACGCACGATCAAAGGAGTGCCACAATGACATCACGTATCGAAACAGATTCAATGGGTGAAATTGAGGTGCCGGTTAATCGCTACTATGGGGCGCAAACAGCCCGGTCGATGCAAAATTTTGCCATTGGCAATGAGTTGATGCCGATAGAGCTTGTGCATGCCTTCGCGGTTTTGAAGCGCGCCGCTGCGGAAGTGAATTGCGAGCTGGGTTCGCTTGAAGCGGATAAGAAGGACTTGATCGTTGAAGCCGCCAATGAGGTGGCAGAGGGCAAACTTGATGCGCATTTCCCGCTCAAAGTGTGGCAAACCGGGTCAGGCACCCAAACCAATATGAATGTGAATGAGGTGATCTCCAACCGTGCCATTGAATTGGCGGGCGGGCAGATGGGCACCAAAAGCCCGATCCACCCCAATGATCACGTCAACAAATCGCAAAGCTCGAACGACAGTTTCCCCACCGCCATGCATATTGCGGCGGTGGAAGAGGTCAATAAACGGCTCAAGCCGGCAATTACGCATCTGCGGGATGTTTTGCATCAAAAGGCCAAGCAATATGACGACATCATCAAAATTGGCCGCACCCATTTACAGGACGCCACGCCTTTGAGTTTGGGGCAGGAAATGAGTGGTTGGGTCAGCCAACTCGATTTTGCGTTGGCGGCGATCGAAGCGCATGAGCCGCAAATGCTGCAACTGGCGCTGGGGGGCACAGCGGTGGGCACCGGGCTGAACACGCACCCCGACTATGCGCACAAGGTGGCGGCGCGGATTGCTGAATTGACCGGGCATCCCTTTGTGACAGCGGATAACAAGTTCGCCTATTTAGCGGCGCATGATGCGTTTGTGGGCATGCATGGGGCGATCAAACAACTGGCTGCTGCGTCAATGAAGATTGCCAATGATGTGCGCTGGTTGGGTTCTGGCCCACGGTGTGGCATTGGCGAATTGAACCTGCCTGCCAACGAACCCGGCTCATCGATTATGCCGGGCAAGGTCAACCCCACGCAATCCGAGGCGCTGACCATGATTGCGACGCAAGTGATGGGCAATGACACAACAATCGGTGTCGCCGCCAGCCAGGGCAATTTTGAGTTGAATGTGTTCAAGCCGGTCATTGTCTATAATTTCTTGCAGTCGGTGCGCTTGCTCACCGATGGGCTGAACAGCTTCGCCGACAATTGTGCGGCAGGGTTGGAGCCAAATCTGGAGAACATCCAAAATCATTTGGAACAATCTTTAATGCTGGTGACCGCGCTGAACCAAAAGATTGGCTATGATTCGGCGGCAAAAATCGCCAAATATGCGCATCAAAACGGCACTTCATTGCGCGAAGCTGCGGTTTCGCTGAAACTGTTAAGTGCGCAGGAATTTGATGAATTTGTACGGCCAGAACATATGATCGGCCCGAAGGCCTAATCAAAAAAGCTAAGCATCAATTGTGCGGTTGTAGCCTGCGGGCATGCGCTTGATGATGCGCTCGGCATTGGCGCGGTAGGCTGTTTGGGCCACATGGGTGCCGGGGCGTGCCTTGCGCCGATCTGCCGGGTTGGGGCGTTGCGCCAATAGATGCGCCACAAAGTGGGCCTCTGGCCGATAGGCATGACGGCGGCGGGCTTGATGCGACTGTGATTCAATCACAATCGGCACATTTGCCACGCTGGTATTGTCATGCTGTGAAGCCATTATTTCGCCTACCTGTATCAAAATGGGACATTTTTGCCCTTATTTGACACTGATGATGGCAGAAAATGATGGCGACATAAAGGTTTTGTTAACCTTTGCGACCCGGAATCTGATGGCGTGGTTAAGACGCGCGGTTAACGCTAGAACTGATCTTTGGCTTTGCGCACGGCGGCAAAAATCTCATGTTCCGGTGCATTTTCTTGCCCAACGGCTTGAGCAATGACGGGGTCGTCAATGCGCAAGAACGGGTTGTTGGCCTTTTCGAACCCCAAGGTGGAGGGCAAGGTGGGTTGGTTTTGCGCGCGGCGTTCTTCGGCCCAATTCAGATGTTGGCGCAAAGCTTCGTGCTCAGGGGTCAGACTGAGGGCAAATTTGATGTTGTCGATTGTGTATTCATGGCCGCAATAAAGGACGGTTTCGTCTGGAAGGTGGCGCAATTGCTTGAGGCCCTCCCACATGGCATTGGGCGGGCCATCAAACATCCGGCCGCAGCCAATGGAAAACAGCGCATCACCTGCAAACAGGGCAGGCTGTTCTTGCAAGAAATAGGCGATGTGGCCGCTTGTGTGTCCGGGGGTGGATAGCACGGTGAAGTGCCCAGCCCCAAAGGGCAAGATGGCCCCGGGGGCAACTGTTTCTGTGAACGGTGAGATTTGATCTTTTTCCGAATCAGGCACCACAATGATCGGGTCATAGCGCTGCTTGATTTTTTCCAGCCCGTCCACATGATCCCAGTGACGGTGTGTGACCAACACCAAATCGGGCCGCCAATTGCGGGCCTCTAAAAACGCCACAATCTTGTCATCGTCCGGGGCGTCTACCATCGCCACTTTGCCGGTGATGCTGCATTTGATGAAGATCGCATAATTGGTGTCCAGCACCGGCAGCATTTCGATTTCGAATTTTTGCGTCATGTTTTGATCTCCTCAAATGATGTTGGCAATTTGGTGCTTGGCACAGTACACATATAACATGTGCAATGCGAAGATGAACCGGAGCCATGTCGGTAACGATTGAGGATTTGATGCAGTTCTACCGCTCGCCGCTGGGGCGTATTTCTCGGCGGTTGATTGCGGACACCTTGCTGCCGATGGCACCTGTTAAAGGTCAGCGAGTGTTGGGCATTGGCTATGCAACGCCTTATCTCAACCGGCTGCGTAATGATGCGGAGCGGGTGATGGCCTTTATGCCGCAACGCCAAGGCGTGGCCCATTGGCCGCTCGATGCGCCAAGTCTGGCTGCGCTTGTCGATCCGCTCGAACTGCCGCTAACAGATAGTGCTGTGGATGTGGTGGTGGCCATTCATGCGCTTGAGCATTTGTTTGATCTTGAAGAATTTATGCAAGAACTGTGGCGCATTACCGCGCCGGGCGCCCGCGTGATTCTGGTTGTGCCCCGTCGCAGGGGATTTTGGGCCCAGCGGGACACAACACCATTTGGCCATGGCCATCCCTTTTCGCAAAATCAGTTGGCCCGGCTTTTAAAGGACCATTCCTTCACCCCGGAGGTTTGGCGTGAGGCGCTCTATTTGCCCCCGTCAAATTTTGCCCCCTTGCTCAAATCAGCGCGTTTGTTTGAGAGCCTTGGACGTTTGCTTGGGTCCGGCTTGGCCGGCGTGATGTTGGTGCGGGCCCGCAAAGAAATGTATCCGGCGGTGACAAGGCGGCGGCGCGCTCCACAATTCTCGCAAATACCCGGGCTGGTGTCGCAACCGGCTTGGCCTTCTGGACATATTCGATAGAAATCGTTCGCTCGTAACGATAAAGACCAATGGATAAAGCAGTTTTCTTTGCGTCTGGGCGGTGCTTTGCCTATGGTGCGCGCGGCTTAAATCGTCAGGAAGTATAAAATGTCAGACAAACCGATTGCACACCGTTCGATTATGGATATCGCGGCCTATATGCCCGGCAAGTCCAAATCGCCATCTGGTCAGGCATTGGCTAAATTGTCAGCCAATGAATCACCTTTGGGCGCCAGCCCGAAAGCGATTGAGGCGTATCGTAATTATGCGACGCATTTGGCCGAATATCCTGACGGCGGAGCAACTGCCTTGCGCGAGGCAATTGGCGCGGTGCATGGGTTAGATCCTGCGCGGATTGGTGTTGGCGCGGGCTCGGATGAAATTTTGCACCTGTTGGCGCAGGCCTATGTTGGCCCGGGCGATGAAACGCTAATGTCGCAATATGGTTTTCTGGTTTATCCCATCGTCACCAATGCGGCGGGCGGCACCTGCGTGAAAGCACCGGAAAAGGACCTTAAAGCGGATGTGGATGCGCTGCTGGATGCGGTGACTGAGAAAACAAAGATTGTGTTTTTGGCAAACCCCAACAATCCAACGGGCAGCTATCTTGGCGAAGATGAAATCAACCGATTGCATCAGGGCTTGCGCCCGGACATTTTGCTGGTGTTGGACGCGGCCTATGCGGAATATGTGAATGCGCCTGACTATGAAGCGGGCATTAATCTGGTGAACCGCGCCGACAATGTGGTGATGACGCGCACCTTCTCCAAGATTGGCCTCGCAAATTTGCGGGTTGGTTGGTTTTATGGCCCGGCGCATATTTTGGATGTTTATAACCGCTTGCGGGGGCCGTTCAATGTGAACGGCATTGCGCAAGCGGCGGCCACAGCCGCAGTGCAGGATGAAGCATTTACCGCTGAGTTGGAAGCGCACAATTCCAAAATGCGGGACGAGTTGGTTGAGCGGTTGCAGTCTAATCGCTTTAAAACCTATCCCAGCCAATGCAATTTTGTGCTGACCGAATTTGGCGACGAGGCGGGTTTCACCGCAGCGGATGCCTTTAATCTATTGATGGAAAAGGGCCTGATTGTGCGCGAAATGCACTCCTATGGCCTGCCCAATTGCTTGCGCATCTCTATCGGGACTGAAGCGCAGATGAAATTGGTGATCCAAACGCTACAAGAAATGAGTGACCATGGCTGATGCTATAATGTTTGACCGTATTGCGCTGATCGGGATTGGCTTGATCGGTTCATCTATCGCGCGCGCAATTTTGCGTGCCGATCTAACCCGCGAGCTCGCAATCTCCGACGCATCGCCGCAACATTTGTCTGAGGCGGAAAAGTTGGAATTGGGGCATTCGTTCCATCATGATCCTGTTGAGGCGGTTCAAGATGCGGACCTTGTGATTCTTTGTACGCCGGTTGGCACTTACCGCACGATTGGCGAGCAGATTGCGCCAGCGCTAAAGGCTGGTGCGATTGTTTCCGATGTGGGGTCGGTGAAAGAACATGTGGTCGATACGTTGCAAGATGTGTTGCCGGCGCATGTGGATTTCATCCCTGGGCACCCGATTTCGGGCACGGAAAAATCCGGCCCGCGGCATGGTTTTGCTGAACTGTTTGACAACCGCTTTTGTATTTTGACGCCAACGGAAGATGCCAGCCAACAGGCTGTGGACCGGTTAAAGGCGTTGTGGGAGGCGATTGGCTCAGAGGTCGAGATTATGGATGCCAAGCACCATGATCTGGTGCTGGCCATCACCAGCCATGTGCCCCACTTGATCGCCTACAATATTGTGGGCACGGCGGATGATTTGGAAAGCGTGACCAAATCGGAAGTGATCAAGTTTTCTGCTGGTGGCTTTCGCGACTTTACCCGGATTGCTGCGTCAGACCCGATCATGTGGCGTGATGTGTTTTTAAACAATCGCGATGCGGTGCTTGAAATGCTTGGGCGGTTCTTGGAAGATTTGAGCATGTTGCAGCGGGCGGTGCGCGATAGCGATGGGGAAATGCTTGAGAGCCTGTTTACCCGCACCCGCAATATTCGCCGCTCAATCATTGACGCTGGTCAAGAAACAGATGCGCCTGACTTTGGTCGTCAGCATCATGCGGAAACCGACAGCGAATAGCGATCTAGAATAGGGGTGGCACCAAATAGATTGGTGCCATGCCCACGCTGATCACGCCTGCATTGGCCATCACCGGAATGTTGTGTTTGCCGTCCTGATCCGGCGCGCCCACAATGGCTGCGGCCATGGGTCCAAGGGCCGACAGGTCAAACTGATCAACGATATTTTGCGAGTTGGTGCGCAAAATGCCTTGCAGCATGCCCTGGTCGGTGAGGGTAAATTCGCCTTCGGCGTTCAGCGCGATCTTTTGCGCCTGGCTTTGCCCAAGCGGCACGACTTGTCCAACGGTCTCATATTTTTGGATGATCAGTTTGCCTTCCGTGGCTGCAAATTGTTGCAACATGTCGGGGAAGACCCAATTATTGAGGTTTTGGTCAATTTCAGTGATTTCGGCTTCAATCGTCGTGTTCAGTTTTTCCACGCCCATTTGTTGGGCCTGTACGTTATTGAACTTAGCATAAGCAAAGAAGCCAGTGTCCTTTTCAGCGTGCGCCAGCAAGTGTGCTTCCAGCAACTCCGCGCTGCCGACATCGACGGTGCCGATCAGCTGATCGGACCAAATAGGTTTCACCATTTGCGCTGAGACCCGTTGAAGGTTCATTGAAAAATCAGCGCGGGCGCTGGCTTCTGCTGTGTCAAACCGCAATTGCTTGTGGGCGCCGGTGAAAGCGTTTTGATAGTCGATGGGGCCTTCAATAAAGGCAAGGATGTGGGTTGGGCGATAGAACAGCGCCGTCGCTTCAATGCGGGGAATGGCGATTGTGGCATCACCAGATTGCAAAGTGGCGTTGAGGCATCTGACATCAAAGCGGAAGGGAAAACCGCTCACGCTGTGGTCTGCGCAGGTGAGGCCCAGCTCAGGGTCGTCCATGGCGATTTGAATTTGCTGATCAATTTGGTGCGCGATATAGAACCATGCCGCTGTGGCGGCGCCACAAACCAGAATGATTGCTGCCAGCATGATTTTAAATTTTGCCATGTTCACATCCTAATTCTTGAACAGTGAATTCGTGTGCGCCTTGTGTCAGTTCATAGAAGTTTGTACATCTCTATGATGGTTTTTCAAACAAGTGATTTGGCGATTTAATGGGAAAGTGGGTTTTCGGCTACGGCTCCCTAATCTGGCGTCCTGGCTTTGATTTTATGAATAAAGCGCCGGCTTTGTTGCGTGGCGCGCATCGGCAACTTTGCATCTATTCATTTACCCATCGCGGCACCGAGGATTGCCCGGGGCTTGTGTTTGGTTTGGATCGCGGTGGTGCCTGTCGGGGCATGGCATTCGAGGTTGACCCGCAATTTTGGGATAAAACTTACGCCTATTTGCATGCAAGGGAGCAGCAAAATGGTGTTTACCGCGAAACATTGCGTCGTGTGACCTTGGATGATGGGCGGCATGTGGATGCATTGGTTTACCTTGCGGACCCACATCATAAACAATATGCGGGGCGCTTGGGGCTTGAGGATCAACTTAAACTTGTGCGGCAAGGGCAGGGGCAAGCAGGGCCGAACACAGAATATGTGGTCAATACCTATGCGCATTTGGTGGAAATGGGCATTCAAGATCACGGGCTAGACGCGCTTGTGAACGCGTTGAAAAAGGATTGACGGTCGGCTGCCGTCAATCACAACCAATCGGGTTCAAGATGTTTATGCCGCGCGGGGCAAATCATGATGTGTGTTTGTCAGGTCCCAGCTTGCCAGCGATTGTTCTGCACTATCTTCAATGTCGATAATGTAAGCGTTGTCGGCTGTGTTCACCACATCCATAAACTCGGCGCGGTTCGGTTGATCATGCACAAGGCTTTGGCCGGATCCAACCCACACAACGTCTAGGCCAGCACGCGTGCGAACGCTTAACAGACACAACTGATCGTCGCGAATGCGGAGTTTTTCAAGCGCGGTCGGTTTTGCGGCATAGGTTTTTCCGGATCGTCCAACAAGCGATACGGAATTATGCGCAGCGTTATCGGTCATGCGATCAGAAAGATCGGATGCAAGAGATGTGGTTGGTAGGCCAATGGAAGAGGTGTGAAGCTCTTCCGTTTCGATTCTTGTCGAATCGAATGCATATAGTGATCCCTCAATCATAATTGCCTCACAAGTTCCCCGGCTCATTTGCGGCAGTGCGGTAAAGAACAAAACTAGAACAAGTTCCGCATTTAGTCAAATAGATTAATAGTATGGACTATATCTATGGATTGTGGCGGCAGTTTGTCAATATCTAGTAGTTATGCGGACTTGCGTGCTTCGATGCGGGCTTGGAAGGCATCAGAAATGGGCAAACTGATTCCCTTTTCCAGATCTTCAAAGATCATTTTATCGGTCTCAGTTTCGATAACACGTTGTAATTCAGCGTGAAATTCGTCTGAGCTTAGACCGGGCTGGATGGGTTTGAGATAACGGGCGCGCGCGGTGCCTGGCCAAAGCACATGTGAGTTACGTGGCCAATACAGCCCAGAAGTGAGCGCGACGGGCACCACGGGTATGTTCAACTCCGTATATAGTTTTACGACGCCCCATTTGTAGTTTGGATCTGCTAACGGCGCTTTGCGGGTGCCTTCGGGATAGATGACAATCCGACAATCATGTTTGATGGCCTCTTTGGATTGCTCAATCATTTGCGGTAGAGCTTCGCGGCCTCTTTTCCGGTTTACCGAAATCGTATGAAAGTTGCGCGCGGCCCAACCGAAGAAGGGAATGTCCAGCAATTGCTTTTTGGCAATAAAGGAAGGCCGACGGCCTGTGGCGGGCAAAAGCGCGAAAATATCCCAGTCCGACTGGTGTTTTGAGGCAATGATAAACGGCCCGTCGGGTAGGTTTTCCTCGCCTTCAATTTTGGATTTGATGCCAACAAAAAGGCGCAGAAAGAGCAGATTTGATTGATACCAGAGCCACACGATCGGGTAGCCGGAAAATTTTGGGGCCACGAGCGAATAAAGGCCCATTGGTATCGCCAGCAATGTGGTTATGCCGATAAAAAAGACATAGAAAATCAGCGAGCGGATGGTTTGCACAATCATATTGCAGCCTATCGAATCAGAACAAAGGGGCTAAGGCGCAACCTGCGCCAAAAACCGGTGTACTGTAATGCGCGATGTGATGCTTGTCAGCCCGGCGATGATGGCCACCACGATAATGAGCCCGATAATGCCGAGCCAACCCAATGAAAATTGTCCGAACAAGAGCTCGACTTGTTCTGCATTTTGGCTGGGCAATAAATAGTTGGTAATGATCCCGGCAAGGATGAAAAAGACAAGGGCCGCTGCGCCACCCACAATGCCCCCTTGCAGGCCAATGGCAAAGAAACGCGATTGGAAGGCGCCGGCAATATATCGGTCGGACGCGCCGATAAAGTGCAACACGTCCACGATTTCACGGTTAGAGGCCATGGCACCATTTGTGGCGAAGATCACCGCCAGAATGGTGGCGGCCATAATGAGCATCAGCGCCAACAGGCCGGAGAAAACAATGGTGCCGGACATGGCGTTGAGCTTTTGTTGCCAGGGCTTATGGGAATCAATTGTGGCGTCCGGCAGCGATTGGTTCAGCTTTTCCTCCAAGCTGGCCCGGTCAAATGCGCGGGGGTCTGACAAATGCACGACGACAAGGCGTGGCAAATCGAACCCTTCCAGGTCAAACTCATCGCCCAGCCATGGGGCCAACAGCCGTTCACTGTCTTCAATCGTGAGTTCTTTGGCGCTGCCGACACCGGGGCTATCGAGCGCCAGGCTGATGGCCGTGCGCACATTTGATGTCATCTCATCGCCTTGAACAGGCTGGAGCTGAATGGTGATTTCGCGGCCCACTTCGGACGACCATGCGACGGCTGAATTTTGCACCATATAGACGGCACCAAATGTGACGCAGCTCAAAAAGGTCATGATGGCGACCAGCAATGCCAATGTGCGCCCGGCAATTGAGGAACGGGGCACGACCGAGATTTCACTGCGATTGCGGTTTAGAAATTGATCAATCATGAATGCTCACCTCGCCATCTTGCAATTGCAGTCTGGGGAAACGGAATTGATCTAGAAGGTGCAGCTCGTGTGTGGCCAAAATGATGGTGGTGCCCATTCGGTTTAACTCGACAAACAGGTGCAACAGCCGCTCTGCCAATTCAGGATCAACATTGCCGGTGGGTTCATCTGCCAACAAAAGTTCGGGCTTGGCAATCACGGCGCGGGCGATGGCAGCGCGTTGTTTTTCGCCACCGGAAAGCAATTCTGGTCGGGCATTGATTTGGTGGCCAAGGCCCACCCAATCCAGCAATTCCTGCACATTTGAGCGGTAAGAGGCTTCGGGCTCGCCGCGCACGGCCAGGGGCAGGGCAACATTTTCAAATGTGGTGAGATGTTCCAGCAAGCGAAATTCTTGAAATACGATCCCGATATGCTGGCGCATGGCCATCATGGCTTCTTTGTCGAGGCCGGCCACATCCTTGTCAAACATGGTGAGTTTGCCAGAGGTGGGCCGCAAGGACAGCAATAATAGCCGCAGCAAAGAGGTTTTGCCGGCGCCGGAGGGGCCTGTCAGAAAATGGAAGGACCCGGGGTCAATTTTGAAATTGAGATTTCTTAGGATCTCTGGACCTGTGCCGTAATGCAGCCCCACATTATCAAATTCGATCACTGGCAACTCCCGAATCACTCATTCGCATTCATTTTAGCAGTGATGAAGCATTGTTTGGGCGAAAGCTAGCCCGGTTTTTTCGGAGTGTTAAGATTCTCCAGTTTAAGATGGGGCTCGCATGTTGGAAGAAGTGTCCCCGAGTAGCAATGATTATTGTATGTCCAAATTGTAACGCCGAATATGAGGTGGCCGATCAGGCGATTGGTGAGACTGGCCGGGTGGTACAGTGTGCGAAGTGCGCCGAATCCTGGCGCGCCATGCAGACGCCTCCAGCGCCCAAAAGGCCCCTGGTACGCGAAGTTGAATTGGCAGATGATTCGGACGATTTTGCCCGGTTGCTTGATGATGCGATGCAGGAAGAGGGGCTGGCCCCCATCAAACGCACCGAGAAGACACAAAAAGGTGATGCGGCGGAGAATGACCCGCAAAGCGCCGATAATGTCAATAGCGATCTCGACGAGACTGCGATGGATCGCGAGCTTGAGGAATTGGACGCGAGTGGGGGCAAATCTAAGTCCAAAGGTGATGCCGGAGGCAATGCGGATAAATCCGATGAGTCCTCCTTTGGATACGGCGAAGATAGTGCAATAGAATCAGCGTCTTATGCAACAAGACGCCGGACGCGAATCGACCGTATGAAGCGGGCGCGGCGGGTGGCGAAGCGGCACCGGGATATTGCGCGCGGATTGCCGATGGCGCGTACGCGTCGACTGATCACCACAAGCTGTTTAGCCCTGAGTGCAGCCATTCTTTTGGGGCTTTTTTCATTCCGGGTTGAAGTGGTTCGCCTTTATCCGGAAATGGCCAGCCTGTATAGGCTTTTTGGCACAAATGTGAATGTTGTTGGACTTGATTTCGCAAATGTGCGTACAATCCGGTCATGGAAAGACGGGCATGAAGTCTTAAATGTAACAGGCGACATCCAAAATGTGACCAGCAAGATTGCGTATTTACCTCCTATTAGGGTGGCGCTGGTTAGAGATGACAAAACAGTCATTTACGAATGGAACATGACGCCGGGCGTATCCGTCTTAGAGGCTGGTGGATCGTTTGAGTTTTCAACTCAATTGCTTTCCCCACCCAATGATGTGCGACGTGTAAAGCTATCGTTTCTAGATTGGCAATCGACGAGTTCAAATGCCTCTAACTAGAAATACAACTGGGACGTGGGTAAGGAGTATTGGGTAATGGCACGGATTTTGTTGGCGGAAGATGATCCGAGTGTACGTGGGTTTGTGGCCCGGGCGCTTGAGATGGATGGTCATGCTGTGCTGGCTACTGAGGATGGCGGCCTTGCGGCTGAGGCGATGCTCGAACATGAAGGCAATTTTGACCTGTTGCTCTCAGATATCAAAATGCCGGTGATGGACGGGATTGCGCTCGCCTTGCGTGTGGCAGATCAATTTCCAGATGTAACCATTTTGCTGATGACTGGCTTTGCTGATCAACGCGAACGGGCGCATGGGCTCGATGCATTGGTGCACGATGTGGTGCCAAAACCCTTCACACTGGCCGATATCCGGGCAAAGGTGAAGGAAGCGCTTGATGGTCGTGAAGCCGAAACAATCACGCTGGCGCAGCAGCTAGAAGCGTAAATCATTTTTGGTATTTGGTGGATGGACATTCCAGCACGGGATTTTTACGTGCATTTACCGCTTAAGTTGAAAGGCCCCGCAGTGCGGGGCCAATTTTTTTAAAGCCAATCCGGTACGGAATCCTGGCCAATCAGATCCTCATAGGTTTGGCGGGGGCGGATGATATGGAACTGATCGCCATCCACCATCACTTCGGCACATAGGGGCCGCGTGTTGTAGGTGCCTGACATGACGGCACCATAGGCGCCCGCGCTCATCACCGCGAGCAGATCGCCTTCTTCCACATGCGGCAGATGGCGGCCCTTGGCGATATAGTCGCCGGTTTCGCACACTGGACCGACGACATCGCCCATGCGTTCTTGCAGTTTGGCGTCTTCCTTCACCGGTTGCACCGTGTGATAGCTTTCATAAAGCGTTGGACGCAGCAGATCGTTCATGCCGGCATCGACAATTACAAATTGCCGTTCGGCGCCTTCTTTCACATATTCCACCTTGGTGATGAAAATGCCCGCATTGCCCGCGACCATGCGGCCCGGCTCCAGCACGATTTCACAATCCAGATGGTTTAGATTTTTGCGCACGATCTGGGCGTAGGCCATAGGCTCTGGCGGCACTTGATTGGAATTATCGTAAGGAATGCCCAGGCCGCCCCCAACATCGATATGCTCGATTTTGTGGCCAGCGTTGCCCAGCTTCTCGACGAGTTCTGCCATCAGTTTGAACGCATTATCGAATGGTTCCAGATCGGTGATTTGTGAGCCGATATGCATATCGATGCCGACAGCCTTCAAATGATCGCATTCGGCGATGGTTTGATAGACTTCATTGGCGCGTTCAAACGGGATGCCGAATTTGTTTTCCGCTTTGCCGGTTGAGATTTTGGCATGGGTTTTCGCGTCTACATTCGGGTTGATGCGCACCGAGACCGGGGCAATTTTGCCCAGCGATTTTGCCACCTCATTGATGCGCAGCAGTTCTGGTTCGCTCTCGGCGTTAAAGCATTTGATGCCCATATTGAGCGCGTAAGCGATTTCTTCGTGGGTTTTGGCGACGCCTGAAAAGACAATTTTGTCCGAAGGAATGCCTGCACGCTCGGCGCGCATTAGTTCGCCAAGGGAAACCACGTCAGCGCCCGCGCCAAGACTTGCCACCAGTTTTAAAATGGCCTGATTGGAGTTGGCTTTCACCGCATAGGCAACAAGGGTAGGGCGGTCGGCAAAGGCCTCCTGCATCACTTTGATATGGCGGGTGAATGTCGCACGGGAATAAAGATAGAAAGGCGTGCCCACTTCTGACGCAATGTCAGCGATGGCCACATCTTCGGCATAAAGTTCGCCGTGACGATATTGAAAATGGTGCACCATAATTTGCCCTTATGCGCTGGTGAGACGGTCGCGCCAAACGGCGGCGGCGGCTTTAACATTGGCAGGTGATGTGCCCCCGAACGAGGTGCGGCTTTTCACCGAATCCTGCACGGTCAACACTTTGAACACACGGGCGTCGATGCGCTCGTCGATTTCTTTAAAATCCTCAATCGTGAGGCCTGCCAAGTCGCAGCCTTTTTCTTCCGCCCGTGCCACGGCTGAGCCAGTGATATGGTGGGCGTCGCGAAACGGCACATTGGCCTCGCGCACCAACCAGTCGGCCAAATCGGTGGCCGTGGCAAAGCCAGCGCCCGCGGCGTTGCTCATGGCGTCCTTATTCACTTTCAAATCCTTGATCATGCCCGTCATCGCGGCCAAGGCGAGGGACAGGCTGTCAAACGCATCAAAGGTGACTTCCTTGTCCTCTTGCATATCTTTTGAATAAGCAAGCGGTAGGCCTTTCATCACGGTCATCAGCGACACCAAGGCGCCAGAGATGCGGCCAATTTTGGCGCGGATCAGTTCGGCTGCGTCCGGGTTGCGCTTTTGCGGCATGATGGAAGAACCGGTTGAGAATTTATCGGACAAGCGAACAAAGCCGAACTGGGCGGTGGACCAGATCACCAATTCTTCCGATAGACGCGAAAGGTGCATGGCGCACAGGCTGGCCGCGCTTAAGGATTCCAGCACAAAGTCGCGGTCTGACACAGCGTCCAGTGAATTGGCGGTGGGGCGATCAAAGCCCAGGGCTTTGGCCGTCATGTCGCGGTCAATGGGGAACGAGGTGCCCGCCAGTGCGGCACAGCCCAAGGGGCTTTCATTGAGGCGTTTGCGCGAATCCTGGAAACGGCCGACATCGCGGCCAAGCATTTCCACATAGGCCATCATATGATGACCGAACGTCACTGGTTGGGCGCTCTGCAAATGGGTGAAGCCGGGCATCACGCTATCTGCATGTTCTTCGGCGCGCTCGACCATGGCCAGCTGCAAGGTTTGGATCTGGGTCACAAAAGTGTCGAGGCAATCGCGCACATAGAGTTTAAAATCTGTCGCGACCTGGTCGTTGCGTGAGCGGGCTGTGTGTAGGCGACCAGCGGGTTCGCCGATGATTTCTTTCAGCCGCGCTTCCACATTCATGTGAATATCTTCGAGTGCGCGCGAAAAAGTGAACGTGCCTGCGGCAATTTCGTCACTCACCTGATCTAGACCAGATAGGATTGCATCTTTATCTTCTTGAGTAAGGATGCCGACACTGGCCAACATTTCCGCATGGGCTTTTGAGCCTGCAATATCTTGGGTGTGGAAGCGCTTGTCATAGTCGATGGAGGCGTTAATTTCTTCCATGATCGCATCTGGACCGGTGGCAAAACGGCCACCCCACATTTTGTTGCTCATTGTACCCTCTTTTAGGAGAACTCATGTCCTCTCAACCATCAAATCCAAACGGCAATGATCGCGATAATGGTGCCAAACCTGTGCGCAAAAAGGGCATTGGTATCGGCGCAATCACTGCAATTGTCGTAGCTATAGCGGTCGGTGTGTGGGTTAGCAATGGGAACAAGGGCGGAAATGGTACGGCTGTCGCCAATTCGTGCGACGCAAATCCTGAGGTGCAGACGGCGCTGGATGAAAAAGCAATTGGCGATCTGGCCGCTGTGCAGGTTACCGCTAAAGGCGCGCGTTATGATGAAATCAGCTTTATTCATGAAAATGGTGATGAGGTTGGCTTCAGCGCCTTTGAGGGCAATGTGACGTTGGTTAATTTCTGGGCTACCTGGTGCGCGCCGTGCCGGGCGGAGATGCCGGAGCTGGAAGCGTTGCAAGTGGATTATGGCAATAAAGGGTTCACCGTCGCCACCATCAATCTCGATATTGGCGATGATGGCCTAGCCAAAGCACAAAAGTTTATGGAAGAGGAAAATCTCAGCCAATTACCACTGCATCGCGACCCGACATTCGACGCGTTTGAAGTGTTGAAAAAGCGCGGTGTGGCGTTGGGCTTGCCCGCCACACTGATCTTGGGGCCGGATGGCTGCGAATGGGGCGTTTTGGCCGGACCTGCCGCCTGGCATGGTGAGGATGCGAAGGCGTTCGTCGAGACGGCGCTTGAACTTGCCGATAAAAGCTAGGCGCTAAATCTGTTTGATCACACGTGCTGGATTGCCGACGGCCAAGCTGTCGGCAGGCACATCTTTGGTGACAACCGCCCCCGCGCCGATGACTGCACGATCACCGATGGTGACGTTGGGCAAGATGATGGCGCCTGCCCCGATCCAGCAGCCATTGCCGATTTTGATGGGGCCAGCCAAATTGACGAAATTCATCCGCTCGGGCTCATCTTCAAAAGGATAAACCATGCGCTCGCTGGCCTTGATCGGATGTCCGGCCGCCATGATTTGCACATTGGGAGCAATCAACACATCGTCGCCAATGGTGACACCGCCGCCGTCCAAAATCGAGCAATTGGTGTTGATAAAGACCTTGCTGCCGATTTTGGCGAGCTCGCCGAAGTCGATGTAAAAAGGGGGCTCAATCCACACCGGATCACCGATTTCGCCAAAGATGGGGCGCAAATGATCCATGCGGGTTTCATCATCGGGGTGAGCAAAATTGAACGCATGGCAGGCGCGGCGGGCGCGGGCGGCAATTTCGAGTAATTCGGGATCGCCGGACAGGGTTGGTTCCCCGGCAAGCATACGTTCTTTATCGGAGCGGGTCATAAAAAGCCATAGGTTTTAAATTGGTTTTATTCGCCAATTTTTACGGGGCTTTTGATGATTTGGCTAGTCAGAAATTAGGCAGATTTGTCGACGATGGTGCCTGTGCCCGGAGCGGGCATGGCTTTGGCGTTTGCCAAGCCTTGATCCAGCATGTTGATCATGGCTTTTTGCATGTCGTTTGCCGCTTTCACCATGAGCATTTGCGCTTGTTCCTGGCGCTGAGCTGATTGTTGGGCGACGACCTGTGTCACCAATGACATATTCATCTGAAGTGCCTTCCTAGCTTTTCAGTCGCGGCTATTGTCGCAAGTCAGGCTTAACAGGAACTTAACACCGCCCCAAATCCGGCCATTGACAAATCAAATCTTTTCTATAACTATATGGTTATGGAACAAGTTGGTTATGAAATGGGTGCGCAGAATTTGGATGCCGTTTTTGCGGCCTTGGCGGACCCGACGCGACGCGCAATGCTTACACGGTTGGCCGAGGGGGAAGCTTCGGTTGGGGAGTTGGCTGCGCCTTTTAAAATTAGTCAGCCTGCGATTTCAAAACATTTGAAAGTTTTGGAAAAAGCAGGGTTGGTTGAGCGGGCCATTGACGAGCAGCGGCGTCCGGCACGCTTGAAGGCGGAGCCGATGGCTGAGGCTGTGGAATGGATGAATTATTTTAAACGGTTTTGGGGAGACAGTTTTGATCAGCTTGATGAGCTGCTGGTGAAGCTTCAAGCCGAACCAAAGGGAGGGCAGGATGAGTAATCCAGCAGAATATGTATTTGAAAGAGAGTTCAACGCGCCAAGATCATTGGTGTGGAAAGCGTGGACCGATCCCGAATTATTGGCCCGCTGGTACGGACCCAATATCGAAACGAAAATTCATCACTTTGATCTCAAGCCCGGCGGTGAATGGCGCAATGAGATGGTGATGGGCGAAAAGTCCGATCATTCGGTGATGAAATTCCAAGAGGTGGCGCCCGAGGAAAAGATCGTTTGGCATCATTGTTCCGCGGATAAGGATTGGAATATTGTGTCCAACCCGATGATGCCCAATTGGCCAAAAGTGCTGCACACCACGGTAACCTTTGAAGAGGCGGGTGGTAAAACCAAGGTGACCTTGGTGCAGGTGCCGATGGATGCGACGCCAGAGGAAAACGAGACCTTCGCCAAAATGATGCGCGGCATGGATAATGGTTGGGGCTCAGGTTACAAAATCATCGACCAAATTTTGGACGAGTTGCAAAACGGCTAAATTCAGTCTGGTCGTTGTGATGAATGTAAGGCGCGCTTCGGTGCGCCTTTTTTTATTCAGCAGAAGCAGGTTTCATTCTTCTTAGGTGCATCGGCATTGTTGGAGGACTTTTCACGGCGTTCAAAAAACCGCTTGTCAAAATAAGGCATTTCTATTATGACTGACTCGTCAGTTATTATAGAAAGCGTGAAACATGCGTATAGATTGGGAACCACCGGCACCTCGAGATGGGCTTTCAGGCAGCTGGGATAAATTTGTTGGCCCCGGCGCCACCAATGCTGAAGAAGTGGTGCAACTTGGGTTGGGCGCGGTCATCGCTGTTGCGCTTGTGGCGTTGTTTTGGCAGGGCGCCACGCCAGACACTACAATTTGGCAGTGGGCATTTGTGGTAGTGTTGGCGCTCGACATTGGCGGCGGCATCGTCACCAACGCCACCTCTGCGGCGAAGCGCTGGTATCACCGCGCGGGGCATGGCAAGGGACAGCATTTCTTGTTTATTTGTGCGCACATGCTGCATTTGGGGGTGGCCGCGTGGTTGTTCGCCGACAATCCGGTCGCGTTCTTTGGTATCGCGGCAGGTGCCTTGGTGCTAGGCACCTTGATCATTCTGTTCACCCCGCTTTATTTGCAACGTCCCGTGGCCTTTGGTGTGGCGACTTTGTTTATTCTGTTGTCGTTTGTCCCGCTTTTGGCGCTGCCCAACTTGAATTGGTTGTTGCCCCTATTGGCGCTCAAATTGTTGCTGGGTCATTTGGTCAAAGAAGCGCCTTTTCAGCCGGAGCGGTAAATGTCGATTGAAATTCAAAAATGGTCGGGCAACCGACGGCAGGAATTGGCCCGCTTTCTCGCGCGGGCCTTCGCTCAAGATGCGGCGATGCGCGCAATGGTCAATGCCAATGATGACAATGCGGTTAGGCGGATGACAAAATGGTTCGACTTGACCTTAAAGCATTGGCCGGTGTCACAAGTGTTGGTTGCAGTGAAAGATGGCGAGTTGGTTGGCAGCAATATTGTCAGCTTCGGCAACAAGCCGCCGGATTGGCAATTTTTGCTGATATGGTTCGCTCAACAATGCATTGCATTGGGCCCAAGCGTGCCGCTCAATGTGATGCGCCATGAGCAAATGCGGCTTGAGACCTATAGCGCACATGCTGATCTGGTGATTGAGTTTGTGGCGGTTGATGAAAATGTGCGCGGCCAGGGGCTGGCCCGCCGCTTGTTCGACGCCGCTTATGATCAGGTTGATCGGCCGGCAAGCGTGGCGCTGGAAACTGGTAACCCGCAAAATGTGGCGATTTATCATCATATGGGGTATCAGGTGGTTGCACGCTATGAGGATGATGGCGTTGAATATGTTGTGATGACCAAATCGCTTGATGAGGAAGATTGATGCCCCGCCCGAATATGAGTGCAAAACGGATTCCCCAAATACTGGATGCTGCCATGTTGGTGTTCGCGCGGAATGGGTTACAGTCTGCTCGGTTGGAAGAGGTGGCGCTGGCCGCTGGCGTGAGTAAGGCGACCATCTATCTCTATTTCAAGAGCAAGGATGATTTGATCGCGGCGCTGATGAAACGGTTCTTTGAACAGAATATGGATGTGTTGCAGCATTTACGGCTGACCAAGGGAGATTTTCGAACAATTCTGACCGACTGGGTGGACCAGACCGAAGAAATGCTGAGCGAAAATAAAATCTTTGTCGCCATCGGGTTGGAGTTTTATTCCTATGCTGGCCGCAATGAGGCGGCGCGGAAAATGGTCCATGGTTTTTTTGTCGAGTTTCGGTGCATTCTGACCGAAATGATTGAGCAGGCACTGTCCACCCGTGGGCAATCCACTGCCCCGGCGTCGGATATTGCCTTTGGCCTGATGTCGTTGTTTGAGGGGTCCAATGTATTGGGGGCCCTGTTCAATTGGGATACGAAAATGTATCGGCAGGTCCAAACCAATATGGGGTATTTGCTGGATGGGGCCGGGCTTTAGCGCCTAGCTTTGAAATAGGCGCACTTCCGGCCGTTTGAACAACAGCACCAGCAGCATGCCGGCGATGACGCCGCCAATATGCGCCCACCACGCCACCGCGTTTGTTTGCGGCAAGATCACATAAAAGATTTGCATGGCGATCCAAGCGCCCAGCACCCAAAGCGCGGGGATGGGTAAAGGCAGCGGAATGATGATCCGCGCCAATACATAAACGCGCACTTTGGGGTAGAGCAGGATATAAGCGCCGATGACCCCGGCCACGGCGCCGGATGCCCCAACCAAGGGCGACAAATCGTCTTGATAAACGAAATAGTGCAGCGCGCCGCCGCCTGCCGCACACAAAAGATAAAACAGCAAATAGCGGAAATGCCCTAGGGCATCTTCAATATTGTCGCCAAAGACCCACAAAAACAGCATGTTCGATAAGAGGTGCAGCCAGTCGCCGTGCAGAAATGCGTAGGTGACGAAGGTGAACTCATCGGGAATAAACGGGATTTGGTCGATGCGAGCGTCGGACAACCAATAGGGCACCATGCCAAAGGTGGCGATCACATAATTTTCTGCATTTACCGGCAATAGATATTGGATGGTGAACAGAAAGGTGGTCAGCAAAATCAGCGCGTAATTGACATAGGGTTTGATGACGAAGCGTTTGGGGTTTTGGTCATAAAGGGGCAAAAACATAAACGCTTCGCTTTTCTTTTGGCGTGGATCAGCGGTGCTTGCCCGGTGTCCACAAAATATCAGATTTGCCATTATCATTGGCAATGCGCGACAACACAAACAATAAATCTGAGAGCCGATTGAGATATTTAATCGCTTGCGCGTTCACATCAGCTTCTTGTGCTTTTAGCTCGGTAGCGTCGCGCTCGGCACGGCGCACCACAGTGCGGGCCAAATGCAAATGTGCTGCCAAAGCCGACCCGCCAGGCAGCGTGAAGCTTTTTATGGGCTCCAGATGTGCATTGAAGTCGTCAATTGTTTCTTCAAGCCAAATGGTCTGGCTTTCTATAATGCGCAGCGGCTCAAAGCCAAGATCCTCCCCCGTATCCGGGGTGGCCAGATCGGAGCCCAAATCGAATAAATCATTTTGAACGCGCAGCAACACGGCATCAATTTTTTCATGATCCTTGCAGTTTAGCCGCACCAGCCCAAGGGTTGAGTTGGCCTCATCCACGGTGCCATAGGCCGCGACGCGCAGATCATATTTTGGGCGGCGGGGGCCAACCACAAGGCCCGTCGTGCCATCATCGCCAGTTTTGGTGTAAATCTTGTTGAGCTTGACCATGTCTGCCTCCTATTTGGGTGCAAAGAAGAACGCGGCGATAAACAAAAGCAACAGCGCTACGGCTTGGGCAATCACCCGCGCGCGCATCAGCTTTTGGCTGAGATTCGGGTTGCCGCCGCGGAACATATTAATCAGGCCAGCGCCAAGAATGAGGGCGACCACGGCGATGGCCGCGAAAATGAGATAGTTGAGTGCTTGATCCATAAGACAACTTTTTCTTTAACTGATTTGGGCGTCAGTATAGGGGATAAGTGCCTCCGCCAATAGGTCATAAATGACGCGGATGCGCTTTGCGCGGTGCACATCCTTATGGGCGGCGAGCCACATTTCCATGGGCGGAATTTTGAGCTGAGGCACCAAACGCGCCATGCCCGGGGTCGCATCAATCAAGCTGGCTTGTGCGAATGAAATGCCCAATCCTTGCATGGCCATTTGCCAGATGGCGGTCTGGCTGTCGGTGCGGATGGCGAAATCTTCCCGCTTGAGATCAAAGCCGATCATGCGGGCCACTTTGATGATGTCTTCCTGCCGATCGAGCCCCAGCAATTCATGGCCAAACAATTCGTCCGGCGTGGTGGGGGTGCCATGGAGATCGAGATAGGATTGGTGGGCGCAGGCGCATAGCGGCACCATGCCAATCTTTTTCGCCACCACATCCAACTGGCTGGGGCGGAACATGCGGATGGCGATGTCGGCCTCGCGCAGCAAAAGATTTTCTGCCGAATCGGAGGGCACCATTTCCAATTGAATTGTCGGATAGGTTTGGCGCGCCTTTTTCAAAATGCCGGGCAAGATGTGATGGGATAATATTTGCGAGGCGGTGATGCGCACGGTGCCATCCAGCAATTGGGTGCTGCCGCTGGCCATGAGCTGCGCTTCGGCGAGTGATGATTTGGCGCTGCGCACAGTGTTGACCATTTGATGCGCGAGTTGGGTGGGGTTTAAGCCGCGGCCCGTACGGTCGAACAAAACCACATTGAGGCTGGTTTCCAATTCTTCAATATGGCGGCCAATGGTGGGCTGTGACGCGCCTAGCTTTCGCGCCGCGGCGGAAAGCGAACCCTCTTCCATCACCGCGAGAAAGGATCGCCACAAAAACCAATCCGGTTCGATTGTATGGGTATTCATATTTGAATATCTCAAATGCAGTTTCAGTAAATTTTCATTTGAATATGAATATACCATCTTAGGTCCATCAGCAATGAAGGGATCAAGATCATGACAGACAACAGCAATCAAACAGTCGCAATTTTGGGCATTAATGGCCGGATTGGCCAGTTCGCCGCCAAAGCCTTTATCGATGCGGGATGGCAGGTGAAAGGGTTTGGCCGCGCCAATCGGGCGCCATTTCAAGGATTTGAATTTGTCGAAGGCGACGCCTTCAATCTAAAAGATATGCAGCGTGCGGTGGAAGGCGCCGATGTGGTCGTGCATGCGCTCAACCTGCCTTACGATAAGTGGGCTGATGATGAGAAAGGTGCTGTGCAACTCAATCGCGTGGTGCTCGAGGCGATGAAGGGCAGTGGCAAAACGCTCTTGTTTGCAGGCAATATCTATAATTATGGCGCCAAAGATCACAAGCTGACGCCAGACTTGCCGCAGCATCCGGCCACGGACAAAGGCGAAATTCGGGTGCAGATGGAGCAGGAAATGGTGGACGCTGGTCGCACGCATAATTTCCAAGTGCTGATCATTCGCGCCAGCGATTTTTTCGGACCGGATGCGACAGGCAGTTGGTTTGATTTGGCGATTGGGCGTGAGTTTAACAAAGGCAAAATCACCCGCATTTGCGATGGCAAAACCTTGCACAGTTGGGCCTATTTGCCAGATTTGGGACGGGTGTTTGAGAAGATTGCGGGGCACCGCGACCAGCTCGGCGCCTATGAGAATTTCCATTTCGCCGGCTATCGGGTGACGGGCGATCAATTGATCGCCACCATTCAGGCGGCGCTGCCCACCAGCTTTAAAGTGGTGCAACTGCCGTGGTGGGTGTTCAACACCATGGCCTTGTTCAATCCAATGATGCGCGAGATCGTGAAGATGCGTTATTTGTGGCAGGAGCCTCATCAGTTGGTGGACCCGAAACTCGACGCGATTTTAGGGCCAAATTTCGGCACGCCGTTTGAGCGGGCTGTGGCCGAAACCACCTACAGCCTTTTGCCCGAGAGTGAGTTGGCCAAACTCAAGACCAACTTGGCGGCCTAACACGTGGCCTCAATCCATTCCAATGGCGGCGCGCACTTGTTGTGCGCTCCAGCCTTGTTGGCGCAGCTCTTTCAGGCTTTGCGCCTTTTTTGATTTTGACAATTTTTCCGCCGCCTCGTCGCGGATCAAATCATGATGGTGATAAAGCGGCTCGGGCAAATCCAAGACTATTTGCAACACACGGTGAATAGCTGTTGCGAAATAAAGGTCTTTGCCTCGGGTCACATGGCTGATGTGTTGAACAGCATCGTCCAGCACAACGCTGAGATGATAAGATGTGGGTGTATCCTTGCGCACCAAAATCACATCGCCCCATGCCATAGGGTCGGTATTGATCGTATGGATGGTTTTGAGGTCGGCTTCCATTTCCATCCAGGTGGGCGTGCCGGTTTGCGCCAGTGCTTTTTGCATATTCAACCGGTAGCTATGGGGCATGTTTTTCGCCAGCTTGTCGCTGATCTCATCCGCTGATAAGTGCCTGCAGGTGCCGGGATAGATCGGCGCGCCATCCGGGTCGGTACGTGCGTCAGCGTTTTCCCGAATTTGCTTGCGGCTGCAAAAGCATGGATAGAGCAACCCGCGTTGCTTCAGCGTTTCGGCGGCGGTGCGGTAGCGGTCAAAATTGTCCGATTGCTTTGTGGCTTCGCCGTCATGTTCAAAACCAATCCAGTCCAAATCATCCAGCATTTGCTGCAACAGTTCTGGTGTGCAGCGCGCCTGATCAATATCTTCGATACGCAGCAAAGTGCGGCCGCCCAATTGATGGGCGATCCGGTTGGTCAGCAGCGCAGAAAAAGCATGGCCCAAATGCAAATGCCCATTCGGGCTGGGCGCGAAGCGCAAAACGGGTTGTGTTTTTGTTGTCATAGAGCAAAGCTGGGTTGAACAATATCTTTGTCTAGCACGGACCCATGCCATGCATAAAGAACGATTGAAAAGCCGAGAAGTTTTGGACGTGCATTTAAAGGGTCTGGCGCAATGTGATCCCCGGTTGGAGCCGGTGATTGCCCAGTGCGAAGAGGTGCCATTGCGCGAGTCGGCGGATGGGTTTGAGGGAATGGCCAAAATTGTGGTCGGGCAACAAGTATCCGTCGCGGCGGCGTCTGCCATTTGGGGACGGTTCGCTGGGCTGATGGATAATGTGTGTGCCGCCGAGTTTTTGGCCCATCCGGAGGAATCGGTGCGCGGGGCGGGCTTATCCGCCAGCAAGTTCCGCACCCTTTGTGGTGTGGCCGAGGCAGAGCAGTCGGGTGCATTACAATTCGACCAGTTGGTGCATTTGCCCCCGGACGAAGCCATTGACCAACTCACCCAGCTTAAAGGCATTGGGCCATGGACGGCAGAAATCTATTTGCTGTTTTGTTTGGGGCATCCAGATATTTTCCCCGCGGGCGATCTGGCCTTGCAAAAAATGGTGGGGCATATAAACGGGCTGGAAGATGTGCCAAAAGAAAAAGAAACGCGGGCGCTGACCGAGATCTGGTCGCCCTATCGCGGCGCAGCCTCACGATTGATGTGGCGCTATTTTGCCGTGCTGAAAGATAAAGAAGGAATTGTTTTATGAGTTCTTCCCACCAATTGAACGGCCCGACCCTTGCGCCCTCGAATGGCGAAAAGGCGAAAAAACTTGTGATTTTGCTGCATGGCTATGGATCGGATGGGCAAGACTTGATCGGATTGGGCCAATATTGGACTAAAGATTTTCCGCATGTGGGGTTCTTCTCGCCCAATGCACCGCATCAGTGCGGCATGAACCCCATGGGCTATGAATGGTTCCCCTTGGCGGTGGAGCGGATCGGGAATAAGAACACCGATTATCGGGGCGGTGCGGAAAGCGCCTATCCCGCCATTCGCGATTTTGTATTGGCGCGCACGGAAGAGGCGGGCTTGGAGCTGGGTGATGTGCTGCTGGGCGGCTTTTCCCAAGGGGCGATGATGGCGCTTTATACCGGATTGCGGTTTGAAACACCGTTGGCGGGTATTTTAGGGTTCTCCGGCAAAATGATCGATCTCGAGCAGGCAGGTGAGGTGATTAAGTCGAAGCCCCCTGTTTGCTTGGTGCATGGGGAAATGGACGAGGTGGTGCCGCTCGCGGGCAGTGTTGATGCCGCTGCGGCGCTGGAAGCGCAAGGTCTTGACGTGCGTCTCAAGCAATGTCCTGGCACAGGCCATGGGATTTCAATGGACGGGCTTGAGTTTGCGGCAGCGTTCTTAAGCCAGCACTTGGGCAAGGGCGCCTAATTGGCTGCGACGCGCCAGCGCCGATTTTGCAAAAATGGAACAAACGCTTCACATAACTGACATGTTCAGCCTACAATAGTTAATACAAGTTAACTGAGTGATTCCATTTTAAGGAGGAAGGCGTGACCCTGCATGTGTCACCCGAATCTCTTCCGGCGCTGGTACTCAATGCTGATTATCGGCCCCTGAGTTATTATCCACTATCCTTGTGGTCGTGGCAGGACGCGATTAAGGCCGTGTGCCTTGAGCGGGTTAACATTGTTTCTGAATATGATCGGGTGGTCAAAAGCCCCAGCTTTGAGATGCAATTGCCCAGCGTGGTTAGCCTCAAATCCTATGTGAAGCCCACGGGGAACCCGGCGTTCACGCGCTTTAATGTGTTTTTGCGTGACCATTTTGAGTGCCAATATTGCCACTCCCGAGATGATTTGACCTTTGATCATTTGATCCCGCGGTCGCGCGGCGGGCGTACCACGTGGGAAAATGTGGTCACGGCCTGTTCGCCTTGCAATTTGCGCAAAGCCAACAAGATGCCGAAAGACATCAATATGTGGCCAACGCAAATGCCTTATCGGCCCTCGACCTATGATTTGCAGGCCAATGGCCGCAAATTTCCACCCAACCATTTGCATGAAAGTTGGATGGATTATCTTTATTGGGATATTGAGCTGGAGCCGTAATATCGGCCCCTTTGCTCCGTTCGGTGGCTGTCGCGTTTAAGCGATTTTTTGCACGCTCTTTTTGGTTGCCAGCGCAAAGATGGCAGCAATCACCAGTGACACGATTGTGTTCATGCCGGCAAAGCTGAGGCCGAAAAAGCGCACGCTGGCGCGATCGCAGGGCACCACGCGTGATCCGTCAATATTGCTCAACTGATCCAGGCTAATGCCGTCGCCCATGCCACTACATGTGTTGGGCCCGGGCCAAAAGCCCCATTCTACCCCAGCATGATATCCGGCTTGATAAGTGCTCCACAAAAAGATCAGCAACATGGCGGAGACCAAAGTGGTCACCATGATTTTGGACAATTTGATCCAAAAGATCAGGGCCAGCAGCAAAATGGGAATGGCGATATAATAGGGGTTGCGTTGCGCATAGCACAATTCGCACGGCTGATAATTCATCACATATTGGAAGAAATAGACGCTGAGGATGGTCAACACCGAAAGACCAAAGCCGATAATGGTCAGGCTCTTCACGCTCAAATTATCAAAGTTCATCTCGTCCCCCATCAAAACATAAACTTCACGGCCACGAAGCCGCCCACCAGCAGGGCGCAACCTAAAAAGAACATCAGCCCCAGGCGCTTCTCAATGAATTCCTTAATCGGTGGACCAAAGAAGTAGAGAAGTCCAGCGACGATGAAAAAGCGCAGGCCGCGCGCCACTATGGATGACAGGATAAATATGGGCAGATTAAGGCCAGTGGCCCCGGAGGCGATGGTGATCACCTTATAGGGGAAGGGTGTGAGCCCGAACACAAAAACGATCAGCAAGCCCCATTCATTAAAGGCCTCCTGGAACTGTTCAAATTTGTGCCAATAGCCATAAAACTCGAGGATGGGTTGGGCCACAGCTTCCAGCAAAAAGGCCCCAATCAAATAGCCGAACAGGCCACCAACAACTGATGTAATGGTGCAAATAAGGGCAAAACGCCAAGCGCTTTCGCGTTTGGAAAGCACCATGGGGATCAACATAATGTCTGGCGGAATCGGAAAGAATGAGCTTTCCGCAAATGAGATGGCGCCCAGCGCTTTGGGGGCATCCTTTGACGCGCCCAGCGCCAAAACCCAGTCATAAAGTTTTCTAATCACAAGCATTTCCCAAAAATTTATCCCGCAAACCCGGGTAAAATGAGGGTTTAGATGTAAACAGTTTCAAATTAGTGTCAATCAGTGATTGACGGGGGCGAAACTTTACGATATTTCGCATCTCCATCACCTTAGTGCGGGTGTGGCGGAACTGGTAGACGCGCGGGATTCAAAATCCCGTTCCTTCGGGAGTGGGGGTTCGATTCCCTCCACCCGCACCAAATATTTTCTTGATGATCTTCCCAAAAAATCTAGTGACCGAAATGTCTGTGGCCATTGTCGCAGCCTTAATTGTGCTGTTTGAAATTTGGGCCGCCGCAAATCTGTTGCCTCCCTTCATGTGAGGTTCATCGCCGATCCCTTATTGTCCGATTTGGCAACGATATATGTTCTACAGCGCCGATGAAATTGGGTGCCCTACGCAAAACAATGTGTTGGCGAAAATGGAACCGAAACTCAACTCACGCATTTCTTGTTTAACGTGTGCATATCAAAACATATGCAAAAAACATGAACAGCGGGACAGGTTAGTGCCTGCGGTCGAGCATATAATCGTTTGATTTCTCAGAACAATAAGGAATATGCCCATGCGCAATGCGCTTATAACAAACACGATGCTGGCGGTGCTCAGTTTAGCGCCCCTGCAGGCGATAGCCCAAGAGGAAGCCAGTCAGGAAGCGCCGCAAGAGCAAACAGCGCCACAGGATGCAAGCCAAGCCACGCCAGCTGATGTTGTTGTGGCTTACGAGCAATATGCAGAGGCCATATTGTCGTTCAGGCAGGCTGAGGTTGAAGCTGAAACTGTGCTTGAAGCCCGCGAAAGCCTTTTGGACATTTGTGTCAGTCTTGAAATGCCGGATTTGTCGGCCTGTCTCGATCAATATATCGCACCAGAAATGCGTGTCGCCAATGATATTGAACCTCTAGAGCCTGAGGCGGCAGAGTCTTCGAGCGTCCTTGAAGTTGAAACTGAGGCCGCAGTTGAAGCGGCTGCGGAACCACTTGAAGGTGAGGGTGTGTTGGACACGCCAGCAGCAGAAGTTCAACAAGAACCTGCAAGCGAAGAGACAGCTACCCAGGAAACAGCCACTGAAGAAACGGCGAGCCAGGAAACTTCAAACCAAGAAGCGCCGGTCGAATTGATTGCAGCATATGAAGAATATGTGTCAGCCCGGTTTGCCTTTGATCAGGTTCAGGCCGAAGGTGGCGATGTTGAAGCTGCGGCCGATACGGCGATGATGGCGCGCGAGTATCTTGTTGAGGTGTGCGCAAGTCTGGGTGTGCCAGAGCTAGAGGCGTGCCTTGATCAATACATTGCGCCTGACATGCGCATAGCGAACGATTTGGCGCCGTTGAAATTTGAGGCAACCCAAGAAAGCGAAGCGGTACTCGAAGCTCCAGAAGCAGAGGCCACAACTGAAGGTCAGGTTGAAGCAGAAGCCTCAACATCTGAAATGGATGCTGGAAGCATAGACCAGCCTGTTGATGAAGCCACGGAGTTGCTTGAATCAGCTCAAAATGTAGAAGCTGAGACAGGTCCGGAAGATGTCGCGCCGGTGCTCGACAGCGCCAAGGAAGAAACTTCAACCCCGGTTGAAGGTGAAGCCGAGGTGGCAGCGGATACTGAGGCGAGCGCTTCCAGTGAAACTGAGGTGAAAGAAGACGTAAAAGCAGAAGACACTGCCGATACAACACCACCAGAAAATGATGCCGAGGCTCAAGAAGCGACAACGCAGATGGACGTCACCTCAATTACCGCAGAAGAAGGTGAGCGCCTTGCCGCCACTGACGAAAGCGCTGTCACGCGTGGTGCGCCCGAAGATGCTGAAGTGATGGAGCAAAGCACCACCGACTTCAGAGTTGTTTTCCAATTCAACAATCAAGTGATCGTTGAAAATCAGGACAATTCACGTCTGGAGCAGGAAGCGGACGAAACCTATATTGAGCGTTTGAGCAATGGCCGCATCCGCGAAACCATCCTGCGCGCAAACGGTACTGCGATTGTGACCATTTATAACCGCAATGGCGACATTATCCGCCGATCACGCTTTACCGCTGACGGTGAGGAACAGGTTTTGGTTTATGTCGACGAAGCCTATGAACAGGACTTGTTGGAGTGGCGCGATCCTGCCTTGGATCTTGGTCCCTTGCGTTTGGACATCCCAGTTTCAGAATATGTGCTGGATGCCGACAATGCCAATGAGGATGAACTGGTACAGTTTCTAGACCAGCCGCCCGTTGAGCGTGTGCAGCGCCTCTACTCTGTGAATGAGGTGAAGCGTTCTGCGCGGGTTCGCGATATGGTGCGTCGCCTCGAGATTGGCGGCCTCACCTTTGAGACCAACAAAGCCACGATCCCAACCGATCAAGTGGCCAGCCTGACCAATGTGGCCAATGCTATGCTTGACATGTTGGAAGAAAACCCAGCTGAGACCTTCCTTATTGAGGGTCACACAGATGCTGTTGGCGGCGAGATATATAATCTGGCGCTGTCTGATCGACGTGCGGAAACAGTTGCGGTGATCTTAAGCCGAGCCTTTGGTGTGCCGCCTGAGAACTTGGCGACACAAGGATATGGCGAACGCTATCTCAAGATCCGTACGCAACAGGCTGATCGGCGAAATAGACGGGTGACAATTAAGCGGATTACACCTCTTATTTCACCAGTTGCACGACGCTAAATTCCAAGAGAGCCCCGCACTTCGGTGCGGGGCTTTTTTTGTTCTATTGCTGGTCAAGCAGGTTCAGCACTTCCCGTGTGAGTTCGCTGAAGCCGCGTCCAGACGGCTCATTGTTGCCAACATTTGTGGCAAATGCGATTGAGGCGTTGGTTTTTGGATCATTGACCAAAAAGGCATACCACATGGTGTTCGACCCATTGTGAGACAGGCTTAAGCCACCATCATCACGATAGCTCAACCAAATCCATCCTGCGGCATAGAGTGGGTGTTCTTCACTGACTTGCGGTGGCGCCGTGTGTAGCCATTTGGCGGTTTCGGCGGAAAGGTAATCGCTTTCGCCGCGTTCGGCAGCGAGGTGCATCTGCCCATAGCTTGCCAAATCTTGCAGGCTCATATGCGCAACGCCAGCTGGTCCCATGATTGCTGAATTGTCAGACTCTGGTTTTTCTGGATCAATGGCTGTGGTCAACAGCATCCATTTCTTGGCATGGCCCCAAGGGTTGTCCCCTTTGGGTGCGCCAAAGCCGGCGCTTTCCAAACCCAGCGGTTCGAAAACCTCTTGTTCGATCAATTTCTCCCACGGCATTTGAGCGACCTTCGCGGCGAGGACGCCCGCGATGGTATAGCCGATATTGGAATATTCAAATGTCGTGCCCGGTTGGTGGGTGGGCGCTTTTGCCATAATTTTCAGCACTGCCTCGTCACGTGCCTGATCAAGCGCGGCTTGATTTTCAAACGTGCGGTTAAAGAGCACGCCAAGGCCGAAATTGGCTTTGGCACCACTGAGATGCCGCAGCAATTGGGCAATGGTGACCTGCCGCCAGGCGGGATCAATTTGATCTGCCTTTTCGGGCCAAAGATCGCCTATTGTATCATCAAAGGACAGTTTTCCCTGGTCCACGAGACGGCCAATCGCTGTGGCTGTCATTGATTTGGTGATCGACCCCAAATGCCATTTATCGTTCGAGGCGACGGGGTTGTCGCGGTCCTTTTGTCGTGATCCGAAAACCCCTTGGGCGATGATTTTTCCATCCTGCATCACCACACCCGAATTGCCAAATTGGCTGGCTTCTTGTGCAATGCGCGGCAGCTGTTGGTCGATCAGCGTTTGAATTTTGGCGTCTATGTCTTGGCGGTTCGTCTCTTGGGCTTGGGCCGACATGAAAAAACCTTGCGTCAAAAGGATCAAAAGGATCAAAAGGGTTAGGGCGATAATCGGTTTTGAGTGGGTGTGATGAAGCATGTTGAGCTCACTTTTCTTCGCCTATTTAGGCTAGTGCGCGACATCCTTAGGTTCAAGAGGCGTCGTGTTGTTCAGGGCGATATTCGGCGTGCCATTTGAGCGCACCCCGACCGGACAAAACTTTAGACCAGGGCAAAAATTTGCCGCAATATTGGGCCAGTGATTGCCAGCAGCGCCCCGTGAGGGTAGAACTTAAGCCGTAAATTTGATGTCGGGGTTTTCATGCGTTCATTTTGTCGTGTCATTTTGCTCGTCTTGACGTTTTTGTTGAGCGCTGGGCCGGGGATTGCGTTGCCGCAGCTCCTGATCGACATGCGCACAGGCGAGGTATTGTTTGAAAAGGATGCGGGCCGCCCTTGGCATCCGGCCTCGTTGACCAAATTGATGACCGCCTATGCCGCGTTTGAAGCGGTGGACGCGGGGCGTCTTACGCTTGAGACGCCTGTTGTGATGTCCGAAAATGCATTGAAAGCGCCGCCGAGCAAAATGGGCTTTCCGGTGGGCACGGCGGTGACGTTGGAAGACGCGCTTTATTTGATGCTGGTGAAGTCTGCCAATGATGTGGCCATCGCTATTGGGGAGACTGTTGCGGGAACTGAACCTGAATTTGTGCGGTTGATGAACAGTCACGCTGCGAATTTGGGTCTTACGGCCACGCGCTTTGCCAATCCCAACGGGTTGCACGACCCCAACCAGGTCACGTCCGCGCGGGACATTGCGATCCTGGCGTTTGTGATCAGGTCGCGCTATCCGCAATATGATGAGATTTTCGAAACTCGCGCGGTCAAGTTCGGGAAATCGACGTTAGAATCCTACAATATCTTGTTGGAAAAATTTCGTGGCACAACCGGCATGAAAACCGGATTTGTTTGTGCCTCTGGGTTGAATATTGTTGCGACCGCACGGCGCAATGGCCGCGAGCTTATGGCCGTGGTGTTTGGTGGCGTGACGGCGCGTGAACGCGGAGAGTTGGCCGCGTTGCTTTTGGAGCGCGGCTTTCAGGGGCGTTATGGCGGCACGCGCAAAAGTGTGACGCAAATTCCAAATTTGGCGATTGCGCCGGTCGACATGCGGCCGCAGGTTTGTGGGGCGGAAGCCAAAACCTATTTGGCGTCTCGTAAGGCTGAATTTCCGTTCGGACTTGAAGGGCAGATCAGCTATTTGAACGACGATTTGGTGCGGCGTGAAGTGCGGATAAACACGCTGGGTAAACTGGTGGATGTTGAACTGCCGCGTCCGCGCCCGGCCTATGCTTTTGTGCCGGAGCAAGTGGCTTTGCCGCGCCCACGGCCGATCATTCTACGCTAAGCGCGCTCTATTATACTTCAATTCGAGATCAATCAGCTTTTGCTTTCGCCACAAGCCGCCACCATAGCCGGCGAGCTGGCCATCCGCGCCGATGACGCGATGGCACGGAATGATGATCGCGATTTGGTTGGCACCATTGGCCCGGGCCACGGCACGCGCGGCATTGGGTTGGCCGATCTTTTTTGCCAAGGCGCCATAGCTTGTGGTTTCGCCTACGGGGATGTCCTGCAACTCGCGCCAGACCTGGTTGGTGAATGCGGTGCCGTGCAATGCGAGTTTTAAATCAAATTGGGCCCGATCACCGGCGAAAAATTCCGCCAATTGCGCTTTTGTGATTTCCAAAGCCGGGGTGGTGCCAAACCCCATTTGACCTTTGGCGGTTTTAAACAATTTGCCGAGTTCTGTGGGTAGGGCTTTGCGGTCATGAAATTCCAGCAAATGCAAATGGGTCGCGTCGGCAACGGCCACCATGGTGCCCAAGGGCGTGTCAAACCAATCGGCCTTTAGCGGGGCATCGGCGCAAAAATCACTGGGTTTAAGGCCAATATGTTTGGCAAAGGCCGTGCGAAAGGCGCTGGCCGATGAAAAGCCTGCATCGAGCTGCGCATCGATCATTTTGCCGCCTGCCTGCAAGGTGGTGAAGCTGTTACGTAAACGACGAAGGCGCGCCATCTCCAAAAAGGTGATGCCAAACTGCCGTTTGAATGCGCGGCGCACGGTGGATGGATCTAAGCCCAACTTGACAATATCGCGTTCCTGCCAGAAATGGTCGGGGCGTTCCTCCAATGCTGACACAAGGCTGCGAATGGCGGTGTTGCCATCGGCTTCGCTGGTGGTTGGGTGGCATTTTTTGCAGGCGCGATAGCCCATTTCGAGCGCCTCGCTGGCGGTTTCGAAAAAGGTGCAATTTTCCCGCTTTGGCTTTCGCGCCGGACAGGTGAGGCGGCAAAAAATGCGGGTGGACGCGACGCCGACAAAAACACGTCCGTCAAACGCCGGGTCGCGGTTTAAGAGGGCCTGATAAAGCTGATCATCATTGGGTAATTGAAATAACATGTGCCCAATTTAGGCGATAAAAATCGACCTGTCTGTCTCAATTCGGGCGTTTAATTATTTTTGGATGACGAAGCGGATCACGCCATCTTCGTTTTCATGGGACACCAGTTCAAACCCCTGCTTGTTGCACATATTGGGGATGTCGATCTCCGCCAGCGGATCGGTGGCCAACAGGCAAATGGATTGCCCTTTGATTACGTTGGCCAGTGCTTTTTCAGCCTTGATTACCGGCAGCGGGCAGTTCAGCCCGCGCGTATCCACGGTCAACCCGCTCATTTGGCAAGGCCGAGCACCCAATAGGTGCCGTAGGTTGAATTGGCGTCATAATGCACGGCGATTGCGGCTTTTGATGCGAAGGGGTTCAGCAAAACTTTTGAATCTTTGGTGCTGTTGCGCCAACCAGAGAACGTGTCGGCAAATGTGGCGTAGCCAGCACTGGTGAGGCTTGCGGTTTCGCCGGGCACGTTTAGGGGTTTAGTGGCGGCCTGGCTGTTGCCATTTTGGGCATATTCGAGCGTTGCGTCTTGCGCTTTCACTTGCAGGCCTGAATCAAGGGTCAACATGTTGAGGCCTTGGGATGTGCGGTATTGGTTGATCAGGTTCAGGGCCGCTTGTCGGTCCAGTTGCGGGTTGTTGGTATCCATGCGTGCGGTCAGTGCTGCAGGCAATTGGCTGGTCATGGTGGTGCAGGCGGCCAACGGCACGATCAACATCAATCCAAGCAATAATTTACGCATAAAAACTCCCAACGACGCTTATCAAAAAAGGCTCTTAGCAGAGACCATAAAAAACAGCCAGCAAAGCTTTGCCGGCTGCGTGAAAATGTGCCTGAAAAGTGCGGCGGAAATGAGATCAGCGTGCGCGATCAATGCGGGTGGTAAAGCAGCTATAGGCGGCTGATCGCACATGGATAAAGCTCACATCTTCAAGCGCGAATATTTTCTCGGCTTGGCTGACAAGATCACTCACCTTTGCGATTTGCCCGGTGCGATAGTCGATTTTCTCGTCTGCCGAATAGCCGCGGATTAGAAACTGATCACGTTGGGCAATCACTGGTGGCACCTCATTCGTGCCGCCCTGGAAGCGCTTGCACGGTTTTTCGCATATGAAGATGGGGCCCGTTTCAGTGAAGGCGCCGGCGGCGTCAAAGGGTTTGTAGGCGCCGAGCAGAACGGCGTCGCCTTCCGGCACATTTTTGAGGCAGTGGCGGCAGGGTGCACGGCCATCTGAGATGCGACGCTCTGGCTTTTGCCCATGGGCATCTGTGCCGCCATTGCGCCAGCTTTCCGCTGTTGTGGTGGGGATGGGTGTAAATTTGATCGCCATGTGAAGCTCCTTTTGGGAGTAAAATGGCTTAGGCACACACCTTCGGCGACCCGAATTTCACCTAAACGGCATATTTTTCTAAAAAGGCTTCGGCGGGCAAGCTGCGCATATCTTTTAAGCTGTCTTTCAGCTTCTCCCGCGGCCAATCCCACCAGGCCAAGTCTTGCATCTGTTCGGCGATTTTGGGTGTGAACCGCTCTTTGATCGTTTTGGCAGGCACTCCGCCGACAATGTGATAGGGCGGCACATCTTTTGATACGACTGCCCCGGCGCCGATCACTGCGCCGGTGCCAATCGAAACGCCGGCCAAAATCGTCGCGCCATGGCCGATCCATACATCGTGTCCAATGGTGACCTCATGCTCTTTTCGCCAGGAAAAGAATTCGGTGTCATCGTCGCCCAAGCCAAAGGCGGCTGCACGATATGAAAAATGATGTTGGCTGGCGCGCCAGGTGGGGTGGTTGCCCGGGTTGATCCGGACATCGCTGGCGATGGAGCAGAACTTGCCGATCTTGGTCCAAATGATCTGGCAACGCTGCATGGCATAGGAATAGTCACCCAAGCGCGAATCGACAAAAATGGTGTCATGTCCCAGCTCGGTCCAAACGCCCAAATCGCTGCCTCGGGTTTCGGTGTTGGGGCCGATGGTTGGGGCTTGGGATAATTGCTTTGCCATTGCGGTACCTATTTTTGAACGGCGCGGATGAGGTGAACAAGCTTTTCAACCCCGACCGCGAGCGACTGATCGTTGCTAATCGTCGTTTGGGGCAGCGCCGGATCGAGCTCATCCACCTTGCGGTTCAACCGCTGCTCGATTTCTTCTTTGTTTTCCCGGCCACGCCCAGCCAATCGCTCCGCGCGAAGTTCCACCGGTGCGGTGATGTTGATCACGTGGATGGGATATTTTTGGTGGGCGACGGGCAATTGGTTGCGCGATGTGTTGCAGATCAGGGTTTTGCCTGCGCGTAGGTCATCCTCAATGGTTTTCGGGATGATATAGCCAAGCCCATGGGCGCGCCAATGCAAGGCGAAATCGCCTTGCTCGACCATCTCTTCATATTGGGTTTCGCTGATCGTGCCATGATCTTCCAGTTCGGCCATGGCCTCCCGCGTGATCAGGCGACGTACAAAGCTGATATTGGGTTCTTGGCTGAGTGCGTCGGCCGCGCCCGCCATCAAACTGTCTTTGCCCGCGCCTGAAGGGCCGACGATGAAGATCAAAATGCCCTTATAGGCGTCCGACATAGTGTGTTCCCTAGATCACGCGTTCGCCATCGCGCCAAACGGCACGCACAATCGGCACACCATCTTCGGGCAAATGCACCCGCGCAAAGTCTGCCTTTTTGCCCACGGCCAGTTCGCCGCGATCATCAAGCCCCGCCGCTCGCGCTGGATTGAGCGAGACTTTGGCAATGGCGTCAGGCAGCGTGATTTGCTCTACATTTTTGGCCAGCTTGAACGCCCCCTGCATCAGTGAGAAGGGCACATAGTCGGAGCTGAGCACGTCGAGCAGGCCTTCGCTGGCCAATGCTGTGGCGGAAATGTTGCCAGAATGAGATTTGCCGCGCACCACGTTTGGCGCGCCCATCAAAATGGCGATATTGGCGTCGCGGGACGCTTTGGCCGCTTCGATGGTGGTGGGGAATTCGGCAATGCCGACGCCATCTGCCTGCGCTTCTGCAACATGATCGATTGTCGCGTCATCGTGGCTGGCGAGGGTCAGACCGATTTCATGACCACGTTTCACGATCGCCTGACGGTTTGGTGCGGAATATTGCTCGTGTTCGGCGATCCGCGCGGCGATGAATTTTTCCATCTCCGCATCGTTCATGCCAGTTTTGCCTTGGTAATAAAGGTAATATTGCTCCAGCTGCATAAATTGCCGCTGGCCGGGGGTGTGGTCCATCAGCGAGGCCAGTTTCACCAGTTCATTCTGGCAATATTGCTCGAACTGTTCCAAGGCATCATGGCTGGACAATTCGCAGCGCAAATGGATCAAATGATCGGAGCGGAGGCGTTTTTCAGCCTTGGCTTTGGTGATGGCACCCACCAACACATCCACATGCTCGCCCATATTTTTCATATCGGTGTCAGAGCCGATCCGCACCGCGTCAAACACCGTGGTGATGCCGGATGAGGTGACTTGCGCGTCGTGGGCGTGCAACGCGGCCATGGGGTCCCAGAAGACACCGGGGCGCGGACGGTAGTGGCTTTCAAGATGGTCGGTGTGCAACTCCACCAGACCAGGCACCAGATAGTCGCCATCGAAGTCGAGGCCCGACTCCCCGCTGTTCGCCATGTCGGCGATCATGCCGTCTTTCACGTTCAGGGCGCCTGTCATTTCGCTGTCGGCAAGGATCAGCTTTGCATTTTTAATGCTTAGATTTTCGGTCATTTCATCTCAGCTTTCGTTCAGCCCCTTAGGGGGTAATCTTCTAATCGGACAAAAGGCGCGCCCTTTTCAGGCTCATGATAAAGCGCCAAATTGTTGAAGGTGTAGGTGCGTTCCAACTCGGCCGCAAACCATTGTTGCGCCGCCTCGAAGAATAATTTTCCGGCTAACTCATCCACTTGCCCTGTCAGGGTCAAATGCATTTTGAATTGCTCGCCCACATAGGGGTAGCCCCAGTGGTCGAGCAGTTCGATCTGACGATCATTAAGGCCAGAGGCGATGCGTTCTTGCCGTTTTTCTTGGCTCAGCGGCGCGCGATAGTGATCAAAGTGGTGCACCACTTTTTGGGCGAGTTCGGTCACGTCCTCACATTGATGCGCGGGCACGATGGCGATAAATCTGCCGATCTGATGCACTTTTAAGCTGCCAATTTCGACGGGGTTTTGCGCATCTGCAAAGGCTTTCAGGTCGCGCCGCAGGGAATCGATATTCGTATTCTCCGCCATATGAAATGGTGCCTTGATGGTGGCATGAAATCCATAACGCCGTGGCGAGGCGGTGAATTCATATTGGTCCACCGGCGTGATGCCTTCAATGGAAGGTTGCGCCAGTTCGCAATTTTGGTGGCAGTCGCGCCCCAGCCATTGGCTGGCTTTTTGCCACAAAGAGTCATTTGTGGCTGGCGCATAATATATCGCATAACGCTCAGACATGAGGGACCTTAAGAATTGGAAGGCGTGAACTCGCGCCTTCACATAGTCTATTTAAATGTCAGCAATTTGACAGTCATTTATTTGATCAAATTATGCTGCTTTTTGTACCGCAAATTTGGTGACATCAATCACACGATCCGCCACCTTGTCGCGGGTGTCGGCATCGTGAAAAATGCCCAGCATGGCGGTGCCATTGGCTTTGCGTTCCTCAATCAAAGACAACACAACTTGTCGGTTGGCCGCATCAAGCGAAGCCGTTGGCTCGTCGAGCAGCAGCAATTTATGCTCGCCCATAAAGCCGCGGGCAATGTTCACCCGTTGTTGCTCGCCGCCAGAGAAGGTGGCGGGGGGCAGGTTCCACAAATGCTCAGGAATATTCAACTGGCCGAGCATTTTTGCGGCCTTTTTCTGCGCAACTTCTTCGCTGTGGCCCCATTGGCGGGCGACTTGCGCCACCAGATCGAGGGCGGACACGCGGGGGATGGCCGAAAGGAATTGGCTCACATAGCCGATGGTGGATTGGCGCAGGCGCAAGATCTCGCGCGGCGACGCTTGGACCAAATCTGTGTGCTGGTCGCCATGGGTGATGATGATTTCACCGGCATCGGCAGCATAGTTGCCATAGATCATTTTCAACAAGGTGGATTTTCCTGCGCCGGAGGGGCCGCCAAGCACCACGCATTCGCCAGCGAAGACTTCAAATCCTGCCCCGTCCATCACGGGCAATTGCAAACCATTTTGCAAATGCATCACGAAGGATTTGGTCAGGTTTTGAACGCTCAAAATGGGCTGTGTCATGATTAGCTCCCCACATGCAGAATGGATGACACCAAAAGTTGGGTATAGGCTTGGTGTGGATCATCAAGAACCTGGTCGGTTAGACCTTGCTCAATCACCTCGCCGTCTTTCATCACCATAATCCGGTCAGACAACAAACGTGCGACAGCCAGATCGTGCGTCACGATAATGATGGAGAGGCCAAGTTCGGCCACCAAACGGCGAATCAAATCGAGCAGACGCGCTTGCACCGACACGTCGAGGCCGCCGGTTGGTTCGTCCATAAATACAAGGCGCGGATTGGTCACCAGATTGCGGGCAATTTGCAGCCGCTGCTGCATGCCGCCAGAAAAGGTGCGCGGCGCGTCATCGATGCGGTCCGCCTGAATTTCCACTTTCGCCAACCAGTCGAGGGCTGTGTCGCGGATTTTGCCATAGTGTCGATCACCCAGCGCCATCAAGCGTTCGCCCACATTGGCACCGGCGGAGACATTCATGCGCAACCCGTCGCGTGGATGCTGGCGCACAAAGCCCCAATCGGTGCGCAACAAGATGCGCTGTTGGGTTTCGCTCATCTCATATAGATTGTCCGATTTTCCCTTGCGATTGCGATAATAGACTGCGCCATCTGTGGGAATGATCTGGGTGGAGAGGCAATTGAGCAGGGTGGTTTTGCCCGACCCGCTTTCGCCCACAATGGCCAGCACTTCGCCGGGATAGAGATCGAAATTGACATTCTTGCAGCCCAGTTGCTGGCCGTAAAAATGGGATAGATTTTTCACGCTCAACAAAGGTAAGTCTTGATCAAGGCTCATTGCATGCGCTCCTTATAGTCGGCATTTAGCGGGCCAAGATGACCTTCGCTCTGGCGGGTTTCGCAATAATCGCTGTCTGAGCACACAAACATATTGTTGCCTGCGTCATCCAAAATCACCTCGTCAAAATACACGCCTTCTGCGCCGCACATGGCGCATTGTGTGTCGGGCCATTCCTGAATGGTGAAGGGGTGATCTTCAAAATCGAGGCTCACCACATCGGTGTAAGGCGGCAGGGCGTAGATCCGCTTTTCCCGGCCCGCCCCGAACAATTGCAAGGCTTTGGATTTGTGCATTTTCGGGTTGTCGAATTTTGGGGTCGGCGAGGGATCCATCACATAGCGCCCCTCTACCATCACCGGATAAGCATAAGTGGTGGCGATATGGCCGTGGGTGGCAATATCTTCATAAAGCTTTACATGGATCAGACCATATTCGCTCAAGGCGTGCATTTTGCGGGTCTCGGTTTCCCGTGGTTCCAAAAAGCGTAGCGGCTCGGGAATCGGCACCTGATAGACCAGCGTTTGATGTTCCTGCAGTTCTTCTTCCGGAATGCGGTGCCGGGTTTGAATTACCGTGGCTTCGCCGGTGTGGGTGGTTAGGTCCACATTGGCGGTTTTGGCGAAGAAGTTGCGGATGGAGACCGCATTTGTCGTGTCGTCGGCGCCTTGGTCGATCACTTTGAGAATGTCGCTTTCGCCCAAAACTGAGGCAGTGACCTGCACGCCGCCGGTGCCCCAGCCATAAGGCATGGGCATTTCGCGCGCGGCGAACGGCACCTGATAGCCCGGCACAGCGATGCCTTTGAGGATCGCGCGGCGAATCATGCGTTTGGTCTGTTCGTCGAGATAGGCAAAATTGTAGGCCGGGGCCGCGTTGGTCAGTTGATCAAGGCTCATTGGGCCGCCTCCATTTTTGGCTCATCGCCATCTTCATTTTGCTGCGCGTCAAATTCCTTGCGCATGGTGCGGATCAGGTCCAACTCGGCTTGGAAATCCACATAGTGCGGCAGCTTCAAATGCTCCACAAAACCTGTGGCCTGAATATTGTCGGAGTGGGACAGCACAAATTCCTGATCTTGCGCCGGGGCGGAGAATTCTTCGCCCAGCTCTTTCCAGCGGAGCGAGCGATCCACCAGTGCCATCGACATGGCTTTGCGTTCGGCTTGGCCAAACACCAAGCCGTAGCCACGGGTGAAGGCAGGAGGCGCTTTGGCGCTGCCTTTAAACTGGTTGATCATTTGGCATTCGGTCACTTCCATGGTGCCGATGGGCACGGCAAAGCCAAGTTCTTCAGCAAAAAACTCAACCTCGACTTCGCCGAAGCGAATTTCGCCCGCGAAGGGGTGCGAGCGGGCATAGCCGCGCTGTGTGGAATAGCCAAGCGCCAGCAAAAAGCCTTCGTCACCACGCGCCAGATTTTGCAGCCGCACGTCGCGATCGGTTGGAAAATCGATCGGGGTACGGGTCAAATCGCCTGTTTCATGGCCTTCATCAAATTGATGGTCTGGCTCAATCATGCCGGACTTGCCCAAAATGTCAGAAACGCGCGGCACTTCCGCATTCAAATCGATGTCTTCGTCGCTCGAAGGGGGTGTTTCGGGGGCCGCTTCCGCGTCGAAATCGAAATTGATCAGGCGGTGGGAATAGTCAAAAGTTGGCCCAAGCACTTGGCCGCCGGGCAAATCTTTGAAGGTTGCGGAGATGCGTCGCTCAATGGCCATCTTGCCGGTTTCGATGGGTTCTGCATAGCCAAAGCGCGGCAGGGTGGTGCGGTATGCGCGGATCAGGAAGATGGCTTCGATCAAATCCCCCTGTGCCTGCCGAATGGCCATGGCCGCCAATTCTGGATCATAAAGCGAGCCTTCGCCCATCACGCGATCGACGGCGAATGACAATTGCTCGGTGATCTGGTCCAGACGCAGGCCGGGCACATTTTCATTGCCACGACGTTTGGCGGCGAACAATGTGTGGGCGTTTTTGATGGCCTTTTCGCCGCCTTTTACAGCAACATACATGTCTATTCTCCTTGCGCCGGATCGAGATTGATTTTGGTGGAGCGGGGCAGGGCAGCCAGCTGCGTTTCTGTCACGAAAATATGGTCGATGCCCAAAGGATATTCCGCATTGTTGGCTTTAGCCTGTTGCCAGAATTTTTGGTTCAAGCTGGAGAAGGCGAAGGCGCGGCTGGTTTCGATGCCGGGGCCGGAAAGCCCGACGCCTGCCTGATTGGCCAGATCGTTCACGGCAATAATGACCGTGGTGGATTGATCAGGATATTCATGATTGCCCATATTGAAATTATGGTTGCCTTCTAAGGCTTCTGCACTGCTCAAAAAGGCAAATTGAGCTTTTTGCGGATCGCTTGTGGTGGCCGCGCCGGTGTGGAACGCCAAGAATTGGCGTGTCTCTGTCGTATTGAGTGTCTCATCAAGATAGATCAGCGTTTCTGCGTCACATAGGGTCAGGGCAGCCATGGCAGCAACGGGATTAAGGGCACCCGCATTGTCCACTTTATGCGGCGCATCATAGATTTTCCCCGGCTGCGCCATGGCATCCATAATCGTTTTAAAGCTCTGTTGGCTTTGATGGGTGAGGTCGGTGAAGCCTTGTGCAATGGTTCGTTGGGACATCGTCATTATCCGTCTCCCCGCACCATGGTGAAAAAGTCGACCTTGGTGGCGGCGGCTTTTTTCAGCTTGTCTTTTTTGGCGGTGAGCTGCTTTTGCTCCAACGGAGCGATGATGTTGGCTTCAACGCTTTGCTTGTGCGCTTCGCTTAACCAGGCAGCATCGAAAAAGGCGGCGATGGCGGCTTTGCGTTGGTTGCGGCCTTGGCAATAGGCGTGGCCAACTTCGCCACTTTCCAATTGAATGGCGGCGCGGGTCACAGTTATTTCGCCCAGATTAAACGGTGCCCCGCCGCCGCCGATCCGCCCGCGTGTCATCACAAGGCCCGTTTCGGGCTTTCGGGCGAATGTCCAGTCTGGCTTGTCAGCAAATTTCTCATACAGATCTTCAAGTTGCTGGTCGGGCGCTTGCACCAAAACGCGCATAACGCGCTGGCGAGCGATCACCTCAGCATTTTCAGCTTTATTGTCGGGGGAGGAAGGCGCGGTCATGAATGGCTCTTTTCAGTTTTTGAAAGATCAGAACGGGTGCTGTCCTAAAGTATTTCAAAAAATTTGTCTATACTAATTGTATATATTTGTATACTTTTGTTTGTATGGTTTATTAAAGTGCGAAATTGTTGCAGTCATATGACGGCATCAAAGGCTTGGGAGTGTGGAGTTTGAGCAAGATTGAGCGGGGGCAGGGCGTGTCCCTCTGGCGGCAAATCGCCGAGCGATTGCAGCATGAAATTGTGGCGGGTACCTACAAGCCGGGCACGCAATTGCCGACAGAAGTCGAGTTGGCAAATGATTATGAAGTGAATCGCCATACGGTGCGGCGCGCCATTGCGGCGCTCACGGAGAATGGGTTTCTCACCGCCACACGTGGCCGCGGCACCTTTGTGGCAGATGCGCCCATCACCTATCCGATTTCCTCGCGCACGCGCTTTTCTGAAATTATCAGCGCCCAGAAGCGCCAGCCGGGTGGGCGGCTGATCTCGTCAGCAGAGGAAGCGGCAACTGAGGACGTGGCCAAGCATCTCAACATCGCGGCGGGCGATTCGGTGCTGCGCATCGAGACCTTGCGGGTGGCCGATGGCGTGCCGATCACCGTGGCGACCATCTGGTTCCGAAAAGATTTGCTGCCTGATCTGGTGCCGCACTATGCCGAGCTGGGGTCAATTTCAAAAGCATTGGCCCGGGCGGGCTTTGAAAATTACAAGCGCGACAAGAGCTGGGTGACCGCCATTGCCGCCACGGCAGATGATGCGCGCCTGTTGCAGGTGGAGGTGGGGTATCCGCTGATGCAGATCACCAGCGTGAATGTGTCAGAATCAGGGGAAAAGCTGCAATATACCCGTTCGCGCTTTCGCGGTGAGACGGTGCAGTTGGAGATCGAAAGCTAGGCGCAGCACGTTTTGCGACCTATATTTGTCTATGAATAGCGACTTTCACAAATCTGACATCTAACCGACATTTTTATGTAAAGCAGCAGCAATAGAGATGGGCCCGAATTCGAATAGGGGCACATCGTTACATGTTGAAGCTGCAAAATGTTAATCGCCGATTTGGAGACAAATTGGCGGTGAAAAATGTCAACCTCGCCATCGCTTCAGGCGAAATGGTGGGGGTGATCGGTCAATCTGGGGCGGGCAAATCCACCCTGTTGCGCATGATCAACCAATTGATTGCCACCAGCGATGGGGCCATCGAGTTTGATGGCACCAAAGTCTCCAGCCTGAAGGGCGCTGACTTGCGCAATTGGCAACGTGATTGCGCGATGATCTTTCAGCAGTTCAATCTGGTGCCGCGCCTCGATGTTTTGACCAATGTGATGTTGGGGCGGTTGAACCGGCGCAACACATTCTCTTCCCTCATCAAAAGTTTCACCGAAGAAGAGCAGCTTGAAGCGCTTGAAGCGCTGGAGCGGTTGAGCATTGCGCAAACCGCGTTGCAACGCGCGGGCACTTTGTCTGGCGGTCAGCAGCAGCGTGTGGCCATCGCCCGCGCCCTGATGCAGCAGCCGAAAATGATTTTGGCCGATGAGCCGATTGCCTCGCTCGACCCGCGCAACGCGAAAGTGGTGATGGATAGTTTGAAGGCGATTAATGAAGATGACGGCATCACCGTCATCACCAATCTGCACACGCTGGATACGGCCCGCAATTATTGCGAGCGAATCATCGGCATGGCCCATGGCGAGGTGGTGTTTGATGGCCCGCCTGAAGCGCTGACCACTGAGGTGGCGCGCCGCATTTATGGTGCCGAGGGGCTGAAAGACGCCTTCTCTGAAAGCATGACCTCGACTTCCCTTGAAGACGACAATGAGACACCCGCGCAAAAACGCCGCGGGCCCTATCGTGATGCCGATGAGGCGCACGTGACGCTGAATTGATGCGCTGAGGCGCAGCAATGAATTTCAACGGTAAACCGCATAATTTTAGGAGAATCCCCATGAATGCGATCCGTACTGGCCTTTGGTCTGCTGTAGCTGTTGTGGCCATGTCCTCAACCGCCATGGCGCTTGATACATTCCGCGTTGGTATTTTGGGCGGCGAAAACGAAGCCGACCGTTTGCGCAACAACCAATGCTTGATCGATCTGTTGCCGGAAGCCATTGGCGTAAACAATGTTCAATTGTTCCCAGCCGCTGACTATGACGGTGTGATCCAGGGCCTTTTGGGCGGCACGCTTGATTATGCCGAGCTGGGTGCGTCTGGCTATGCAGCTGTTTATTTGCAGGATCCGGAAGCTGTAGATCCGATTTTGACCACCGAACAAGTTGATGGTGCAACGGGCTATCACTCCATCATGTTGGCCCGCTCAGATAGCGGCATTGAGTCTTTGGACGATATGAAGGGCAAGCATCTTGGTTATGCTGACCCAGATTCAACTTCAGGCTTCTTGGTCCCCTCAGTGGCGTTGCCAAAAGAACTGGGCATGCCCGTTGATGAATATTTCTCAGAAACATCCTTCAATGGTGGGCACGAAAACAATGTGTTGGCGGTGCTGGATGGCAAAATTGACGGCGGCGTGACCTGGTCATCAGGCGTTGGTGAATATCTGGATGGCTACACTTCGGGCAATATCCGCAAGATGGTGGATAAAGGCCTTCTCGACATGGAAGACGTGAAAGAGATCTGGCGTTCGCCTTTGATCCCGAACGGCCCAATTGTTGTGCGTGCCGATCTGGACGAAGATGTACGTGCCAAGTTCAAAGACTTCATGTTGAGCTTGCCAGAAACAAATCCTGATTGTTTTTCTGCCATCCAAGGCGGCACATATAACGGTTTCGTGGAAGTGGATCACTCTTTCTACGAAACAATCGTTGACGCCCGTAAAGCCAAAATCGGCGGCTAATTATAAAACCTCGTTGAAAGGACCGGTCATGTTGATCGGTCCTTTTGCATATCTATGTGGAGCGCGATTTGATGGGTGCTGTTAGCCAATCTTCACCGCCAAAACTTTCTGATGCCACCAAAAAGGTGCATCAACATTATCAAGAGCTGGCGCGAACTAAAAAGCTCTATAGCTTTCTCACCATTGGCATTTTGGGCGCCATTCTTGTGGCGGCCTTGTGGTTTGCCAATGCCTCGAACTCGGGCAAATTTATTGATCGCATCCCGTATTTTTTCGATTTTGTTTTGAATTTCTTGCCGGACGATCCTTTGGAGATTTTCCGGGCGCTGTTTGATTTGCCATCACCCTATGCCGATGGCTCGCTGAAATATGATTATGAAGAGGGGCGGCATTATCTGATCGGCGATTTTTATCTGCCCGAATATTTTTATGAGATGCTGGTCACCCTCAATATTGCTTTTGTGTCCACACTGTTGGGCGGGGGCATTGCCTTTGTGCTCTGCTTTTTCGCTGCCTCCAATCTGGTGGGTTCCAAAGCGGTGCGCTTTGTGGTGCGCCGCATCATGGAGTTGCTGCGTGCGTTCCCAGAGATTGTGATTGCGGGCCTGCTGGCGGCGATCTTGTCGCTTGGGCCAATTGCGGCGATTGCCGCGGTGTCGATCCACACGATCGGCGCGTTGGGCAAGCTGTTTTTCGAAGTGGTGGAAAATGCCGACATGAAACTGGATGAGGGTTTGCGGGCCGCCGGTGCCAGTTGGGTTGAGCGGGTGCGCTTTGCCATTGTGCCGCAAGTGCTGCCCAACTTCACGTCCTATGCCTTGCTGCGCGCTGAAATCAATGTGCGTGCCTCCACCATTATTGGTGCTGTGGGCGGCGGCGGTATTGGCGAAGTGTTTCGCCTGTCCTTGTCGCGCGATCATGCGGCGAAAACTTACGCCATTATCCTTTTGCTGTTTGTCACCATCGTCGCCGTGGATCAGCTTTCCGGCTGGCTGCGCCGCAAGATGGTGGGCGATCAAGCGTTCCAGTTCGGCGCATAGGGGGATATGACCATGTTGACCACCACAAACCTCACTGCCGAACGGCAAGCCGAGCTAAAAGAGCAATATGCCGAGGTGTTTCACAAAGACCCGGTGAAAAAGTTTCGCCCGCTGGCGATTGTCGCGGCGTTGCTGGCCTATCTCGTGGCTTGCTTTTTCTTTTTCAATATTCCGCAGGTCTTCTCCGATGCCAAATGGGACCGGGCCGGGCTTTATATGGCCGATTGGGTGTCCTGGCAGGCGCAGCCAAAGTTCCGCTTCCGCGATGATGGGTTAGAGTTGCAATATCCGCGCTTTTCACCCCTTGGGGCCGAGCCAGATCCAAGTTGGGTGATCGCCAATGAAACCGCCGATGCCTATCGTGTCGATTTTGGCCCGAGCGATTTTATCGTCGTGCAAGAAGGTCTGGTGGAGATCACCAAGGGCGGACAGCGTTTTGAGGTGGTGATCACCGATGATGAAGCTCTTTTGCCGCCCAACGCCACCAGCGCTTTTGAAGCCCGCAATGGCCGCGTGAAATTCAGCTTTGGCTTTGCCGGCAACATTGAAATTCGTAACACCCAAGTGCGCGTTTGGCGCCGCTTTTGGGGGTGGGAGAATTTCTTCTTTGATCCGAGTTCAGCTTTTTGGGGCATGAACGGGTTTGAAGTGATCTCGACGATTGCTGCTGGGCCGCAACTTGAAGCGGGTAAAAGCAATCTCAGCGTGGCGATCAATGACTTTCTTTATAATGCCGAATGGCAGCACGCGGATGTGTTTGTGAAATTACTGCAAACCATTGTGATGGCCTTTGTGGGTACGTTGTTTGCGGGCATTCTGGCCTTCCCGCTGGCCTTTATTGCCGCGCGCAATATCACACGGTCTAACGCCGCCAACTGGTTTATGAAGCGGGCGTTCGACTTTTTGCGCTCGGTCGATATGCTGATTTGGGCGCTGTTCTTCACCCGCTCATTTGGGCCGGGACCGATTGCCGGTATCGCGGCGATCTTTTTCACCGACACGGGTACGCTCGGCAAACTTTATTCCGAAGCCTTGGAGAATGTCGATGACAAGCAACGCGAAGGCGTGAAGTCGCTTGGGGCATCGCCGGTGGAGGTGCAGCGCTTCGGCGTGGTGCCACAAGTGCTGCCGCTTTTTGCGTCGCAAGCGCTCTATTTCTGGGAATCAAACACCCGGTCTGCCACCATCATCGGGGCGGTAGGTGCGGGCGGCATTGGCCTCAAATTGCTCGAGGCCATGCGCACTGGTACCGACTGGGAAAATGTCGGCTATATGGTGATCTTGATCCTGATTGTGGTGTTTGTCTTTGACAATATCTCGAACTATTTGCGCACCAAGCTGATCGGGGAAGAGGCGCGTTAGCGCCCCGACCTATTGGCCAAAGCTATCATGCTCGCTGGAGAGGAACGCCTCCTCGGCGGGCGTGTTTTCGCGCCCCAGCACTTGGTTGCGATAGGGGTAGCGGCCAAACTGCTCGATAATGTCCCGGTGCTTGATTTCGTATTCAAGGCTGTTCTCATTGCCGAGGCTTTTGAACAGCTTTACCGCCTCATCATGCACTTTCAGGCTTTCCGCATGCATATAGGGCATATAGGCAAAGGTGCGCATCCGCACTTCTAAATGCTGATCGTCGCCGCTGGCCACCAGCTCTTGCGCCAAGGTGAGGGCCTGCATGTCAGAGGCGAAGGCGCGTTTGTCTTTGCGGTAAATTTGGCGGCTGAATTGATCCAGAATGATGATCTCCGCCAGGCGCCCTTCGGCATCCACCCGCCAATCGAACAGATCACCGCGTGCGGCGGCTGTGTGTGTATCTTTGAACTGGTCGATGATTTTGGCGTCAAACGCTTCGCCTCCGGTGAACCAATCTTTTTCTCCATGGTCGACAAACCAGAATTGAATAATGTCTTTTGCGGTGACGGTCATAGGCGCTCCTTTTCCATCAATCTAAATTGGCGATGATTTTTAAGAAAATCAACTTGAAGTGAGTTTGGGGTCGCCATCGCTGCGTATTTTGCGCTAGTAAGGCGCAAATTCAATTTCAAACTGGCGCACCTATGACCATTGAAACGTTCAAACCTTTCCAAATGGGCCGCGAAAGCATGACAGGCCTTTCCCGCGATCTCTATAAGCTGGCGGACAGCGGCAAAGAGATCATTGTGGGGTTGATTGGTGCGGGCGAAATGGGCACCGATTTGATTTTGCAAATCGGGCGAATGCGCGGCATGCGCGTTGGCGCCGTTGCCGTGCGCAATATTGAAAATGCGCTTAAAGCGGTTGAGATTGCCTATGGCGATCGCGAGATGGCGATGGTGTGCGAAAATGATGCCGCCATTTCTCGCGCGATTGAAATGGGCAAGATTGCTGTGTGTGGTGATGCGCGTTTGGTGGCGCAAAATGATCATGTGAGCCAGGTGATCGAAGCGACGGGCAAGCCCAGTGTGGGCGCTGAAATTGGTCTGTTGACCTTGGAGGCGGGCAAGCATTTGGTGATGATGAATGTGGAAGCGGACGTGACCGTTGGCACCTATTTGCATCGCCGCGCGAAAGAGTTGGGCCTTGTCTATTCCGTCGGGGCGGGGGACGAGCCTTCGTCCATTATGGAGTTGGTTGATTTTGCCAACGCGCTGGAACTGCCGATCATTTCTGCCGGTAAAGGCAAAAACAATCCGCTGAAATTTGATGCGGTGCCTGCGGACTACGAAGAAGAAGCCTTCGCGCGCAATATGAACCCGCGCATGCTGGTTGAGTTTGTCGATGGGTCCAAGACCATGGTCGAAATGGCCGCGTTGGCTAATGCCACAGGGTTGCTGCCAGATGTGCCGGGCATGCATGGGCCGGAAGCGACCATTGATACGCTTGAGGATATTTTGATCCCAAAAGAGGATGGCGGCATCCTCTCTGGTGCAGGCAAAGTGGATTACACGATCGGCAAGGGCGTCGCGCCGGGCGTGTTTGTGGTGGTCAAAGCCCCGCATGAGCGTATTCACGAGCGCATGGCTGATTTGAAAGTGGGGCGCGGGCCGTATTTTACGCTGTATCGCCCGTTTCATCTCACCAGTTTGGAAGTGCCGCTCACCTGCGCGCGCATCGCACTTTATGGGCAGTCAGATATGGTGCCGATGGACCGGCCGGTGGCTGACGTGTGTGCGGTGGCGAAAAAGGATATGCAGCCGGGCGAAACATTGGATGCGATTGGGCAATATTGCTATCGCTCGTTCACCATGACGCGGGACGACGCCAAGGCGAAAGCGGCGCATCCTGTCGGCTTAATCGAGGGCGGTAAAGTGATTGCGCCGATTAAAAAAGGCGAGCTGATCACGGCACAAAACACCACCCCGGACGCGAGCTTGAAGATCGTTGATCTCCGCCGCGCCCAGGATGAGATGTTGGACTAGGCTATTCGCTTAAACAGTCGGCAAAATTGTTGCCCATATCGCGGATCAGGTTGAAATAGAGGTCAGCGCCATCTTCAAGGCTCGCACCCAGGGGGTCCAACACGGCCTGTTTGACCGCGGTGCCTTCCACAGCAAGTTCAACCAATTTGGCGTCAAACTGCGGCTCGGCGAAAATGCAGCTGATTTGATCTTCCTGCAAATGCGCTTTCAATTCAGTCAGTCGTTTCGCGCCGGGTTTGATCTCCGGGCTTAAGGTCACGGTGCCTGCATTAGAAAGTCCATATTGGGCTTCAAAATACTGGTAGGCATCGTGGAAGGTCACGAATTTTTTTGCCTCAAGTCCAGCCAGTTGCGCTTTGATCTCGGTGTTCAGCGTGTCCAGCCGTTCAAGGGTGCTTGCGGCATTTGCCTGATATTGCGTCGCATTCGCCGCGTCAGCTGCGCTCAATTCTTCCGTCGCCAGTTCAACAAAATGTTTGGCATTGTCGATATTGAGCCAAAGATGCAGGTCCACATTGCCATGATGATGATCGTCATGATGTTCGTCTTCGTGGTCATGGGCGTGCTCATCATGGTCTTCGTGCTCGTGAGTCGCATCCTCATGATCATGTTCATCATGGTCGTCCGCATGATCAGCATGGGCGTCGTTGTGTTCGTCATGGGCTTCATCATGACCATGGTCATCGTCCGCCAAGCTCACCTTGCGGGTGGGCAGAAAATCAAAATGGTCTTCGTGATCTTGCAGTGCGATCACCTTGGCATTTTGCGGCAGGGAGGTGATGGATTTGGCCAAAAAGCTTTCCAAATCTTCACCGACCCAAAACACCAAATCTGCATTTTGCAGCGCTTGCGCATCAGAAGGCTTCAGCGCGTAATCATGGGGCGACGCGTTGGCGGGTACGATATTGGTGGGGGTGGTTACCCCTTGGGTTACATTGGCCAATAGCGAATGAAGCGGGCGAATGGAGGTCACCACATTAAGTTCGTTCGCTGAGGCCAAACCCGTCATTGCCAAGCTCAAAACCAAGGCGCTTGCACCAAATTTCATTCGCATTTCTATCTCCATTAATGTAATAACATAACATTGTTGCGTTACGATATAACGTATGGCAAAAAGAGGTGCAACCGTTCTTTTCAAATTGAGTGCAAATTTGTGTCCGATCAAAATTTAGCGCAAGAGGCGCTGGTGCGTTTAGACAAAGTTGGCGTTTATCGCGACGGCAAATGGCTGGTGCGCGGTGTCACTTTTGACGTGCATCCCAAAGAAATTGTTACGCTGATTGGGCCAAACGGGTCAGGCAAATCCACCAGTGTGAAAACCGCCTTGGGCGTGCTGCAGCCCACCGAAGGCCAGGTGATCCGCCGACCCGATTTACAGATTGGCTATGTGCCACAAAAATTTAACTTGGACTGGACCTTGCCCATGCCGGTCAGTCGGTTGATGAAGTTGACCAAAAAACAAACCGAGCACGATATTGATCATGCCTTGGATTTGGTCGGCATCTCGCATCTCAAAAAATCGGATATGCAATCGCTCTCAGGTGGGGAAACACAACGGGCTTTGCTGGCCCGCGCTTTGCTTATGCAGCCAGATCTGCTGGTGTTGGATGAGCCGGTGCAGGGCGTCGATTTTGCAGGTGAGATCGCGCTTTATGATTTGATCAAAACCATACGTGATGAAACGGGCTGTGGAATTTTATTGATCTCCCATGATTTGCATGTGGTGATGGCGCAAACCGATACGGTGATTTGCTTGAATGGGCATGTGTGTTGTCGCGGCACGCCAAAACTGGTGGCAGAGAGCGATGAATATAAGCGTCTGTTCGGCGCGCGGGCGGCGCAAAGTCTTGCGGTTTATCAGCATGATCATGACCACACCCATTTGCCGGATGGCCGGGTGATGCACGCCGATGGCACCATTCATGATCATTGTGATCATGGGCAGGATCGGCCGCATGAAAAGGAGCATCACTGATGGGTATTTTAGATGATTTCTTTATGCGGGCGATGATTGCGGGTATCGGTTTTGCTTTGGTCACGGGTCCATTGGGCTGTTTTATTGTGTGGCGGCGCATGGCTTATTTTGGTGACACAATGGCCCATTCAGCTTTGCTGGGCGTAGCGCTCAGCTTTGTGTTCAATCTCAATTTGATGGTCGGCGTGATTGCCGTGGCGCTGATGGTGTCCTTCGCTTTGCTGATCCTTGAAAAGCGGCAATCCCTGTCGGCGGATGCGCTTTTGGGCATCCTCTCGCACTCCACCCTGGCCCTGGGTTTGGTGATTGTCAGCTTGATGACGAGTGTGCGCATTGATCTGATGGGGCTTTTGTTTGGCGACATTCTCGCCGTGACCAGCACCGATATTCAAATGGTCTATGGCCTTGGTGCCGTGGTCCTTGCCATCTTGATTTGGTTCTGGCGACCCTTGGTGGCGGCGACGGTGAATGTGGAGTTGGCGCAGGCGGAAAATATGAAGCCGCAACGCAGTCGGTTTATTCTGATGGTATTGCTTGCGCTGTTGATTGCCATCGCGATGAAAATTGTCGGTATCTTGTTGATCACCGCCTTGCTGATTATTCCTGCGGCGACAGCCCGTCGTTTTGCGGCCACGCCCGAGATTATGGCGGTGCTGGCGTCTATTTTGGGCGTTGTCGCTGTGATCGGCGGTCTATATGGTTCTTTACAATATGATACCCCGTCTGGCCCCTCAATTGTGGTGGCGGCGTTGATCATCTTTTTGATTTCCTTGGTGCCGAAAAATTTGCGCGGCGCCAAAAACCAGCCTGTGGAGGCCCCTCATGAGTGAGCAAAACTTGACCAAAAATCAGGATCTGGTGCTCAACCAATTGGGCAAATCCAAAACCCCGATGAGCGCTTATGATTTGCTGGATAAATTGCGTGAGAAGGGCTTAAAGGCACCGCTACAGATTTATCGGGCGCTGGATAAGCTTACCGAAATGGGCCTCGCCCATCGGCTGGAAACGCTCAATGCTTTTGTGGCGTGCGCCCATCCGAACTGTCATGAGAATGAACTGATCGCCTTTGGCATTTGCGAGAATTGCAACAATGTGTGGGAGTTCTCAGATGATGAGGTGAGCAAACGCCTCGACCTTTGGGCGAAAGAACGCGACTTCACGCCGGTAAAAACCAGCCTCGAAATTCGCGGTATATGCGCTAAGTGCGCTTAGGCCCTTTTCCTTCACTTGCCATCGGCACCCCCGCCTGATAGGAAGCGCGTCCGCATTTTATCAGCTTGTCACCTTGCACGGATAGATCATCGCAATCCGGGCAGGGTTTTTACGTTCTTTGGAGGGGCATATGGGCGCACAATATTCCTATGGTGTTGATTTCGGTACCACCAACACAGTGATTGCCCGGGCCAACCAAAATGGCGATGTGCACACGGTGCAATTTGGCATGGGCGCGCAAATGTCCGATGTGTACCGCTCCGTCTTGTGTTTTCAAAAAATTGAACGCGAACGCTCGTTTGATGTGGAGGTAAGTGCGGGGCTGGAGGCCATCAAATCCTATTTATCCGCCCTCTCTGAAATCCGTTTTATTCAATCCTTTAAAAGCCACGCGGCCAGTCGTTTGTTTGAAGAAACGCGGGTCTTTGGTCAAAAATATCGGTTTGAGGATTTGCTCGCCGCCTTTTTGCAAACCGCGCGCAAGAGCGCGGCCAATGGGCTTGATGAAATGGGCACCACCTTTATTTCTGGGCGCCCGGTCGCCTTTGTTGGCGCCTCCCCAGACGATCAATTGGCGATGGAGCGATATGAGCTGGGCTATAAACAAGCTGGGTTCCCAACCCCGCAACATGTTTATGAGCCAGTGGGGGCAGCCTACTCCTATGCCAAGCGGTTGAAAAAAGATGCGACCGTGCTGGTGGGCGATTTTGGCGGCGGTACGAGCGACTTTTCGATCATTCGGTTTGAGCGCCATGGGGATCGGGTTGTCGCGCATCCTTTGGGCTATGCGGGCGTGGGCATTGCTGGTGATAGTTTTGACTATCGGATTATTGATGCGGTGATTTGCCCGGAATTGGGCAAGGGCACCGAGTATAAGTCGTTCGACAAAATCCTTGAAATTCCCAAGCATTATTTTGCCAATTTCGCGCGTTGGCACCAGTTGGCGGTGTTGAAAACGCCGCAAAATATGAATGAGCTGGAAGAATTGTGGAATGCCTCGCTGGCGCCGGATAAGTTGGAAGCGTTGATCGATACGATTATGGATGATCGGGGCTTTGATATTTATCGCGCCGTCTCAGGTGCCAAGGCACAATTGTCATCAAACCCCACGGCCAATCTTCAGATCAAGCTGGGCAAAATTCAAATCGATCAGGAGATTAAGGTCGATGATTTTGAGCATTGGATTGAAAAAGACCTCAACAAAATCGGCCAGGCGGTTGACGGGTTGTTTGCGCGCGAGCACATCAAAATTGAAGATATTGACCATGTGTTTTTGACGGGCGGCTCATCTTTCATCCCGGCGGTAAAGCGATTGTTTGCAGATCGGTTTGGCCCTGAAAAGCTGGCTGATGGCAATCAGTTCCAATCGGTGGCCCATGGCTTGGCTTTGATTGGTTTGCTCGACAATGTGGAGCCTTGGCTTGCCGGTGCCGAGCTTGAGTTGAGCTAGTTTAAAAATAAACGCCAAAAATTGTCCGGGCCGCGCCTTCATTACCGCAATGTGGCGAGAGGCTTCAAAGCGTCATCGCTGCAATCAGCTCATCAAAGTCTTTGCTGTCGATCATCTTCATGGACCAGTCGCTATAGGCGCGTTCGGTGATGGGCTTGCGCATCATCTCAATGACATTGGCATGGCGGCTATCATCTTTGATCTTTCGCATCAGTTTGTCGATGTCGGCCTCACTACCCTCAAGCACTTGGGCAAAGTTTTTGCCATTATAAGCGAGGGCGCCAGTAATGTTTTTGGTGGCGTTCTTTCTCTGGGCAGCTTCAAGGATGGCCGAAACATCTTTGTAGTCTAAATTGGCGAGACCGGTGCTGACATATAATAGTCTGATCATAATGCCTCATCAGTAATTTTGGTGCGCAATGCGGGCCAGTTTAGCTGCTGAGGCTAAATTAATTCTGAAAGATTGGGGTTAAAAGGCGGTGCGCCACCTTTTATGTGTTCATGGCGCTTACCAGTTCATCAAACTGGAGCCCTTCAATATGCTTCATATGGAAACCGTCAAAGGCCCGCACCTCAATTGGGTTGCGCATCATTTCGATCACACCAGAATGGCGATGGTCTTTTGAGATATTGTCCATCAATTGATTGAGATGGTGCTCCGCACCTTCAAGCACTTGCGCGAAATTCACCCCATTGTAGGCCAAGGCCCCTGTGATATCGAATTGCGCATTATGTTTGTTCGCTGTGGCAACGATCTCTGCAATATCGTCTTCACTCAGATTTGGAATTGCGGTGCTTACATATAAGAGTCTGATCAAATTTATATCCTAGATCTGCTGAAACAGCCTTGTTTGGGGTGTTGAATTCCCGTGTGAGGAAATCTTATTTCAACATTAATTTGCAGGCAATGTGGCGGGGGCGGCGAAACCCGTGGCTCAATATATTTATACAACACCTGTCAATCGGTTAGCTGGTGATCCCGGCGCGATTCGAACGCGCGACCCCCAGATTAGGAATCTGGTGCTCTATCCAACTGAGCTACGGGACCACAGGTGGCAATCTACCCAAACATTGCTTGAGAGAAAAGCAGTTTGCAGGGATGATTTTTGCCTTATTTTGGTGCAACATCGCTGATGAGAAAATTTAGTGGGGTCTTTATGGGATTCTCCAGCCAAGTTGGAGCAGTTTTTGTGGCGGGTCTTGTTTCTTTTGCAGGTTGCGCGATGTCGGCATTTGCGTGCGAGACGCTCACGCCCGGGCCCAAGGGGCGCGTGGTGGAAATCACCGATGGTGACACGTTCATTTTGGACAACAGCCAGAAGGTGCGTCTGATTGGTATGCAAGCCCCAAAACTGCCCTTGGGTCGGATCGGATTTGACACATGGCCATTGGCCGAGGAAGCCAAGGGCTTTTTGGCGGATTTTGCTTTGGGTGAAAATGTGCAGGTTTTTTACGGCAGCACCCGAAAAGATCGGCATGGCCGGGTGTTGGGCCATGTGTTTATTGATGGTGAACGGCAAAAATGGGCGCAAAAGGCGGTGATCGCCAATGGCTTGGCGCGGGTGTATTCATTTGATGACAACCGCCATTGTTTGGACGAGCTTTATGCGGCGGAGCGGCAAGCAAGAGTTGACCGCAAGGGCATCTGGGCGCTTGATTATTATCAAATCCGGCAAGCAGACAAGCCCAACCAATTGGTGAAGCTGGCCGGGCGCTACGAGTTGGTAGAGGGCCGTGTTTTTGATGTGGGCGAAGCCAATGGGCGCGTCTATCTTAATTTTGGGCGTGACTGGGATACAGATTTTACCGTCGTCATTCAACGCGGGGCGCTAAGTGCCTTTAAAAAGGCTGATTTTGATCCCAGAAAACTCACAAATGCCCTAATTCGCGTGCGAGGATGGGTTGACGATCATGATGGGCCGCGCATTGATGTGACCCATCCGGAACAGATAGAAATATTGGCGGCGCAGTAGGAAAGAGCATGAAGAGACGTCACATTGTTATTGCAGTGGCGCTGGCTGGTCTTTTGTCTGGCTGCACGAGCGTATTTACCGGTGGGGTCGGCACATCGCAGTTGGGAGACCGCACGGCGGATCGTGTGCCCGCAGGGGCAGACCCCGGCGATAGTGTGATCGGGCTGCGCGAACACCCCAAAATTGTGGCGACTTATGGCGGGGTTTATAACCATCGTTCAGCGGAGATTATGCTGGCCCGTATGGCGGGCAAATTGCTGGTGGCGGCGGAGCAGCCCAACCAAAGCCTGACAGTGACGATTTTGGATTCGCCTGAGGTGAATGCGTTTGCCTTGCCCGGCGGCTATATTTACGTCACGCGGGGTATTTTGGCGCTCGCCAGCGATGAAGCTGAGTTGGCCGCTGTGCTGTCCCACGAAATCGCCCACCTCACCTTGCGGCACGCGCGTGAGCGCTCCAATCGCGAACGCACCAGCAAAATTGTTGATCGGGTCATCTCCGGCATTTTGGGCGCGGATCCGGATACGGATCAATCCTTGGCCCGGTCAAAGCTCTCTCTGGCCGCCTTCTCTCAATCGCAAGAATTGGCGGCAGACCGCCGGGGCGTGTTGGTGGCTGGCGCGGCGGGCTATGATCCGCATGCGGCAGCGCGGTTCCTTTCGCAGATGGGGCGCTTTGCGGCCTTCACCGAGGGTAATGAAAGCGGGGATGATTTCTTGTCGTCTCACCCTTCCACGCCGTCACGCATTGAAGAAGCGGTCAAGTCGGCGCGGCAGTTGGGCGCGCCAGGCATTGGGGCGAATGAGCGCGAGCGCTATCAGCGGGCCATTGATGGTATTGCATTTGGCCCGAACCCGAATAACGGCACGATTGTGGGGCAGCAATTCATCTATCCTGCGCTTAAATTTACCTTCTCGGTGCCCCAATCCTATCAGTTGAGCAATGGTGCTGCCTCTGTGGTGGCGGTGGCGGAAAGTGGCACGGCGCTTCGGTTCGACAGTGCTGAAGTGCCAAGTGATCTGCCATTGGAGACCTATTTGCGGTCCGGTTGGGTGGCAGGCCTCAATGACGATAGTGTGCGCACAGGCCAAAAGAATGGCGTGGAGCGGGTGATCGCAACAGCGACCACTGAGAAGTGGTTTTTCCGCATTGCTGCAGTGCGGTATGAGGGGCAAGTTTATCGCTTTATCTTTGCGGCTGAGCGTGACAGCAAAGCGTTCCGCCAGGAGTTTGAAGCCACGATCGACAGCTTTAGGAAAGTGCGGGCATCAGACCTGAATCAGATTCAAAACTTTGAAATTGATATTGTGACCGCAAAGAGTGGCCAGCGGGCGGGCGATCTTTCGCGCCTCATGGCCGGGGTGAAACGGCGTGACGATTTGTTCTTGATTTTGAATGGGCTTTATCCGGGCGATCCGCTTGTGGCGGGGCAGGGATATAAAATCATTCGGAAGGACAAATAAAAGGCCGCAACCCTATGACGGGATACGGCCTTTTAGAATGAATTGGCTATGGCGCCTTATGCGGCGGCTTCTTCGCCTGACTCGTCTGATTTAGCACCACGACGTGGGCTTTTTGCGAGGTTCTTCTGGATCAGTTTGACCGCTTCGGTCAAAGAGATGCGGTTGACGGCACCGATTTCACGGCTCATGCGGTCGATCGCTGCTTCAAACAGTTGGCGCTCTGAGTAAGATTGCTCAGGCTGATCGTCCGAACGGAAAAGATCGCGCACAACTTCTGAAATCGAGATCAAATCGCCTGAATTGATCTTGGCTTCATATTCCTGTGCCCGACGGCTCCACATGGTGCGCTTAACGCGGGCGCGACCTGTGACGGTTGAAAGTGCTTTTTCTACTGTTTCTTCGTCTGCCAATTTGCGCATGCCAACGGTTTTGACTTTTGCAAGTGGCACACGGAGGGTCAACTTATCCTGCTCAAAATTGATCACAAAAAGCTCAAGTGAAAGACCTGCAACTTCTTGCTCCTCGATGCCGGTAATCTGGCCAACGCCATGCGACGGGTAAACAACAAACTCACCTGTTTTAAACCCTTGACGTTGTACTGATTTTTTAGTTGCCATATTAATGGTACTCCTGTTGACGCCCAAACGTTTTCCACGTTTGTTTTGGCTCTTATCGCCCCCAGTCGCAGCTATATTCTGACGCAAGGATTAGGCCCCAATTCTCATTGGTTACCAAAATGTTAATCCTGTCCTTGTGAAGCAAAAAAAACGTGCCCTCCGGCACGGCTGGTTAGAATAAGTTCGCGACTGTTATCTATTTGTAACACAAAATGCCGCCAGAATCAATTTTGGCGGCATTAGGACTTGTCCAGCGATTTTTTATAGTAAAAAAGCGGCTAATAGAGCGAAGCTTAGTCGCCTTCGCCGGGGGCCTCTGAGAAGTATTTCTCAAACTTGCCTTTTTCGCCATCATGCTTTTCCGCGTCCGCTGGCGGATCGCGTTTTTCTGTAATGTTCGGCCAAACCTCAGCGAACTTGGTGTTGATCTCCAACCAGCTCTCAAGGCCAGGCTCTGTATCGGGTACAATGGCTTCGGCAGGGCATTCTGGCTCGCACACGCCACAATCAATACATTCATCAGGATGGATCACCAGCATGTTTTCGCCTTCATAGAAACAATCTACAGGGCAAACTTCAACGCAATCCATATATTTACATTTGATGCAATTGTCGGTGACGATATAGGTCATGAAGCCAATTCCACTTTGTTTATTGACCCGTTTTAGAACGGTTTCAGAATTGGTTTATTGGCTAAAGCCTTTTCTGAAAAAGTGCAAGTCATGAAACCGGGTTTCCTTTTTCAAAGTTTGGTGATTTTTGAAAAAGCAAAGCTGTTTTTGGATGAAAAACAAAATAGTCGCAAAATTAGAGCGGATCTTTGCCCAAAAGAGTCTCTGTTTGGCGGCGTTCCTTCTTGGTGGGGCGGCCCGCACCTTTCTCCCGTACGGCTTGGGGCAAGGGGCGCGGCCCTTCACTTTTGGGAATGGGCGGTGGGCTTAAATCGTCATAAAGTTCAGCGGCTTGGGTGGCGGATCCGCGCTTTTCGCCCAGTTCGACCACGCGATATATTTTAATCTGTCGGGGCAAGGTGACCGTGAGCACGTCGCCCACTTTCACTTTGTGGGCGCAATCATTGCAACGCTCTTTGTTGATTTTGACGTGGCCGCCATTGACCAGCTTTTGTGCCAGGGTGCGCGTTTTGACGCAGCGGACAAACCACAGCCATTTATCAATGCGTTGTTTGCCCGCTGGCGCGTTCATTTATTGCTTTTTGAGGGCCATCAAAGCGGCAAAAGGCGAATCGGGATCGATTGGCTTTTCTTTTTTCGCGGGCCGTTGATTTTGGTTGGCGTGGCGGTTCGGACCTTTGCCTTGTTGCGGCTTGCCCCGCTTTTGGCCTTTGGCGGGCCGCTTGGCGCCGGACTTGGCCCCTTGCGGCTTGCGATTATTGTTGCGCCCGCCGGGGAACCAGATTTCGTCAAACTGTTCTTCAGCTTCTGCAGTAGCACCAGCTTCGTCCGTTGTCTCTTTCGCGGCAACAGCGGGTTCGGCTGTTGCGTCAGCTTCAGGGGCCGCCGCTTCTTCTGCCGGAGCAGGTGTCTCGGCAGCTGCCTCTTCAGCCTTTGCGGGTGTGTCAGCGTTTTCGGCTTTGGCTTCTTCAGGTTTGGCTTCAATCTTGGTGCGATTGACGCGGTAGCCTAGGCTTTTCAATACAGAATTGAATTCTTCGCCCGCACAACCGAGCAATGAGGTCATTTCCACCGTGACGCGGAAACCGTTGCCTGGGGCCGCGCCTTCCGGGGCTTCAACTTCTTGATTGCGGGCTGGATCAAAGCTGATCAGCGGGCGAATCAAATCGGCCAAGCGTTCAAGAATATCCACGCGGACAGCCCGTTGGCCCACCACTTTAAAGCCTGCGATTTCATAAAGTTCTTTGGCAAAGCTGGGGTCCACATCAATTGATGTGCGGCCTGAAAGAATGATCTGCGGCAATTCAGAAACGCCGGGCTGGCGCACGCCGCCATTTTGCAAGGCCCACAGCACCAGCGCCAATTCGCGCGGGGCGGGTTTCAGGGAAAGCGGCACATAAATGTGATAGGCGCCAAACTTCACGCCCATTTTGCGCATGATGCCGCGCACATCCTGATCGAGCGCTTTGACATCTTGCGACACTTCTTGCCGCGGCAAGACACCAAGTTTTTCGGCAATCTGGTAGGCGACGCCGCGGGCGGTGCCTTCCAGCTCTGTCGGTTCGCGCAATTGCAGGAGTGGTTCAAGCAGCGTGTTCACATGGTGCTTCAACCAAAGGGTCACCCGTTCTTGCACGGATTCAAGTTCGGCACCGCTCAGGCTCTCATCCGCCAGGATCACAGCGCGCGGGCGGAACATATCGTCGCCCTGCGCCAGATCGGCGATCACTTCGCCGCGCCACCGAATGAGACCATCAGTCGCCAACACAAATTCATCATTTGGGGCGTCAGTCACTTTTTCGGCGCGTTTTTTGATTTCAGGGGCAATGGCCACACCAGCGGCGGTGCGTAAATTCTTTGCGTCGTCGCCTTCGCCGGGGCTCAGGTTAAATCGAAACCCTTCGATAGATCCGATTTTATGACCCTCTAGGGATACGTCGCCGCTTTGGGAAATTTCAGGTGTCGTCATATTCTTATCTCTTAAATGGCGCAGAAGGACGCTGGTGCGTCGATCAACAAATCTTTGGGTAAGTCGCTCATGGAGCGCGTCTGATAAATTGTTCTCGATTTCACTTGTTTTTTCACGCCAATAGGTCGGATCTTTTAGCCAGTCTTTACGATTTGCCACGAAAGTCCAAGTGCGAATTTGTTTAATTCGATTGGACAATGTGTCAATGTCACCGACACTATTGTCGCAAAAGCTGACCTGTTCGTCCATCCAGTCTTCAAAAATATAGCCGTTGGAGCCAAGATTTTGAAAGATTGTGGCAATTATCTCACCATGTTGCGCAGGGGAGATGCTGCGATAATCAGGAATCTGGGCGCATTCCCACGCTAAACTGGTCTGTTCTCGCCCTCTGATGTCACCAATATTGGGGTGGCGCTGCAAAAATTCGAGCGCCAGTTGATCCTTTGCCGTGGGGATATTGGTGAGCAATTTATGCTGTGCAGGCACCTCTAAGGATTGGCGCAGCGCATCAAGCGAGCGCAAATCATAGTCGCGGGAGCGCCATTGCAGCACTTTCACCGGGGCGAATTGGTGGGTTTCCAGCTGTTCGATGACTTCGTCGGAAAAGGGCTCCAACCCGGCGGTGATGCCAAAGGTGCCGTCGCGTTTGTAGCGCCCGGCGCGGCCGGCAATCTGCGCCATTTCTGCGGGCGTCAGGTGGCGCAATTGTTTGCCGTCAAATTTCATGTCGGCGGCGAAGGCCACATGTTCAATGTCCAGATTCAGGCCCATGCCGATGGCATCGGTGGCAACCAAAAAGTCCACATCGCCATTTTCATAAAGGTCGACTTGGGCGTTGCGGGTACGGGGGCTGAGGGCGCCCATCACCACCGCTGCGCCACCACGTTGGCGACGGAGCAATTCGGCAATGGCATAAACTTCATTGGCGGAAAAGGCGACAATTGCTGAGCGCCGGGGTTGGCGGGTGATCTTTTTTGAACCCACATAATCCAAATTGGAAAAGCGCGGGCGCATGATGATGTCGACATCTGGCAGCAGCGCCGAAATGATCGGCGCCATGGTGCCGGCCCCCAAAAGCAAGGTCTCCTGCGTGCCGCGACAATGCAAAATCCGGTCGGTAAAAACGTGGCCGCGATCCAAGTGGGTGGCGGTTTGGATTTCATCCACCACCACACAATCCACCACCAGTTCGGTGGGCATGGCCTCCACCGTGGCAACCCAATAGCGGGCTTTGTCTGGCACAATGCGTTCTTCACCCGTCACCAACGCCACTGCGTCCGTGCCCGCGCGCTTGCACAGGGTTTGATAGATCTCGCGCGCCAACAGCCGCAAGGGCAGCCCGATCATGCCGGATCGATAGGCCAACAGCCGCTCAATGGCATAATGGGTTTTGCCCGTATTGGTTGGCCCCAAAATGGCTTTAAGGTTAGGGCCTTTGGCGGGGCGAATGAAATGGTGAGGTGCGTTCATAAGATCTTTTGGCAAAACAATATTTTAGCAGCCTTTAACGCGGCTTGGTGTTGGTTTCAAATTGAAACATATTTGGATTGGTTCGCCAGTTCAATTTACGATTGGTACAAAGTGAGAACAAATACGGTCCGAATCGCGGTTTATCCTGTATTCTGATTTCGTTCTATACCGTATATAGTAGGGCGAGGGTGGCTTGCCCACAATTTTTGAATTCTTAATCAAAAATTTACCATAAAATCCGCTTTTTCCGTTTAGATTGATGAAGGTTTAGTTAAAATTGTAACTTTGTTTACCTGCCTTGTTTTTGTGTGAACAGCATCAGTTGCAAATTAATTGCGATTTTAACTTTTGTGGTGCTGAAAATAAGGCATTTGAGCGCAAAAATTTACAAAAAAGCGGTTGCCGTTCCATTTTGAGAATAAGGGCGCGCAGAATCGCGGGCTGGAGCAGCCCTTTTGCCACAACACAATAGTTGTGGTTATTGAACGGAGAGGCGGGTGAGCACCATGGAGAGATCGCCAAAGGCGGTGCCGACCAAAACCCGGTAGGGAATGACGTAGCCCGTGTCTTCGAGCGGCGCAAACCACATTAGAAAACGCTGATTGTTTTTCATATAGGTGGTGCTGGCGCTGTCGCTAAAATGGCCTGATACCGGGTTGTATTTCAACTTGCACAGCACAACAGGGCCTTGATAGCCGGTGCGTTGCGAGGTTGCGGTTTGGTTTTCGGCAAAGCTCATATTGATGTCAAAGCGTTCAATGCCGGTGAAGATCCGCATTTGCCGATTGCAAATGGCGGGCGAAAGGCTATCCGCCTTGATCAAGAATGCCGCAACCGGATCATTGATGTTTGTGAGTTGGCTTTGCTTGACCGGCACGCGATTCACATTGTCGGTGAGCTCGGGGATCACTTGAAAGCTGTTCACTTTGGCGCCTTGCGCCTGAAACTGCACTTTGAACAGTTCATTATTGGCCTCTGTGGCCAGTTGAAACTGCTCGGCTTGCAGGTCGCCGCCGTTCAGACTGCCTTTGGAATCGAGATTTGCGGTGCCCGCGGCCACAAGGCTGGCCAAGCCGGAAACCACTCCATCAATATCCACGGCATAGTTTTGGCCATTATTGTCAAAATCAACAGCGACCTGGGCAATGTTGACGCCTCTAAGGGTCACCACATAATTGGCGGTGGCATCGAATGCGTTGGCGGCCAGTGTGCTGGCACAAAAAAGGGCGACTGACGCCCCGGTGAGATTGCTGAATATACGCTTCGAAAAACGCTTGACGGTCAACACATTTATCGCCACGTTTCGCCCATGCTCCCTAGCCGCTATTATCGCCAATTGGCTGCTTCGAATCAGTTTTTCTTCACACTGAACGGTGATCCGGGTCGATTCAAGGCAAGAATAGGACAAATTGGCACGCAAGCGCTTGACTAACGGGGCAGAGTTCTCTAATTAGACGCGACTTTTCATTAATATGAGATCGACAAGGCACCGCCTGTTAGAGCGGATTTGTTGGTTTTGACCGAACAGGATGTGAGTAAAATGGCACGACGTTGTGAACTTTCTGGCAAAGGCGTGATGTCAGGCAATAATGTGAGCCACGCGCTCAACCGGACCCGTCGCAAATTTTTGCCTAATCTGTGCTCCGTGACTTTGATGTCAGAAGCGCTGGGCGAAAGCGTGAAACTTAAAGTTTCTGCTGCTGCATTGCGCACCGTTGAGCACCGTGGTGGTTTGGATGCCTATTTGCTGAAAGCAAAGGACACCGAATTGTCTACACGCGCTTTGAACGTGAAAAAAGAAGTGCGTAAGGCACTTGCTGAAGCGTCTTAAGCTGCGGCTTGAACGTTTGAAAATTTAAAGATTTTCGTTGGTGCCGCGCAAAGTTTTTGCGCGGTGCTTTTTATTGGATGTGGCGCTGGTCACCTGCCGGGTCAGCCACAAATAATAGAGGTGCATGAAATGGTGCTCACTCGTCTATTGTTGGCCATTGTGGCCATGGCCGTTGTGGTAACGGCATCGAACTTTCTTGTTCAATTTCCGGTGCAAGCGCAATTGGGGCCTGCCAATTTGGCGGACATCCTTACTTGGGGCGCGTTCACCTATCCCTTCGCCTTTCTCGTTACAGATTTGACCAACCGCTTTTTCGGGCCGCAAAAGGCACGCATCGTGGTGCTGGTCGGCTTTGCATTGGCGGTTGTTCTCTCCATCATCTTTATGGCGACGCCGCGGATCGCGATCGCGTCCGGCACCGCCTTCCTCACCGCGCAATTGTTGGACGTGTCGATTTTTGACCGTTTGCGCAAAGGTGTGTGGTGGAAAGCGCCGCTTGTGTCGTCCGGCATTGCATCCGTCGTCGATACATTGTTGTTCTTCTCATTGGCCATGGCCCCGGCTTTCGCCTTTATCGATGGGTGGTTTGGCATGGACGACAGTTCATTGGGCTTACCTGTGCCGTTCCTCAGCTTTGGGGCAGAAACCCCGCTCTATCTCTCACTTGCTGTGGGTGACATGCTGGTGAAAGCCCTGATGGTTATCGCCTTGCTGCTGCCTTATCAGGCATTGCGTCGGGTGATTGCTGCGCGCGTGGAAACAGTGTCTGCATAAATTGAAAGCGCCGCGCCTTTTTTAAAGCGCTGCGCAATCGTGAGCGAACCCCAAGCATGGTAATCCGTGCTTGGGGTTTTTTGTTTTCATCTGGGTTTAGGCAATCGGTGGATTTTGCCAACGGGTCGGCGCGAAGGGCTTTGTTAGGGCCCGTTCGACCAGCTCTAAATGGTCTTGGCCGTAAAAGGGATCGCCGTCGAAAATATAGGTGGGTGAACCAAAAATGTTCTGCGCGATCGCCCAGTCCGAGTTTTTCTGCAATTTTGCTTGGATGCGGGTCGATCTGGCCTCTGCCATAAGAGCGTCGGTGTCGTGGCCCAGTTCCGTTGCGATCTTTTTCAACGTGTCGGTATCAGACAGATCTGCATCATCGCGCCAATGGGCTTCAAGCAGCTTATGTGCCAATTTATCGGGGGCGGGGCCGCTATCACCGAGGGCGAGGATCAGGCCGGAGGCGAGGCTATAATCCGCATCGTGAAAGGTGGGGCGAAATGTGATGATCGGCACGTCGCGATATTCTGCCCACCGCTCGATCTCACGCCCGAAGAAATAGTCGACATTGGCTTGGGTGCGATTACGGAACGGCTGGCTGCGCTGAGCTTGCACCACTGGCGACAGCAGAATGGGCCGATGAATCAGCGTGACATTATGCGCGGTGCAAATCGCGTTTAACTTTGCCGATCCGATATAGGCGAAGGCAGAGTGGGCCGAATAGACATATTCGATGGTGGGCATAATTTACTGTTCTTTCAACGCAGTGGAGATTAGCTAAGTTGGCCGGATTGAAGCTGGCGGGCAAGCCCTTCCAGCAGCAAGTTTAAGCCGAAATCGAATTGAGTGACGCCATCATATTCCCCATTGACCAAGGCCAGGGTGGCGCCATGCAAATAGGGGAAGTCCGATTTCTCGATCATTGGCAGATAGTGTGCGGCGGCGGCTTTATATTCATCTGGTTCAACGGGGAAATTGAGCTCTTGCATGGTGTAGCCATAAATGTGGCTATCGATGGCATTGCGCGCCCAATCGGCGGCCGCGTATGTAAAGCCAGCATTGATGAGGCATCCCAGCGTTGCATCCGTGTCGCGCATGGTTTGTTCGCCATTGGTGATGGTGGAGATCAGCAGCGGCGGTGCCCAGGGGTGCCTTAAAAAGGCTTGGCGCATGGAGTGCGCGCGTCGTCGCATCGTTTCTTGCCAGTCGCCCTTAATTTGAGGGCGTTCAAATTCACTCACAACATGGTCCAGCATCAAGCTGAGCAAATCGTCCTTGTTGGCCACATGGTTGTAAATCGACATGGCGGTCACGCCCAATTGGGTGGCGAGCTTGCGCATGGATAGCGCCTCGATGCCCTGACTGTCGGCCAGTTCGATGGCCGCTTCGGTAATTTTTTGTGCGTTCAGCGTGCGGCGTTTGTCAGCTTGGGATGTGCGGCTCATGGGCAATCAATTCCAGTTGGACGTAAAAACAGGCTTGACTCATATACAGTGTATATTTATAGCTGATTGTCGTCAAATATACACTGTATATATAATGCAAGTTTAGCCAGCCTATTGGAGGCGCAATGTCTGTTACTGAAAAAATCTCAACCCTATGGATTGTGGTCATGTTCAACATGGTCTTTGCTGATGTTCTGTCGTTTATCAGCCCTGGCTTTTTGGCCGAGGCCGAGACGGGCGTGATCGATGGGATTGAAATCACGCCCATGTTCATCTTGTTGGCGGCGATATTTATTGAAATCGCCATCGCCATGATTTTTCTATCGCGGGTTTTGCCGCGCAAAAGCTGTCGCATCGCCAATTGGGTGGCGGTGGTGGTCACCATTCTTTTTGTGGTTGGCGGTGGGTCGCTTGCGCCGCATTACATCCTGTTTGCTTCAATCGAAGTATTGGCGATGCTCTATATCGCCTATCTTGCTTGGACTTGGCCGGCAGAAAGCGCGCAGGCATAGGCGTAAAAAAAGCCCGCAGCAGATGCCGCGGGCTTTTGATTATTCAACTGGATATAACAGCTAGTGTGTCGACAAATAGGTCGCCAATATATCGCGGGCGGCACCAAGGTCAGTTTTGTCGATCATTTCGGTCACGGTGTGCACATAACGGGTGCCCACCACGATGCCGATCGCTTTCGCGCCAGCCGCGGCTTGTTGCGCTGCCGCGCCGTCTTGGCCACCCCGGGCCAAAATGGTGCGCTGATACGGAATTTTGTTCTTTTCAGCCAGTTCTTCCATTTCGCGCACAAGGCCGATATCGGCAATGAAGCTGGAATCTTTGATGTGCAGGCCAACGCCTTCGCCTTGAACGGTCACACGCTGATGCTCAGGCACGCCGGGCGTGTCGCAGGCGAGGGTAACGTCAATGCCAAGACCGATATCGGGTTTGATGGCATAGGCCGCTGTGCGGGCGCCGCGCAAACCAACTTCTTCTTGGGTGGTGAAGGCCACATGGATTTCGCATTCATGTTTGCCACCATCTTCGACCAGCTTGCGGATCGATTCGATGCCGAGCCAGCAGGCCACGCGGTTATCCAGTGCCTTGGAGACAACTTTGTCTTCAAGATCGAGCAAGGGCTCGTCCATCACGATGTAATCGCCAATTTTGACCTTGTCTTTGGTCTTTTCGCCCATGCCGAGGTCCACGAAAAATTCTGACAGGCCGGGCACTTTTTTCGCGTCGCCAGGTTCTTGAATGTGGATTGGTTTTCCACCGGGGTTCATCACGCCTTTATAATCGCCATCATCGGTGCACACCAAAACCCGGCGTGAGAACAAATTGCGTGGGTCAAAGCCGCCAACGGGATCAATATAGATGTGACCCTTGTCGCTGATGTGTGAAACCAAAAAGCCAATCTCGTCCATGTGGCAGAGCAGCATGACTTTTTTCGGGGTGCCTTTACCCTTTTTGGTGGGGTTGCGCTTGCACAGCAACGAACCCATGGGGTCCATAGTGACTTCGTCAAAAAGGCCTTCAATTTCGCTTTTGATCACCTCGCGAATACGGTCTTCGCGTCCGGGTACGCCGGGTGTTTCACACAGGCGCTTAAGCAGGTCGATATTCATATATTTATCCCTTGTTATGTCACGTTTCGTTAGACGCTCGAAACTTGGTAAATCAAGTTACTTTTATTTGCCGTAAACTCAAGCATAATGCCGCATAATTAATACAAAATATCGAATTGCAATAACATTGTGCGTTGCCAGCCATTAAAATTGTCGTCGGAAACAAGTGTGATTCGTGGATTATTGGTCGGACCAATACTTACCGCAAGTCCTTCCATATTGTCCACTGCGGTGCCGCCGGCGGCCAAGATGGTCTCCCCCTTTATCCGCGCGCCAGGCTTAATCTTGTCGCTGGTGATCAGTTCCAGCCGCATGGTGAAGCCGATCAGGGAGACGTCGCGCTTGAGAATCAGCAGGTCGCCATTGGGCAAAAAGGCGCAGGCTGTGGGTTTAAACCCGCCTTCACGTGCAAAGCTGAGTTCGCCGCGATCCTCATTGCCTTTCAGCCATGCGGCATGGTCACCGCCGCTGGCTTTCACGTTCTCAGTGAGCATTAAGGTGGAGCCGGCAATCGGGGAAGCGGGTGGGGCGATGCAAAGCGCCTCCAACGAACCATTGTGGCGGTTTCTGCGCAACCAATCGGGGATGGAGACTTCGCGTGCCGCCCCTTGCGGCCAACCGTCCACCAATTCGAAATCTGCGACGCGGGTCAGATGCTCAAAGGCGACCCGCACGGCGCTCGGGACCCCATCCCGAAAAATGGTCTCGATGCTTTCAGAATCACGTGAGAAGCGGGTGGGCAAATTGGCGCCCTTTGAGTTTTTAATCGGCACGAGGGTGATGTTGTTGAGGCCGCCCAAATTGCCAGCCTGATCATAGGACATTTTGCCATTTAAAAAATGTCCACGATCGCTCACCGCAGCAAATTTGCCATCTTCGGAGGTGAAGGTGATGCCGGAGAAGCCGCCAAACTGTTCATGATCATTGCGCAGCACAAACCCGCCGCGCCAGATCAGCTTGTCGATCTTGTCGCCTTTATTGCGCCCTTGAAAGCGCTCGATGGGTTGCAGGTCAATTGTGAGAGGTTCGGCAGCGGCGGGCGCAGCGGCGCATAGGCCGCTGGCAAAAAGTGCAAATGCTATTCGCCTAGCGGCGGCGTGCACGGGCTTTTGATGGCGGTTCTTCGTCAAACAAATCGGCCAGATTGTCCGTAAGCGCACCCGCCAGCTCTTCCGCGTCGAGCAGCGTGACCGCCCGGCGGTAATAGCGGGTAACATCGTGGCCGATACCGATGGCCACCAACTGAACAGGCGAACGTGTTTCAATATCTTCAATGACGAACCGTAGATGCTTTTCCAAATAGTTGCCGGGATTAACAGATTGTGTGCTGTCATCCACGGGCGCGCCATCGGAAATCACCATCAATATGCGGCGATTTTCGGGCCGGGACAAAATCCGTTTGTGCGCCCATTGCAGCGCTTCGCCATCGATATTTTCTTTCAACAAGCCTTCGCGCATCATCAGGCCGAGATTGTCTTTGGCATGGCGCCAAGGCTCATCCGCGGCTTTATAGATGATGTGGCGCACATCGTTGATCCGACCGGGATTGGCCGGGCGACCTGCCTGCATCCACGCTTCGCGAGATTTGCCGCCTTTCCAGGCACGGGTGGTGAAACCCAAAATCTCAACCTTCACGCCGCAACGCTCCAGTGTGCGCGCAAGAATGTCGCCGCAAATGGCGGCAATGGTGATCGGGCGACCACGCATGGAGCCGGAATTGTCGATCAACAGGGTCACGACGGTATCGCGGAAGTCTGTGTCTTTTTCAATCTTGAAGGAGAGGGGCTGCAGCGGATCGGTCACCACGCGGGTGATCCGTGACGTGTCCAGCAGGCCTTCTTCAAGGTCAAATTCCCAGGAGCGGTTTTGTTGCGCCATTAAGCGACGTTGCAATTTGTTGGCTAACCGCGCCACAGCACCCGTCAGGCTATCCAATTGCTTGTCGAGCAAGGCGCGCAATTGCGCCAATTCTTCAGGTGGGCAAAGCTCGGCCGCGCCAATGATCTCGTCAAACTTGGTGGTGAAGATCTTATATTCCGGCATATTGCGGAACTGATCTGGAATGTCGTTTTGCGGCGGGGTGTTGGCCGCGTCTTCGCCTTGCTCAATCGGCGCTTCTTGCTCTTCGGTTTCCTCTAAGCTGGCTTCTTGACCGTCAGTCTCGCCTTCTTCTTCGGTGTCGCCGGGCGCTTGCTCGGCGTCCATATCCATTTCTTCTTGGTCCGCAGAGCCATCCTGCTTATCCGCATTTTCGTCTGGTGCGTTTTGCGGATCAGCATCTTCGCCGCTTTCGTCCTCGTCCCCATCCAAATCGGTGGGGTCGGCATCAATCATCATGTCGAGATTGCGCAGGGCGTTGCGGGTCAGTTTGGAAAACTCGACTTGGTCATCAAGAAAATCGCCGAGATTATCAAGGCCATCGCCAACTTTGTCTTCAATGGTATCGCGCCAGAACTCCACCAGTTTTTCACCGGACGGGGGCACTTTCATGCCGGCGATTTTTTCGCGCAACACCAGGCTCATGGCTTCGGCCAAAGGCGCGTCGGCAATGTCCTTGATGTTGGAATAGTTGGCGCGGAACATTTTGTCTTCCAGCATGGCCGACAAATTGTCCTTCATGCCGGGCAGGCGTTCCACCCCAAGCGCTTCCACGCGCACTTGCTCGAGCGCGTCAAACACCGCGCGGGCTTCGGGGTCCTGCGGGGCATAGCGATTGTGTTTTTTGGTGTCATGGGCCGCCAGGCGCATGGACATGGCGTCACCCTGACCCCGGGCAATAGCAATATCTTCAGCTTTGGGCACGCGCGGCAGATTGGCCAGCCGCGCCTTGTCTTTGGTCAAAAGCGGTCGATCGGAGGTGAAGGCCACCTCCAATTCGCGTTCGCCAGACACGGTCCGCACCGTTGCGCCAATCGCGTTTTTCAGCGTGGCGGTCGGGTCGGCCCGGTTTTGCTTTTTCCCGGATAAAGACATGGTGCCTCTTTGGGTTGGCGGTTAGGCGCTCAGGGCGATGTTCGCAGCGGATTCTGGCAGGTCTGTGCCAAATACACGCTGGTAGAACTCAGCCACAACAGGGCGTTCCAGCTCATCACACTTGTTGAGGAAGGTGAGGCGGAAGGCAAAGCCGATGTCGCCGAAGATCTGGGTGTTTTCCGCCCATGTGATCACGGTCCGTGGGCTCATCACGGTCGACAAATCGCCATTGATGAACGCCTGACGGGTCATGTCAGCAAGGCGCACCATGTTGGAAACGGTCTTTTCGCCTTCTTGATTCTGGAACTGCTTGGCTTTGGCCAACACAATGCCCACTTCTTTTTCGTGCGGCAAATAGTTCAGCGTGGTCACCAAAGACCAACGGTCCATTTGGCCTTGGTTGATCTGTTGCGTGCCGTGATAAAGCCCGGATGTATCGCCCAAACCGATGGTGTTGGTGGTGGCAAACAAGCGGAAGGCAGGGTGCGGTTCGATCACTTTGTTTTGGTCGAGCAATGTGAGGCGACCTGACACTTCCAGCACGCGCTGAATCACGAACATCACGTCGGGACGGCCCGCATCATATTCATCAAAAACGATGGCCACATTGTTTTTCAAAGCCCATGGCAAAATGCCGTCGCGGAATTCGGTGATTTGCTTGCCGTCTTTCAACACAATGGCGTCTTTACCCACCAGATCGATCCGGCTCACATGGCTATCGAGGTTTACCCGCACCAAAGGCCAGTTCAACCGCGCGGCAACCTGTTCGATGTGGGTAGATTTACCCGTACCGTGATAGCCTTGCACCATCACACGGCGGTTGTGCTCAAACCCGGCCAAAATGGCCAAAGTTGTGGCCTTGTCGAACAAATAATCAGGATCAAGGGGCGGCACATGTTCTGTGCGCTCTTTGTAACCTTTCACCACAAGGTCGGAATCAATGCCAAAAAGGTCACGGGCATTATATTCGGTATCGGGCAATGGAGCGGTTTGTTCAGTCATAGCGGATGCCTTCGTCAGGTCTGGCCGAAGCACGGCATAGTGCCGAAAATGGCGGGTAAGGTTTTAGTTGAGATTTCTATAACAGCAAATTGTGGCGTACCCAAGGGTTAAACGAACCCTTTGGCCTTCAAATGGTTATAAGCGGTGATGATATTGCGCAAGCGCTCTTCAGAGCTTTTGTCGCCCCCATTAATGTCGGGGTGGTGCTTTTTCACCAAATCCTTATAGGCCAATTTGATGGCGTCGGCGCTGTCGGTGGGGCTCACGCCCAGCATTTCAAGCGCCTTGCGGTCGGCCTCCAAAATTTTGCGATCTGCTGAGCGGTTGGGGCCGCTCGATTTGCCCTGCATGCGGGCATAGCGCGCAAAAACATTGGATGGATCGTGACGCTTTTTCTTTTTGGTGCGGCCGTTAGAGTCGGCGCCAACGCTGCCGCCTTTGCCTGCGCGCGTGTCCCAAGTGGGGCGGCCATAGGAACGGTCGGAGACGATGTCTTTGATTTCGTCGTCGCCCAGATCAGAGAAAAAGTCGTAATTCTTGTTATATTCACGCACATGGGCCAAGCAGAATTGGTGATGTCCGGGCGTGTTTGGGCCTTTGGGGGCCTTGTGGATTCCCGGTTCCTCACAACCTTTCCATGCGCAGCGTGGTGATCCATCTTCAGGCTTGCCGGATGAAGAGGCTCTTTTTTTAACGCGAATTTTATCGAACAGCTTGGATTGCAATTTCTCGGCTCAATTGATTTATGAAAGGGGACCCCTTTTAGCCTAAAAATGGAAAAGAGAAAAACCCCTATGTTGGTAAAAGACGCGATTATTTCAAAATTAAATGCGACATTCTCGCCAGAACACCTCGAAGTGATCGATGAATCCGAACTTCACCGCGGTCATGGCGGCTGGCGCGAAGGCGGCGAAACTCATTTTCGCGTCGTGATTTCGGCCCAAACCCTGGCGGACAAAAGCCGGGTTGAACAGCATCGCGCCATCAATGGCTGTTTGGCCGAAGAACTTGAAGACCGGGTCCATGCCCTCGTGATCAAGGTGAAATGACCAATCGGTGCATTACGGCACGATTTTGATCTCGGTAATTCGGTTGCGTTCCTTTTTCAGCACCTTGAAGCGGAAGCCATGGAAGGTGAAGACCTGATTCACTTCAGGGATCATTTTGGCTTCTTCCACGATCAGTCCGGCGATGGTGTTGGCGTCTTCGTCGGGCAAATGCCAATCGAGTGTCCGGTTCAAATCGCGAATGGGCACCGAACCGTCAACAATATAGCTGCCGTCGGGTTGCTTTTGCGCCCCTTCCATAATCTCGTCATGCTCGTCGGCAATTTCGCCCACGATTTCTTCCAAAATATCTTCAAGGGTCAGCAGGCCTTCCACTTCGCCATATTCATCCACGATCATGGCGATGTGGGCTTTTTCCCGCAAAAACGCGTTCAACTGCGCTTGTACGGGGGTAGTGTCGGGCACAAACCAGGGCTTTGAGACAATTTTGGAGAAATCGAGCTTTTCCACGTTGCCGCCAGCGCGGAACAGGGCGCGCAGCAAGTCTTTGGCGTGGACGATGCCGACAATGTTGTCTTGATCATTGCGCCACAATGGAATGCGGGTATAGGGGCTTTCCAAAATATCCTGCACCAATTGTTCTTTGGGCAAATCAGCGTCAAAGGCCAACATTTTGGTGCGGTGCACCATCACGTCGTTCACTTCCAGTTCGCTCAAATCCAAAATGCCGCCCAGCATGTCGCGGTCGTTTTTGATCACTTCACCTTCGCGGTGCAGCAGATCCACGGTGCCGCGCAGCTCATCATGCCCGGTCAGGCCATATTCATCATCTTCGGCACGTGCGCCCAAAAGGCGGAGCATCAAATTGACCAGCTTTTGGATGGCATAGGTGATGGGGGCAAACACCACCACAACCGGCCGCACAAAGGGGCCCACATTGAGGGAGAATTCGTCGGGTTTTGAGATGGCCCAGGTTTTGGGCAGCACCTCAGAAAAAATCACCACCAATAGTGTCATCACCAGGGTGGCGTAGATGACGCCGGAATCGCCGAACAGCGAGATCAGCACGCTGGTTGCCAAGGACGAGGCCAGGATATTGACCAGGTTGTTGCCCAGCAGCAAGGCGCCGATCAGGCGTTCCTTATCGACGATCAGTTTTTCTACGACGGATGCTTTGCTTTTTCCGGCTTTCACCCAATGGTGGATGCGGGCGCGGCTGGCAGCAGTCAGCGCCGTTTCAGAGCCAGAAAAAAAGCCGGAAAGCGCCAGCAAAAAGATGATGGCGCCAACGGAAACCCAGAAGGTCAGAGTTAATTCGGTCATTTTTGCCGTTCTTCGTTCAAGAATTCAAACACTTGGTCAGGATTGACATTTTTCTCAATGAAAGCCTTGCCTATGCCTTTTGTCAAAATAAAGGTCAGCGCGCCACGCGAGACCTTTTTGTCTTGGGCAATCAGGTCGAGCAAATCCGCCGTGGGCGGCAGATCGCCGGGAATGTCACTCAAATTGGTGGGCAAGCCCGCTTTTTTCAAGTGCGCCACCACGCGCGCATCATCTTGGGCGTTGGACAGGCCGAGCTTGGTGGAGAAACGATGGGCCAAGGCCATGCCGATGGCCACCCCTTCGCCATGGATCAAGCGATCCGAGTATCCGGTGGCCGATTCAAGGGCGTGGCCAAAAGTGTGCCCTAGATTAAGCAGGGCGCGTTGGCCCATTTCGCGCTCGTCGGCCACCACCACGCGGGCTTTGGCGCGACAGGCGCGGGCAATCGCCTCGGCGCGGGCCGGGCCGCCTGCAAAGATTTCGGGTTGGTTTTCTTCAAGCCAGAAGAAAAACTCCTCATCATCGATCAGGCCATATTTGACCACTTCGGCATAACCGGCGCGGAAATGACGTTCCGACAAAGTTTCGAGTACGCCCAAATCAGCGGCGACAAAGCGCGGTTGGTGAAATGCGCCGATCAGGTTTTTGCCGTGGGGCGAGTTCACCCCGGTTTTGCCCCCAACTGAACTATCGACTTGCGCCAATAGGGATGTGGGGATTTGCACAAAGTCCATGCCGCGCCGCATGATGGCAGCAGCAAAGCCCGCCAGATCGCCGATCACCCCTCCACCGAAGGCCAGTACAATATCATTGCGCTCCAGCTTTTCTTTCAAAAGGGCAAACACGACGCTATCGAGACGGGCCATGCTTTTGGCATTTTCACCGGGGGGAATGGAGATGAGAGCATAGTTCAAGCCGTGGGCTTCGAGGCTTTTTTGCAGCCGCGCCCATTGGTTCTTTTCCACATTCAAATCGGTTACCACGCCGAAACGCGCGCCGGGGAACTTTTCTGTCAAAATGCCGCCCAAGCGGTCCAATACATCGGGTGCGATCTCGATGTCGTAGGCGCGGTCGCCTAAATCAATAGGCACAATGATCGGTTTTAGGGCGTTTTCGGTCGACATAATTTCTTCTTACAGGTTAAGCGGTCAGATAAGAGGCGAGGGCATCGATGGCTTTTGCCGCCACAGCCTCGTGGGTGCCGTCAAATGAAGTGACCTTCACGTCGGCCAGAGCATATGTTGGATTGCGCGCATCATAAAGGGCTTTCAGCGTGCCAAAGGGATCTGCCGTGCGCAAAAGCGGGCGGGTGTTGCGGCGCGAGACGCGCTCAAACAGCAAATTGATGTCTGCATCCAACCACAGTGATATCGCGTGCCGTTTGATATTGTCGCGGGTTTCTTCATTCATGAAGGCGCCGCCACCAGTGGCAATCACGGTATTTTTGTTTTCCGTCAACAGCCGCGAAATCACCCGCACTTCCCCGGCGCGAAACTCGTCTTCGCCATGGGTTTCAAAAATATCGGGGATGGGCATGCCTGCCGCTTTTTCGATTTCGTTGTCGCTATCAATGAAGGGGCGGTTCAAATAGTTGGCGATGCGGCGGCCCACAGTGGATTTGCCAGCGCCCATCAATCCGATCAGCACGATTGGCTTGGTGCCCAGCTGTTGGTTGACCAGTTTGCTCTTTTCACTCACATCCGTGCTGGTCAGCCCGTCGCCCACTCTACTCTCCTTTGAATTCTACGCTGTTGAAGCCATTTGTTGGGTTTAATGTCAAGCCTTGTTGTCGGCGTGGTGGGCCTGTGCTTATTCACCACCTGCGCGGTAATTTCTTGAAATGATGGGCTAAATAAGCGAAAAAGGGGCCAATGGAGGGTGTCGATATGCCGACCTTGATCAGGTTTGTTGTGTTTTTAGCATTTTTGGCGGCGTTGGTTTTTGGGTCCATGGTGGCCCTCACCGTGTTTGTGGAGCCGACACCACGGGAAATGACCGAGCGCATTCCGGCGCGTGATTTATTTGGCAACAACACATAATGTCTGACCCTCATGAGCGTCATTTAGATTTATTTCTGGATATGATGAGCGCAGAGCGCGGTGCCGCACAAAACACGCTCGACGCTTATCAACGCGATTTGCAACAATATGTTGCCCATCTCAGCGAAAAGCGCACCTCTTTGTTGGCGGTAGATCGCAATGGGGTGCAGGCCTATTTGATGCAGTTGGAGCGCCAAGGATTTGCCGCGACCACCCAAGCGCGACATCTGAGCGCCATCAAGCAATTCCATCGGTTTCTGGTGGCGGAAAATTTGCGCAAAGACGACCCCACCGCGATTGTGCCAGCACCCAAGGCGGGGCAGCGATTGCCCAAAACGTTGAGTATTGATGAGGTTGATCGATTGTTTGATGCGGCGGAGGCGGCGATGGCGCAGCCGGATTTGTCGCCCAAAGCGCAGCTGAAGGCAGAGCGCAATTATGTGTTGCTGGAACTGCTTTATGGCACAGGCATGCGGGTCTCAGAACTGGTTGCCTTGTTGCGGTCTGCGATTGTTAAGGAAGCGGCGATGCTGGTGGTGCGCGGCAAGGGCGACAAAGAACGTATGGTGCCGCTCAATGATCGGGCAAAGGATGCGCTTTTAAACTATTTGAAAAAACTCCCCCCGGGGCGGTTCGCCTTTCCCGCCAACACCAAAGAGGGTCATTTGGCGCGGCAGGTTTTTGCCCGTGAGCTGAAGCAAATTGCTATTGACGCGGGGATCGACCCAACAAAAATTTCACCGCATATATTGCGCCATGCTTTTGCCTCACATTTGTTGGAAAGAGGCGCGGACCTTCGGGTCGTGCAAGTCTTGCTGGGGCATGCTGATATTTCGACCACACAGATATATACCCATATATTGGATGAGCGCTTGACGCAGTTGGTGGAAAAGCATCATCCTTTGGCGCAATAGAGTTAACCGCGCACCCTTATGAAGCTTGACATTTAAGGGGCAAATCGCCACTTTCCGCGCCAAATGGCGTGAACGGCGCAAATAGGACATAAGTAAAGCTGGTAATTATGCAATCTTATCTTGAGTTTGAAAAACCTGTCGCTGATCTACAAGCGAAAGTACAAGAGCTGAAATCCCTTGCTCAAAGCGGTGAGGCGGTTGAAATTGAAGATGAGGTGAAGCGGCTGCAGCAGCGTGCGGATGAGGCGTTGGCGGATATTTACGCCAAGCTGACCCCGTGGCAAAAAACACAAATTGCGCGCCATCCTTCGCGGCCCCACTTTGTTGATTATGTCAAGGAATTGATCACCGATTTCACCCCGATGGCAGGTGACCGCAAATTTTCTGAAGATGCGGCGATCCAGGCAGGTTTTGGTCGGTTTGATGGCCAATCCATTGCAGTGGTTGGTATTGAAAAAGGTTCAGATACAGAATCGCGCCTGAAGCACAATTTCGGTTCGGCCCGCCCGGAAGGCTATCGTAAAGCCGTGCGGATCATGGAGTTGGCGGATCGGTTTGATATTCCGGTTTTGTATTTGGTGGATACAGCCGGGGCCTATCCCGGTGTTGGCGCGGAAGAACGCGGCCAAGCCGAAGCGATTGCGCGTTCAACTGAAAAATGCCTCGAACTGGGCGTGCCCAATTTGGCCGTGGTGACGGGTGAAGGCGGCTCCGGCGGGGCCATCGCCATCGCCGCCGCTTCAAAAGTGGCCATGCTTGAGCATTCTATCTACACCGTGGCGTCGCCAGAGGCTTCGGCTTCAATTTTGTGGCGTGATGCGGGCAAGGCGCAGGAAGCTGCAAACTCCATGAAAATCACAGCGCAAGATTTGCTGAAATTTGGTGTGGTGGATCAGATTATTGCGGAGCCTGCAGGCGGTGCCCACCGGCATTCAGCGCAAGTGATCGAGGCGACCGGCAATCTGGTGCGAGACTTTTTGAAAAGCTATGATGGAAAAGACCGCAAAGAAATCCGCGAAGAGCGGCGAGAGAAGTTCCTGAATATTGGTACTAAACTCACTTGATTGTGATTGCGCTTTGCGGCGCAATTGCTTCACGTTAACGTCCTATTATGTGTAAAGATTTACACATAATTAGGGGCAAGGTTGAGCCAACAGCGCGTCGGGGACTATTTGTGGCCAAAGCAACACGCATCACTAAACTCGTATTTCTGTTCACTTCGCTACTGTTTGTGGCAGCGTGTACCACTGGGTTTGAAGACCGTGGTAACATTCCCCTATCGTCTTTCACCACAGCCCAATTGGAGGGCATGGGCTCCTCACCCGGGGCGCCGATGATTATTCGTATCTTTAAGCAAGATAGCGAGCTTGAAGTGTGGAAACAGGTGAAGGCGACTGGCAAATATGAGCTGTTCCGCACCTATGATATTTGCGCCTGGTCTGGTGATTTGGGCCCTAAATTTAAAGAGGGCGACCGGCAATCGCCTGAAGGTTTTTACGAAGTGACGCCGGGGCACATGAACCCGCGCTCAAACTATTTCTTGTCATTCAATCTTGGCTTTCCCAACAAGTTTGACCGCAGCCATGGCCGCACGGGCTCGAACATCATGGTGCATGGCGACTGCACTTCGCGTGGCTGCTATGCCATGACGGATGAACAGGTCGGTGAGATTTATGCTTTGGTGCGCGAGAGCCATAGCGGTGGCAATCGGTCGGTGCAGGTGCAGGTTTATCCCTTCCGCATGACGGGGAAAAACCTGGCGCTCAACGCCAGCAGCCCGCATATGGCGTTTTGGAAAAACATCAAAGAGGGCTACGACATTTTTGAGGTCAGCAAGACCAAGCCCCAGTGGGATGTATGTTCAGGCGATTACAGCTTTAACCGCTCCGGGGCCTGTGGCGCGTCAACTTTGGACCCTGCGATCAAGGCAGCCGTGATGGCGAAGCAAGCCAAGGACGATGTTGCATTTAAAGAGGCGCAGGCGGATATCGAACAAACCAAGTTGGATGAGGCTGAGGCTGAACAGCGGCGGCTCGAAGCAAAACAAGCTGCGGCGGAACGGCAAGCTGCGATCGAGCAGCAAACCTCAAAAGTGACGGGCTGGTTTGGCAGTTTGTTCGGCGGCGGCAGTGATGGCGAGCAAAGCGGCCAAACGGATCCGAACGCGCCAACACCGCCAGCGCGCGACTGATCAGTTTAGTTTCTTGATCCAATAGCCAACGGTCTTGCCGTTGGGCAAAGATGCTTCGGCAATTTTGTCGAAGCCCATCTTTTGGTGAAAAGCCTCTGAACCGAGATTGGGCGGTTCCCGGTTGATTTCACAGCCCACTATTTCTTGTCCATCGGCTTTGGCCGCATCAAACAGGGCTTCATAAAGGCTTTTGGCCAATCCTTGGCCGCGGGCGCGTGCGTCGGTCACGATCCGGTCGATATAGACAAAACTGTCATAATGGTCTTTGAACCAGCCGAAATTGATCCCGTCATGAGCCGACTGCTCATTCATGGCGATCAGGAACGCATCTGCTTCATCTACAACCTCCACGAAATAAGCCACATCCAGCAGCTTTTTCAGGTCTTCGGGCTCTAACCATGATGTTTCCACCTCATGGGCATTATTGAGGTTGCGCACCGCTTCCAACAATTGCGCATCGAATTCAGTTTCGCTCATCATTTCTCCTAAAGCGGCCAAAAGACCAACAAGGCGGGCACGGATATAGCCACAATCAAGATTTCCAATGGTAGACCCATGCGCCAGTAATCTGCAAAGGAATAACCACCCGGGCCCAGCACCAGCATATTGTTTTTATGGCCGATGGGGGTCAAAAACGCGCAAGAGGCGGCAATGGCCACGGCCATCAAAAAGGTGTCCGGGTTAACCCCCATTTGGCTGGCAAGGCCGACGGCAATGGGCGCCGCGACGATGGCGGTGGCGGTGTTGTTGAGCACGTCCGACAGGGTCATTGTCACGATCATGAGCAGGGTGAGGGCCACCCAGGCAGGCAACCCTGCGGTGGCAGCTGCCAAGCCATCAACAATCAATTGGGTGCCGCCCGAGCTTTCTAGCGCGCTGCCTAAGGGGATCATCGAGCCCAGCAGCACCACAACGGGCCATTCGATTGTGTCGTATAATTCGCGGATGGGCACAATGTCGGTATAAACGAACACCACGGCCACCAGGGCGAGGGCGACAGGCAGATAGAGCCAGCCAATGCTGGCGGCAATCAGGGCGGCGGCAAATAGGCCAATAGCCAATCCGGCGCGCTCATATTGGGTCACTTGCAGGCCACGATCTGCCAAAGGCAAACAGCCCATGCGCGGGATCACATCGTCAATGGCCTCAGGCGCGCCGAGCAGCAGCAAAATATCACCAGGCTGCAGTTTGGTTTTGCGCACTTGTTCACGCTGGGTCTGGCCTTGGCGCGAAAGCCCCAAAAGCGACACGCCATAGCGCGACAGTAACCGAATATTCATCGCAGTGCGGCCAATCAAACGGCTGTCATTGCCGACCACAGCTTCGGCCAGCATCAGATCGCCAGACAGAGCGTTTTTAGACGAGGAGGCTTGGCCCTGATATTGCAGGCTCAACGCGCCGACCAGCGCATTGATAGCGGCGGGCGCGGCTTCAATGATCAAGGAATCCCCTTCGCGGATTTCTTCGTTGCGAGCCCGTCCTGCCAATCGTTTTCCGCGACGGGAAAGCCCGAGAATGATGCAATCATTTTCTTCCGCAATGGAATCCAAATCTTTGACCTGTTGGCCGATTGCGGAGGAGCCTTCGGCCACCACCAAATCGGCGACATAGCCTTCGAGCTCCATCAAATCTTGCGGCGAGTTTTTGGCTTTCTTTTGTTCCGGGATCAAGCGCCAGCCAATGGTGGACACAAAAATGATGCCGATGGTGGCAACAATGATGCCGACGGGCGCAAAGTCGAACATGCCGAAGGGCTCACCTAGGGCCGACTCTCGGAAAGAACCAATGATGATGTTGGGCGGCGTGCCGATCAGGGTCATCAGCCCGCCCAAAATGGTGGCGAAGGAAAGCGGCATCAGGGTTTGACCCGGCGTGCGACCTGCCTTTTGCGCGGCTTGAATGTCTACAGGCATCAGCAGCGCCAGCGCGGCCACATTGTTCATGAAGGCGGAAAGAATGCCGCCAATGCCACCCATAATGGTGATGTGCATGCCAATGGAGCGGGAATGATCGATCACCGATCGGGTGATCAGGTCCACAGCGCCTGAATTGGTGAGGCCGCGCGAAACCACCAGCACCAGCGCCACGATGATGGTGGCCGGGTGGCCAAAGCCTTCAAAGGCAATTTCGGTTGGAACGACCCCGGCGATCAGACCCGCAATGAGGGCGGTGAACGCCACCAGATCGTAGCGCCATTTGCCCCACAGCAGTCCCACAAAAACCAGAAAGAACAAGCTAAACAGAATAATTTGATCGAGCGTCATAAAAGGGGGCTCCCAACCTGCCACTTTCCTTTGTCAATTTTGGCGCATGATGGCAAACTGTGGCGCGTGTGGCCAGTCTTTTGACGGGAAAGTTTGCCCCAAATTGGGGGCAGAAATGAAATAAAGAGATGGTTGAAAGTTTAAAGAAAGAAATTGCGGCTTGCACCCTTTGTATGCCGCATTTGGCGCATGGGGTTCGGCCTGTAGTGCAATTGAGTCAAAAGGCAAAAATTGCCATTGCCGGACAAGCGCCGGGGCGCGTGGTGCATGAGACGGGATTGCCGTTTAACGATAAAAGCGGGGATCGATTGCGCGAGTGGCTGGGGGTGACCCGCGACCAGTTTTACGATCCTGATCTGTTTGCAATTGTGCCCATGGGCTTTTGCTATCCGGGCACGGGCAAATCCGGTGATTTGCCGCCGCGGCCTGAATGTCGCGCCACGTGGCATGACCGGATTTTTGAAGAGATGGATCAGCTTGAATTGATTGTGGTGATTGGCGCTTACGCCATCGACTATCATTTGGGCAAGCGGGCCTATAAGACCCTCACAGAAACAGTGAAAAACTGGCAGGACTTTCAACCCCGCCATATGGTGCTGCCGCATCCCAGCCCGCGAAACAATATATGGCTGCGGCGCAACCCATGGTATGAACAAAGCATTGTTCCTGCACTTCAAAGGCGTGTCGATTGTCTGCTCTCTTAAAGCCGCCGCATTTTCGGTCAGTATTGTTTCATTACGCCGCTGGTGGGTTGCGGCTTCCGCCGCAGCTTTTATCACCCTTTTTGTTTAAGACAGGTACGGCGCCCTATTTCGACAATGTGTCGTCAAGTGCTTGGTTTTTGGCGCAACTTGCTGCGGCAAAAAGCTATTTGGAATATGGTAGTGGCGGCACCACTTTTGTAGCGGCGCAGTTGAAGAAGCCGTTTTTCAGCAAAGAGAGTGACCTGAGATTTTGTCGTAGCGTTACACAGTCCATCGCCGCTGCGGGGTTGTCAGCGCCGGAGCAAAATCTGGTGCATGCCGATATTGGGCCGACGGAAAATTGGGGTTATCCAGGCGGGTTTCGGCGACCCAACTCAAAGCGATTGGCACAGTTTGATGCCTATTCTGATTTTCCAGAAATGGAGGTCGCGCCAGATCTGGTGTTGATCGACGGGCGGTTTCGTGTGGCCTGTTTTCTCAAAGCGATCAGAGCGCTGGATGGCGCGCGCGACTATACCATTATCGTCGATGATTATGTGGATCGGCCGCACTATCATTGCATTGAGCAGTTTGTGCCAAAAGCGCAGATGGTGGGGCGAATGGCAGTGTTTAAGCCGACACCGATCACGGACCTAGATGCGCTTGAGCGTCAACTTGATGCTTATCGGTACGACCCAAGATAGACGTGCTTGGCATTCGCAGATATTTGCAATGTGGCGCTTCTTGCCTATCATTGCTCATCTCTTTTGAGGAAACCGCCAATGCCCACGCCAACCCCCTGCCTTTGGTTTGATAACAATGCGGAAGAGGCCGCGCGCTAGCTAGTTCGGCTTTTTCAGCACCAGAAAAATAAAACGCGGTTGGGTGGTGAGCTTTTTGTAAGCGTTAGGAAATTGCGCCTCGGTTTCTGGCAGCGGCATGGGTTCCTTGATCCTATCGATCTGCAACCCAGCGGCTTTGATCTCCTCGAACATTTGGGTGAGTGGGCGCCGCCAATAACGCACATAAAGGGTGCCATCCGGCTTGTCCCAGCTATCTTCAATCAGCGTATGGGCGAAATAGTTTTCGCCCCCGGCCAATTCATGATCCATAAAAGGATGGTGGGTGGAGATCACCACTTCGCCACCGGGCTTTAGCAACCGATGAAACTCACTGAGCGGCGTTTGCCAATGTTCCACGTAGTGCAGGGCCAGCGCACATAGAATGCGGTCAAATTGCGTGTCCTCATAAGGCAGGGGTTCTGCCAGGTTCGCTTTTTTGAGGCTGACCCGATCGCCAAGCGCCTCTTCGGCAAAGGCGAGCATTTTTTCGCTCATGTCAAAGCCATGTACGTTTGCGCCTTTGGCCAACAGGTCGGCACAATGCTTGCCACCACCACAGCCCGCGTCCAGCACCGTTAAGCCCTTCACATCGCCCATCAGCTCTATAGAGTTGGGGCGTTCGTAAAGATCGTTCCACGGGCTTGTCTTTTCGGCGTCGTAAATCTTTGCGAGCTTATCGAAATCTGTGGCGGTCATTTGGTTCCCCTAGAGACAAAAAAGGCGCTTTGGATAAAGCGCCTTTTGAAATCGTTTTTGCCTTGCTTGGCGACTAGTAAGCGCCGTGGCAATGCTTGTATTTTTTGCCTGAACCACAAGGGCATGGATCGTTGCGGCGCACTTTGCCCCAATTCTCCATGTTGAGATCGCTATCTTCACCCACTTCGTTTCTGCCGGTTTGCGGGTTGATATGGCTTTCTTGCATTTGCGGCATTTCGGGCTCTGGTGGCCGCATTTCGATTTGCACATGGCTGATCTGGGTGATCACCAACTCGCGCAAGCGGTCCAACAGGCCTTGGAACAATTCATAGGCTTCTTGCTTATATTCGTTCAGCGGATCGCGCTGAGCAATCGCGCGCCAGCCCACCACTTTGGACAAATGGTCGAGGGTCACAAGGTGTTCGCGCCACAGGCCGTCCAATGATTGTAGCAAGAACTGCTTTTCAATCTGGCGCATGACGTCTGGTGTGTATTGCGCTGCTTTTGCGGCGGCAGCTTCATCGGCAACTTTGGTGAGGCGCTCGGTGACTTCGGCAACGTCGATGCCTTCTTCTTCCGCCCATTTGTCCGTTTGAACCTCAATATTGAGGTATGTTTTGGCCGCTTCGTTCAGGCCTTCAGTGTTCCATTGCTCAGGATAGGCCCGTTCAGGCACAAAGCGCTGGATAATGTCTTCCACCACATCGTGACGCATTTCGGTGATGGTTTCGCTGACATTGTCATCATCCATCAATTCAAGGCGCTGTTCAAAGATCACCTTACGCTGATCATTCATCACATCATCATATTTGAGGATGTTTTTCCGAATGTCGAAGTTGCGCGCTTCCACTTTGGATTGCGACCGCTCTAGCGCACTCGAGACCCATGGGTGAGAAATGGCTTCGCCATCTTCAAGGCCCAATTTGGTCAGCATGGATTCCATGCGCTCGGGCGCAAAGATCCGCATCAAATCATCTTGCAATGACAAGTAGAATTTCGAACGGCCTGGATCGCCCTGACGGCCAGAACGGCCGCGCAACTGGTTGTCGATCCGGCGTGATTCATGGCGCTCGGTGCCCACAACATAAAGCCCGCCAGCGGCGAGGGACTTTTGCTTGTTTTCTTCAATCTCGGCTTTGATCGCTTCGATCTTTTTCTCGCGCTCTTCGCCTTCAAGGCCGTCACATTCAAGATCAACGCGCATTTCCAAATTACCGCCGAGCTGAATGTCGGTACCACGGCCGGCCATGTTGGTGGCGATGGTCACGGCGCCGGGCATACCGGCATTGGCGATGATGTGCGCTTCTTGCTCATGCTGACGTGCGTTCAAAACTTTAACGTCTTTCACGCCTTCTTTTTCCAGCATCTTGGCCAATTGCTCAGATTTTTCAATCGAGGTGGTGCCCACCAAAACAGGCTGGCCCTTGGGCTGGCACGCGGCCACTTCTTTGGCGATGGCTTCGTATTTTTCTTCTTGGGTGCGGTAGACTTCGTCTTCCTCATCAATCCGCGCGGTTGGCCGGTTGGTGGGTACAGTCACCACATTGAGCTTATAGATGTCGGCAAATTCTTCGGCCTCGGTGGAGGCTGTGCCGGTCATGCCGGCCAGCTTGTCGTAAAGCCGGAAATAGTTTTGGAAGGTGATGGAGGCCAGCGTTTGGTTTTCAGGCTGAATTTCAGCGCCTTCTTTGGCTTCCAATGCCTGGTGCAAGCCTTCGGAGAACCGACGGCCCGGCATCATGCGGCCGGTAAACTCGTCCACGATCACCACTTCATTGTTGCGCACAATATAGTCTTTGTCGCGGGTGAAGAGTTTGTGGGCGCGCAACGCAGCATTCAAATGGTGCACCACTGAGACGTTCTCAACGTCATAAAGGCCCTCGCCTTTGATCAGCTCCTCCTTACGCAGCACCTCTTCCAGCTTTTCAATGCCTTGGTCGGTGAAGGTGGCGGAGCGTTGTTTTTCGTCAAGCTCATAATCGCCTTCTTCCACCAAGGGGATCAGGGCGTTGATTTTGACATAGAGGTCTGAGCGGTCTTCGGACGGGCCAGAAATGATCAAGGGCGTCCGCGCCTCATCGATCAAGATGCTGTCCACCTCATCGACGATCGCAAAATTATGGCCGCGTTGCACCATTTGCTCGCGCGAATATTTCATATTGTCGCGCAAATAGTCGAAGCCGAATTCGTTGTTGGTGCCGTATGTTACGTCCGCTTGATAGGCCGCGCGCCGTTGATCTTCAGAAATGCCGTGGATGATGACGCCGGTGGTCAGGCCCAAGAAGCTGTAGACCTGGTTCATCCATTCAGCGTCACGCTTGGCCAAATAATCGTTCACGGTCACAACGTGCACGCCTTTTTCGGCGATGGCATTGAGATATACCGCCAATGTTGCCACCAGGGTTTTACCCTCACCAGTGCGCATTTCAGCGATTGCGTTGTCGTTGAGCACCATGCCGCCAATCAGCTGCACATCATAGTGGCGCTGACCGAGGGCGCGCTTGGCCCCTTCGCGCACAACCGCGAAGGCCGGGACCAAAAGATCCTTTAGCGTCTTGCCGTCTTTATATTCTTGCTTGAATTGTTCCGTTTTCGCGCGCAGTTCATCGTCGCTCAGCGCTGCGATTTCCGGCTCCATCGCGTTGATCGCATCAACCAGTGGCTGATATTTCTTGACCTGACGATCATTTGCGGAACCAAAGATTTTTTTAGCCAGTGCAGCTAATGCCATGACAGATGTCCTTATTGATGCCTCAAAATCGGGTTTTAGGCCCTTAAGGCGACAGGAATGTGTTCGTTTTTTTAATGTGACACGATCAAATGCCACATTTGGCCACTAAAAAAGCAGCGTTGGGAGATGTAGTGCTGGCAAAGTGTCTTGTCAACGCTTCACAAATCACGCAAACCTCACAGCTAATTGTATCTGGCCGCAAAAATGGCCAGCCACACAAAGAAAAGGAACGTCTTATGACCGGAATGCTTTACCAACTGAAAAACTTTACCTCAGCGCTTGTCTTGGGAGGGGTTGTTGCCGTTGGTTCGGTTTTTGCGGTCTCTGGTGCGCTGGCGCAGGACGCCACTCAGCAGCAAGCGCCTCAATTTGATCCGGACAAAGTGGTGGCCAAGGTTGGCGATTCAGCCATTACTGAGCTTGACCTTATTTATGCCATTGAAGATTTGGGCCAGGATATTGCACAGATCCCACCACAACAGCGTCGGCAGTTTGTCATTCAAATGCTGGTGGATATGAAAGTGATGGCGCAAGTGGCGCGGGATGAAGGCATGGCGGAGAGCGAAGTGTTTGAACGCCGCAAAGCCTATCTTGAAGACCGGGCATTGCGCCGGGCCTATTTGGAAGAGGTTGTGGCCAAGTCGATCACCGATGAAGAGGTGAAGGCTGAATATGATGCCATCTTCAAAGATTTTGAAGGCCAGGAAGAGCTGCGCGCGCGTCATATTTTGGTGGAAACTGAAGAAGAAGCGCAAGCATTGGTTGAAGAGATCAATGGCGGCGCTGACTTTGCGGAAACAGCAAAAGAAAAATCCACGGGCCCCAGTGGCGCACAGGGCGGCGACCTTGGTTATTTCAAACAGGGCGACATGGTGCCTGAGTTTTATGAAGCCGCAAATGCGTTGCAAGTTGGCGATGTTTCTGCGCCCGTGCAATCACAGTTTGGCTGGCACGTGATCAAGCTGGAAGACCGCAAGGCTGCTGAGCCGCCTGCATTGGCCCAGGTTGAGCAACAAGTGCGTCAGCGGGTTTTGGCGAAGAAATTCGAAAAAATCGTGGCGGACAATAAAGAAAACATTACCGTCGAAATCGTAGAATAGGACAGCCTTGATGGAGTTGGACATCTCGCCGTTGGCGCCCGCGCAATTTGCTGAACTCAACGACATTGATGGGGTGGATATTTTCACTACATCAATTGCTGGCGGCTATAAGGGCCGTGATAATTTGTTGCTGGCTAAATTTTGCGAAGGCACGAGCGTGGCCGGGGTGTTCACCACCTCCAAATGTGCATCTGCACCCATCGATTGGTGCAAAGCCTATATCGACAATGGTGTTGCCCGGGGCCTGATGGTCAATGCGGGCAACGCCAATGCCTTTGTTGGCAAGGTGGGGGCGCAAACTGTCGAGCAGACAGCGCAAGCCGCCGCTGCCTTTATTGGCTGTACCCCGCAAGAAATCTTTGTGTCGTCAACCGGGGTGATTGGCGAGCCACTTGATCCGCAACCCATGATGGATGCGCTGGCTCAATTGGATGACGCAAAACGCGGTGGATATGAAGCCGCCGCAAACGCCATCCGCACGACAGACACCTATGCCAAGGGCGCCGGGGCGACGTTGGATTTAGATGGGGTAGAGATCAATATCTCAGGCATTGCCAAGGGGTCTGGCATGATCGCGCCGAATATGGCGACGATGCTGGCCTATGTCTTTACAGATGCGCCGATCGCGGCCGATGTTCTGGACGCGCTGCTAAAGCCTGCCAACCGCGCCAGTTTCAATGCCATCACTGTCGATAGCGACACCTCCACATCAGATTGCTGTTTGGTGTTCGCCACGGGCAAAGCTGACATTGACCCGATCACCAAATTGGATGACCCGCGCTGTGCGCTTTTTGCTGAAGCGTTGCGTGCTGTTCTGCATGATTTGGCGTTGCAGATTGTGTGCGACGGGGAAGGGGCGCAAAAGCTGATCATTGTGAAGGTTGAGGGCGCAACATCTGATCAAAGCGCCGATGTGATCGCCCGCTCAATTGCCAATTCACCCCTGGTGAAAACCGCCGTTGCGGGGGAAGACGCCAATTGGGGACGGGTGGTGATGGCCGTGGGCAAAGCTGGTGAGCCAGCGGACCGCGACAAGCTGCAAATTCGATTTGGCGATCTTTTGCTGACCGACCAAGGCCAGCGCTCCCCCCATTATCGGGAAGAAGATGCGGCAGCCTACATGAAAAATGATCAGATCGAGATTGGTGTTGATCTGGGGCTAGGCGATGGCGCCGCCACCATTTACACCTGCGATCTGACGCACGGATATATCACCATCAATGGCGATTACCGCAGCTAAGCGACAAAGGATAGACGAATGAGCACTGACAAACCGCTTTTGGTTGTGGTGGCCTGTGCCTTGATCGATGCAGATCGACGGGTGCTCATTGCCCAGCGCCCAGAAGATAAAAATATGGGCGGGCTTTGGGAGTTTCCTGGCGGTAAGCTGGAAAAGGACGAAAGCCCGGAAGAGGCGCTCATCCGCGAATTGCGCGAGGAGCTGGCTGTTGAAACGCAAGAGGCCTGCCTGGCGCCGTTGACCTTCGCATCCTTTTCTTATGAAAGTTTTCACCTTCTCATGCCACTTTACGTTTGTCGGAAGTGGCAAGGCACCCCGCAAGCGCTTGAACATCAAGCGTTAAAATGGGTGCGCCCGCAAAAGCTGCGTGACTATGATATGCCCCCGGCGGATGAACCATTGATCGCCCATTTGTGCGATCTTTTATAGGGTACAAAGGGGCGGATATGGCTATTCTAACGCGATTTTGGGTCGATGAAAGCGGCGCTACAGCAATTGAATATGCATTGATTGGCACCCTTGCCTCAGTGGCAATTTTGGGCGGCGTTATGGCCCTTTCGGGCAATTTGGGCCTTGTTTTTGACGCGGTTGCCACCGCCTTCACCAATGCGATGCCGAGTTAGTTCTCGCCCGACTTATCGCCCAACACATCTTTTAGGCTTTTCGTGGCGCTTCCCGGGCGCAGCGGTTTTTGCTGACTTTCGTGCGGCGTCCATCCCATCAACCACAGCAGATCAAGGGTTGCGCGGCAGCGGCCATCTTCATCGGTGAACTGATCGGCATAAAATTCAACCACTTTGGCCAAAAGGCCGCGGCTGACAAAGTTTTGTGGCCGTTCGAGCAGCGGGTTTGATGCCCCGAACTGGCGCAGCTCTTCCATCAGCGCGATGGGATGCCCATAGCGCACCACATAATGTTCCAGATCTGTCACGGGGAGGGCAAATCCGCCCCGTTGCAGCAAAGCGCCGCCATCACGAATGTCGATAAAAGGCGCGACGCGGGCATAGGCGCCGCCGGAATGGGCGACATCAGCGTTGAGCCATGCTTGGCGCAATTCGGTGAGGCTGTCGCCGCCAAGCGCGGCCACAACACAAAGCCCATCGGGGCGCAAATAGCGCTGCGCCTGGACGAAAAAGCCTGGCACATCATCCATCATATGCAGATCCGCCAGCGACACGATCAGATCATAATCATTATGAGGCAAATCAAGGCGCGCGGGATCATAAAATGGGACGTCGCCTTTTGCGTCGGACGGCAGGGTGAGGGCATAGTCGAAATTGATTGGCCCTTCTGCTGATTTGATGTTTTGCGCAAAAAAGTCGGGGTGTGGGGCCAGTAATAGCGCTTTTTCAAATTTCCGGGTGATGGTGCTCAATCGATCTTTCAGATCATTGATCATCAGATCGGCGATAAAATTGTCTGGCCCTGAGGCGGTTTGGAAAATGCTGGCCTTTTGCAATCGTTTTGCAATAAGCTCCCGATCAAACAATTTTTTAACCTGATTTTTTTGTGCCATTGAAAGACCTTTCATGTCAGGGCGTTGGACCGGTAAAGGCATCGCAAACGCTACAAATGTGCGGGTAGTACGGACATTCAAAGCATTGTCGCTTGGGGTGTTGGATAGGGTTTTTCCCCCGGTGTGTCTAGCCTGCGATGCGGCAATTTCTGACCATCAGCATCTGTGCGCACCCTGTTGGGCGCAATTGTCGCCGATCACGGCGCCGATTTGCCCCGTGATGGGTTTGCCCTTTGCCATGGATTTGGGGCGCGACGCCAAAAGCGCTGAGGCGTTGGCGCAGCCGCCAGCTTTTGATCGGGCGCGCTATGCGGTGCGGTTTAATGATAAAGCGCGGGAAATTGTTCATCATTTGAAATATCGTGATCGCCACGATATGGCGCGGTTTTGTGCCCGGATGATGGCGCATGCGGCACCCGAATTCTGGGCAGGTGATGGGGTGATTGTGCCGGTGCCCTTGCATTGGCGGCGGCACTTATCGCGCCGCTACAATCAATCCGGGTTGTTGGCCCGCGCATTGGCGCGAGAGACGGGGCTGCCGGTGGATTTTGAACTGGTCCGGCGTATTAGATCGACCCAACAACAGGTGGGGTTGTCGGCCAAGGCGCGAGCGCAAAATGTGCGTGGCGCGTTTGCGGTGAATGAAATGGCGCTGGAGCGGTGTTTGGGGCGGCGGATCATATTGGTGGACGATGTGATGACGACCGGGGCCACAATCACAGCCCTAGCCAAATTGCTTCGTTCGCATTATATCACTCAAGTTGATGTTATTTGCTTTGCGCGGGTTACCTCCCAACCCTGATGGCGCAAACGAAGAGTATGAGAAGTGAAATATGCCGAAGATTGAGCTTTATACAACGCCAACTTGCCCCTATTGCTTGGCCGCAAAGGCGTTGCTGAACAAAAAAGAAGTTGCCTTCACCGAGATTACTGTGGTGGGCCACCCGCAAGAGCGGGAAAAAATGATTGCGCGTGCCAATGGCAAACAAACGGTGCCGCAAATCTTTATCGATGATTTTCATGTGGGCGGATTTGATGAGCTTGCCGCGATGGATCGTGCAGGCAAGCTTGACCCGATGCTTGAAGGGCGTGCCGCCTCCTAAATGAGGTGAAACCAATGAAAATTGCCGCACTGCAAATGCGCAGTTCCATGCAGGCTGATGACAATATTGACGCCATTGCGCAGGCGGCGCAGGCTGCTGCCTCGCAAGGGGTAAGCTATTTGCAAACCCCGGAAATGTCGGTGATGTTTGCCGAGCGGCGCGCGCAGCTTGATGAATGGGCCACGGACGAGAATGTCGAGCGCACCCTGGGCGCATTGGCGGATATTGCGCGCAACAATGCGCTGTTTTTGCATGTGGGGTCCATGGCGGTGCCCGCGGGTGATGGTCGGCTTTACAACCGCGCCTATCTGTTTTCGCCCAATGGTGATTTGTTAGAAACCTACGAAAAAATCCATTTGTTTGATGCGGATGTGGAAGGGGATGATCCCTATCGTGAGAGCGATAATTATCGGCCCGGTGAGCGGGCGGTTGTGTGTCCTGTTGGGGCGCTGAACCTTGGTTTTTCTATTTGCTATGACATGCGGTTTGCCCATCTTTATGCGGCATTGCGCGAGGCGGAAGCCAATGTGATGGCGGTGCCCGCGGCGTTCACGGTGCCAACGGGTGAAGCCCATTGGCACGCCTTGTTGCGGGCGCGGGCGATTGAAACGGGCAGTTTTGTGGTGGCCGCAGCGCAAGGTGGGGCGCATGAAAATGGCCGCAATACCTATGGTCATTCGCTCATTATTGACCCGTGGGGGCGCATTTTGGCCGAAAAAGCGGACGATGAGCCCGGTTTGATTATTGCGCCGCTCGATTTAAGCCTTATAAAGGAGGCCCGAACGCGGTTGCCGACATTTGCCAACCGGCGTGAATTTTCGTTAAGCGTTAACCGACACATGTCATAATCGAGATGTATCGTTAAGTTAAAAGGTGAACTTCGTGATTCAGTATTCGCTCATCTGCGAGAATGATCATAAATTTGAAGCGTGGTTTAAAAATGCCAGCGCCTATGATGTGCAGTCTGAAAAAGGCGTTTTGGAATGCCCTTTGTGTGGCACCCGCACAGTCAATAAAGCGCTGATGGCACCCGCTGTGGGCAAGAAGTCCAATCAAAAAGCTGAAGCCGCACCACAAAAGACCATGGCGTTGTCTGCTGGCCATCCTGAGCAGCAAGAAGTGCGCGAAGCCTTGCGCCGTTTGCGCTCCAAAGTGGAGAGCGAGGCGGAATATGTGGGCGATCGGTTTGCCGAAGAGGCCCGCAAAATGGCTGATGACGCCGAGCAAAAGCGCGGTATCTATGGCGAAGCCACAGCCGAAGAAGTTACCTCATTGATTGAAGATGAGATTGACTTTATGCCGCTGCCTCGCCTGCCCGAAGAGCATAATTAGGCTTTAGTTGCGCGGCAGTTTTGGATGCTGCGCTTTTTTACGGCACCGCGGTATTTTTTACGCGCCGCCACCGGTCGCTTTGCTCCCGTCCCCGGCACCCCCGCCATTTTAAGCGCCGCCGTCGTTCGCTTCGCTCACTACCCCGGCATCCCCGCCAATTGGGGCCCCTCACAAACACAGTGCAGGTGAGGGGAAAGAGTGGACGAGCATAGCGAGGACCCCGAAACCTTCAGGTTTCGCGCCGTCGCAGGCCGATGCTTAGCATCGAATAGCCGTGAGACAAAACTAACCGCACACCCCGCGCCAGGTGATACACCGTTCGACCATTGTCCAGCCTGGTGCCCCCAAACCCATGCCTACTCTGCGTTTTCCTCATTGGCTTGTTCTGTCGCCCATTGTCCGGCTGCCTCAACAGCAATTGGAGAGGCAGAGGGGACAACGCCGAGATAGCTTTCTGTTTCGCTCGGTGGGGTGATCGGGCGCTGGGTCATCCGATAGAGCGCGAACAAGGTGATGAACAAACAGGTGGTGGCGAGCATGATCCAGAACATATGGGAGCCAAACATCTGCATTACGGTACCTGCCGCCAGCGGGCCGAGGATTGCGCCAAGGCCAAATGTGAGGGCTAGGCCGCCCGAGGCCGCAGGCATATCTTCAGTTGGCAGCGCATCGTTTACATAGGCGAGCAGCAACGCATAGAGCGGCATGGTCACCCCGCCTGAGAGGAAGGCGATGGCCAGAAGCGCGGGTTGGTTGTCGCTGATGCTGGCGCCAATCAGGCAGAAAATCGCCCCGAGGCCGGAGGTGGCGAAAATGACATAGCGTCGGTCGACCCGATCGGAGATCCAGCCAATGGGCACCTGCATCAGCAAGGGGCCGGTAAACAGCATGGCCATAAGCAGCGCCACCTGGGGCGGCGAAAGACCAATGCGCGCGCCATAGACCGGGCTCATGCCAGCTTGCGTCGCGTAAATGGTGCCGAGAAAGAAAATGCCAACGGTGCCGAGCGGCGACCCGCGAAACAGCTCGCTTAAAGGCATGGGGCGCGACATTTCAGCTGCGGGTGTGGGCGAGACTGACAAGAGGATGGGCCCGAATGAAATCGACACCAAAATAGAGGCGACGATAAAGAGCGACGCGGTCGCTGCATCGCCGAGGGCAAGCAACCCTTGGGCGCCGATAACGCCAAGCGTTTGGGCAATCATATAGATTGAAAGAATTTGGCCGCGGTTCTGGTTGGTGGCTTCGGCATTGAGCCAGCTTTCCGCGGTCACATAGATGCCCGCCATGCAAAACCCGATCAAGACGCGCAGGACGATCCACGCCCAGGGCTCGACCACCAGCGTTAAAGCGATAAGGCCTGCGGACATAAAGCTGCCCACCGCCGCAAAAGCACGCACATGGCCCACGCGCCGGATCATGATTGGCGCCGACCTTGCGCCCAATAAAAAGCCGCCGAAGTAAGCAGATGTGACCACCGCCAGCGCGCTTGCGGAAAAGCCTTCAATGTCGCCGCGCACACCCACAAGCGTGAACTGCATGCCATTGCCAAGCATGATAAAAAAGATACCGACGAGTAGCGGCAAAATGCCGAGATAAAGCTGTTTCATGTGGTCGCGTCCGCACACTATTTGGTGTGATCAGGCTAGCACGATTTGCGATTTGCCGCATTCGATTTTCGACTGTACAGCGCAATCCTAGATCGACAAAAGACGATTTGGTTTCTCGTTCAATGGGCGCTCTTGCTTTGCTTCTGCAGATGAACTCACATATTGAAAATGGAATACTTTGTAAGCGTTGATTAATACTATCGTGTTCATATATTCCGGCAATTTTTGCTTCACGTTATTTTTTGAATAAATCAATTTTCAAATTTATATTAAATAGAGATTATTTGGAGTGTTTTATGCGATCTATCTTTATTTTGATTGCCCTTTTGGCGTTTGGGCCGCTCTCAATCTGGCTCGACAGTGATTTGGTTTCAGATTTCCGGCTACGCAGCGAAAAACTCGTCTATGCGGACGTGCCGACCAGTCAGCGGAAATGTACGGGAACTCCTGTGCTTCTTTATAGCTGCGGGTTTAAATTTGAAATTGCGGGTGAAACCTATCGGAAGCGCTATGTTCTGGTCGCACTTGGTGCGCCCAAGACAGTACATTTACTTAAGGGTGAGCAGTCCGGCGTAATAACGTCGACCGTGGGACAAGATTACATTTGGAATCGTATTATTGCGGTATTGTTGGCCTGCGCGGTTAGTCTCACGACGGCTATTAGGTTGTTCCGCGTATTTGCGCGACCCAAAGCCAACCTCCGTTTTGCACCGGAGACCCCATCTGATCGATCTCATTCAACCGCAACAGGGCAACGTGCACAACATCGCACCGGCAATGCAGGTTTTGGGCCTCGCTCTAACGGTACCTTTGGGCGACGTTGATGGTGAGGGTTGAGGCCGAATTTGGGTTCATCGATTTATGTTGATACAGGTCAAAGAGCGGTGCTGGCGAAGCTGCTATTGCTAAGGTGAGGCAATGTCAGAGGACGTTCGTCATTTCATCTTGGACGGCTTTGCTGTTGTCTCTTTGTCGCACCGCCTTTTCTTAAGTCTGAGTCAATCAGGGCCTTGCGCAAATTTTTGAGAGTTTATTTCAATATCGCAAAACCAGGATTGAGAAGGGACAAAGACGATGCAAGCACACGATATTATGACACCTAAGGTGATTACGGTGGAGCCGACCACGACAGTGGAAGAGGTGTCCCATTTGATGATCGAGCACCATGTCAGTGCCCTGCCGGTTGTTGATGCTGAAGGGACGGTGCTGGGCATCGTCAGTGAAGGGGATTTGCTGCGGCGTGTTGAGGGCGCGAGTGACCACAAAAAGTCTTGGTGGTTGCGGTTCTTCGCCAATACGGATGACTCGGTGAAAGAGTTTGTGGCGTTGCGCGGTCGCTATGCGAAGGACGTGATGACGAAAAACGTCATTTGCGTGGATCCGGAAATGCAGGTGGGTGAAGTGGCACGTATCCTTGCCAAAAACCACATCAAGCGCGTGCCGGTGGTGCAAGACAACAAGTTGCAGGGCATCGTCAGTCGCGCCAACCTGATGCACGCCTTGGCGGCGGTGCCTGCCCGATCCCTTAAAACGGTCTCAACCGATGTGGAAAAGCGCGACATCATACTGGAAGCCTTGTCTGCCGTGCCCAATTTAAACGTCAGCCATCTCAATGTGATTATTGATGGCGATGAAGTGGAAATTTGGGGCGTTGCCGCTTCCAATGAGGAAGAAAATGCCATGAAAATCGCCTTAGAAGGCATCGATGGCGTGAGCAAGGTCAACTTTAATTTGGGCCGCTTGCCCGGCTATGCCTGGGCGATTTAGAGCTTGGGCAGCACGTCTCGATCCCGGCCTTGAGCCGGGATCAATGGCGGTTTCGAATTCCGGCCAGTACCAAAGCGCACAATTAGGCGGCCGCCGTTACATAGGCATTATTGGTCGCGACCTGTTCGATTTTGAAGGTGTCGACGATGTTGTCGAGATTGTGCGCCTGACTTTCACACTGCTCAATTGCCGCATTTGTTTCTTCAACAAGGGCGGCATTCTGTTGGGCCATTTCATCAATTTGCCGCACGGCAAGGCCAACTTCAGAGAGTATTGAGGCTTGTTCCGTCATGGCAACAGAGATCTCTTCAACCAAGGCGCTGCTGTAGGAGATTTTCTCCACAATCTGCCCGACCTGGCCGCTGGCGTCGGCCACCAGCTTGGTGCCCTGCACCACTTCCTGAGTTGATTTTTCAATCAGCTCTTTGATTTCGCGTGAGGATTCTGCCGCAGATTGGGCAAGGCGGCGGACTTCCACCGCAACGACGGCAAAGCCTTTGCCCGCTTCTCCGGCGCGTGCCGCCTCTACCGACGCATTCAAGGCAAGCAAATTGGTTTGAAACGCGATGTTGTCGATAACCGTTATGATGTTTGAGATTTCCGTCGCTGATGCCGCAATGCCTTCCATGGCGCGATTGGCATTGCCCATAACTTCACCTACCGCAGTGGCGTCGCGCGAGACCTGCGTGGTTGCATTGGCGGCTTCGGATGCCTTTTTTTGCGTGTCGCTCACACCAGCTGAAATGCCTTCGACAGAGGCCGATGTCTCTTCAACAGCTGCGGCCTCTTTTGCTGTGCGATCACTCAGATCATTTGCGCCGGCTAAAATTTCAGTGGTTGCTGCGCGCAACGACATGGAGGTTTCTCTTAGGCGCTGCACAATCGACTTGAACCGGTCCATAGTTTTATTGATGGCTTGGCGAACCTCGTCCAACTCCCCTTCGAAGGGTATGTCGATTTTTTGGGACAAATTGCCTTCACTCATGCGCTCTAGCGCGTGGCCGAGTGCAACGACCGCCTTTTTCCGTCCTGTGACATCGGTGGCGTATTTCACCACTTTAAAAGGGCGCCCGTCTGCATCCAGGATTGGGTTATAGGATGCTTGAATCCAGATGGAGTCTCCGTCTTTTCTCACCCGCTCATATTCTGCCGAGTCAAATTCGCCCCGTGCCAGGCGCGCCCAAAACTCTTTGTAATCGCTGCTGGCCGCTTCTTCCGGTTTCACAAAAATACGATGATGCTGACCGACCACTTCATCGAGCTGATAGCCAAGAGCATCAAGAAAATTCTGATTTGCGTGCAGTATGGTGCCGTCCAGGTCAAATTCGATAACGGCTTGCGAGCGTCCAATCGCGGTGATTTGGCCGTTCGTATCTGCGGCATGCAGTTTTTGCTCGGTAATGTCGGTGGCGAATTTGACCACCTTTATCGGTTTGCCGTTGGCATCGAAAATCGGGTTGTAGGAGGCTTGGATCCACACTTCGTCGCCATTTTTGTCAATGCGTTTGTACTGATCAGCAAAGAACTCACCCTTCGCCAATCGGGCCCAGAATTTTGCATAATGCTCACTGGCCGCATATTCGGGTTCAACAAAGATGCGATGGTGTTGGCCGACGATTTCGTCCGACTCATATTTCAGCGTTGCGAGAAAGTTTGAGTTTGCTGATAGAATAGTGCCCTCAAGATCAAATTCGATCATTGCCTGCGATCTCGAAATGGCGTCAATAATTGACCGCGCTTCATTTGTGTCGACGGACTTTGCCTGTCCAAAAAGATGCCCAAACATCACAACCTCTTCTTTAATTTGATGACAATTTTAGGTTGATATTGTTAACAAGTCTTGTTTCAGCCGCTGAAAAACTTGTTAAATTTTAACCATTTTGGATATTTTGCCGCGCATTTGAGATGGCGCTGCGTGCCGGCGGGGAATTGCAAGCCTCTTCGGTAAAACCGGGACTTTTGGGCACGGGATGATGGGCATAGTGCCGCTGCGCTGTGTCAAAGTATTGAGATAGGGCGACCGCACACCCCCCGTCCTTACCGGGCATGACCCGGTAATCCATGTAGCAGCCGGGGTTTTCCCGGGGCTGGGTGGGTTTGCACAATGCGCTACAAGATAAACGGCGCACAATATGACCAGCAAGGGTGAGCGTGCTGTTGCGTGCTCTGTCTGGACCCTCGGGTCAAGCCCGAGGGTGACGGCGGGGGAGGCGATGAAGGGCTCCCAATAGATGGGCCCAGCCCGGCCCTGAGCCGCGACCAATTGCTAGGTCGGTGTTTTGCTCGATAATCGCCATAAACCCACCCGTCATTGCAAGATCAAGTCCGGTAATGACGAGGAGGCTATTGGTGCCCACTGTGGAAATTCCACGTCGCAGCAATGCACCTTGGGCGCCTCAATGCTTTGTGCGTTTCTTCTCGGTCAACAAATTTGCGGCGTTTTTTGCAATGCGGCATCTGATGTTATAAGCACAGCGTTTTTCGTTAATCGCGTCCAGCTTTCATGATTGCGCCAGCAAGAGCAACAGGCTCGGTGAAGCAAAGTTCGTGGCTGCCGGGAATTTGCACTAAACGGAAGAGACCCAGCTTTTCGGACAATCTGGGGTGCCAGCCGAGGCTCTGCGGTAGCGCTGTATCTTCGGTGCAATTGATGTAAGACTTGCCAATTTCCATCTCGGCAGGATTCACGTTCAGGGAAATCGCATCCGTGAACGTGGCGTAAGGATGTGGGTTCAGTACGTCATAGGCCGACTGGGCCATTTCCGCAGATCCGTCGTTGATAAATGCTTCGCGCCAGACAGGAAAGGGCAACATCACGCTGTTGTCGGGGCTTGCCGCGCTGACAGCATCGAACATCGCCACATAGTGGGGCGGCACCATGTCATTCAGGCATTCGCCACTATTGGGCACGAAGGCGTTCCAATAGATCAGACGACGCAACCTTTCGGGGCAACGATCCGCGACACCAGTGATGATCATGCCGCCATAGCTGTGCCCAAGCAAGATCACATCGGTCAGATCATTCTCTGAAAGGTAGTCCGCAATAGAGGTGATGGCAGCACCCAATCCGATTCTGCGATCATCAGCGGGATTGTTGCCCGCGACTGTTGGGCAATGCACCACGTGCCCCGCATCGCGGATTGGTTGCGCTACAGCTTCAAATTCCTGGCCAGTGTGCCAAGCCCCATGAACAAGTACGAACGTAGACATGTATAGTTCCTCTCTCTAATATTCCCTTTCCAATTTTAGCGGCTGGTGGAATAGTGGCTATGGCTCAGACTGAGGTAGAATGTTCTCAAACTAAGAATTTCCCGGCCGTTGAGGTCTGGGACACAAATTTGGTCGCGCGCAGCGAGGCTTTTGATTTCTACCGCGAAGGAATTTGCACGGCGTTTATGCCTCTGCGTCCGGAGCGGTCACGAACCGGGCGGCAAGACTTTCATGCGAAAGTCGAATGCCATAAACTCGACCGATGTGTACTCAACGTAGTGTCTGCGCAGGTGCATAGCGTGCTGCGCGGCAGATCGGAAATTGCGGCGTCCCCGCACGATTGTTTTTACCTCAATTTGCCGCTTGTTGGTCATAGCAGGATTAGTCAAAGCGGGTCTTCGATAACGCTTCGTGCAGGTGAGGTGGGAATATTTGACAGCGCAGAACCTTTTGAGATCCAGCATGAAAACCATGGTACACTTGGCGTTGCATCCTTGATGATGCCCAAATACCTTTTGAGCGACATAGAAATCAGCGGACCTAAGAAACTATCTCAACACCCGGTATTTGGCCGTATATTGACCGAAGCAACATATACTCTTGCGCAAACCGTCAGCTCGGCTTCAAACATCGAGGTCAACTTGCTTCAGCAACTCATAATACAATTAGCTTCGGCGGCAACTCAGCAATCGGTTGCCCCAATTGAGGGGCTGACACAAAGAACTGCTCAATTCTTGCGTATCAAACACGCCATTCGTCTGAATTGCTCAAAGCAAGACTTCGACTTGACTCGATGCGGCGCGATTGTTGGGCTTTCAACTGGGTACATTCAGCAGATATTTTCCAGCCACAGCATGCGTTTCACGGCTTTACTTTTGGAGGAAAGATTGTTGTTGGCAGAGCGGAATATCTCAGATCCCGCTTTGCGCCATTTTCCAATTTCCGGAATTGCATATCGGTCGGGATTTAGCGACCTTTCCCACTTTGGACGGGTGTTTAAGGAGCGCTTTGGAGTTTCCCCGGGCGTGTGGCGCAAACAGTCCACCGTTCAGCGCCACTAAAAAGCGTTTTATGTGTTTATGCTGTCCGCTGTGCGCAGAAAGCTGCCGTTGATTTAAATACTGCGAACTCACACTTGGTCTGCCAAGGCGCCGCTAGGGGCTGGCTCCCGTCAATGCCTACCCCTTAACCTTCTCCGCCAGCATCATATAATTGACGCTCAGATCTTTTGATTTTTTCCAGCTATCTTCAAGCGGGTGATAGCTCACGCCGAGGCGATCTTTGATCTGCATGCCGTTGCGTTTGAGGTTGGAGGTGATTTCTTCCGGGGTCACCAGCATGTCGTAGGAGTGGGTGCCTTTGGGCAGCCAGCGCAAGATGTGTTCCGCGCCGATAATGGCGAGGGCGTAGGCTTTGAAGGTGCGGTTGATGGTGGCGACAAACATCAGCCCGCCGGGCTTGACCAGTTGGGCGCAGCTGGTGAGGTAGAGATTGATGTCGGCCACATGCTCGACGACTTCCATATTGAGCACCACGTCGAATTGCTCGCCTGCTTCGGCCAGGGCTTCTGATGTGGTCGCGCGGTAATCAATGTCGAGTTGTGAACGTTCCGCATGGACTTGCGCGATTTTGATGTTCTTTTCGCCCGCATCGGCGCCCACCACATCTGCACCCAAGCGTTTCATGGGTTCGCAGAGCAATCCGCCGCCGCAGCCAATATCGAGAAAGCGCAGGCCCTTGAATGGCTCACGAGCGGTTTGGTCCAGTCCGAAATGGTTGATCACCTGTTCGCGGATATAGCTCAGGCGCACGGGGTTGAATTTGTGCAAGGGCTTGAATTTGCCTTTGGGGTCCCACCACTCATCGGCCATGGCGTTGAACCGTTCAACTTCATCTTGGTGGATGGTTGTTTGGGCCATTTTCCTGTCCTTTGCACGCTTTAATCAATTCAGGCTCGCCTTGGAAACGGCGCACCGAACACTTTCGGATCAATCAGGCACATTTGTGCAGCTGTCAATATGACAAATGGCGCGAAATGCGCGCAAATCGCGAATTTGACGCCGTTTTAGTTGATCAAAACGCCAGTTTGTGGCAATTGACGCGCGCGGGCATTGTCGGCGCGGGGCCAACAACTCGCGGCCCAACCCGAGGCATTTTAACGCCAATCGGGCAGAATAATACTAGGAAAGCGCGCCATGGCGACAATTGTAATGAAATTTGGCGGCACCTCGGTGGCCGACATTGAGCGGATTAGACATGCGGCTCGGCATGTAAAACGTGAAGTGGACGCGGGCCACAAGGTGTGTGTTGTGGTGTCTGCCATGTCTGGCAAGACCAATGAGTTGGTGGCTTTGGCACGCGAAGCGGCGCCGGTGCATGATGCGCGTGAATATGATGCGATCGTGGCCTCTGGCGAGCAAGTGTCGGCCGGGTTGATGTCGGTTGTGTTGCAAGAGATGGGCGTGCCTGCGCGATCTTTTGCCGGGTGGCAGGTGCCGATTGAAACCAGCGATGCCCATGGGTCGGCGCGGATCACCAATATCGACCCGGATTTGCTGTTTGATCGGATGAATGCGGGGCTTGTGTGCGTGGTCACCGGGTTTCAGGGCGTGTCGCCGCATGGGCGGATCACCACGCTTGGCCGCGGCGGGTCGGACACAAGCGCGGTGGCAGTTGCCGCAGCGGTGGACGCTGATCGGTGTGATATTTATACGGATGTGGACGGGGTATATACGACTGACCCGCGCATTGTGTCGAAAGCGCAGCGGATTGAGCGGATCAGCTTTGAAGAGATGCTGGAAATGGCCTCGCTTGGGGCAAAAGTGCTACAAACCCGTTCAGTTGAATTGGCAATGGCGAAAAAAGTGCGCCTTGTGGTGCGCTCAAGTTTTGATGACCCCGATCAGGTTCCGGCCTTGGGTGAGAATGGCGACTGGCAAGGTCCAGGCACATTGGTGTGTGATGAGGATGAGATTATGGAAAAGCAAATTGTTTCCGGTGTGACCTGCGCCAAATCAGAGGCGAAAATCACATTGCGCGGCGTGAAAGACAATCCGGGTGTGGCAGCCGCCGTATTTGGCCCGTTGGCCGATGCGCAAATCGTTGTGGATATGATTGTGCAAAACATTTCTGATGACGGCAAATCCACCGACATCACCTTTACAATTCCGGACGCTGAATTTGACAAGGCCCTGACGGTGCTTAAAGAAGCGGGGGAAACAAGTTTAGAATTTGATTCGATTTCCGGCTCCAAAGGCGGGGCCAAAATTTCGGTTATTGGGGTGGGGATGCGGTCTCACGCGGGCGTTGCGGCGTCCATGTTCCGCGCCCTATCTGATAAGGGTATTAATATACAATTGATTACGACATCTGAGATCAAGACCAGTGTGTTGATCGAGGAGGAATATGCCGAATTGGCGGTGCGGGCACTCCACACCTATTATGGCCTGGATATAGCAGAGGCATAAGCCGATTTGGCCCAATAAGGCAGCCCGCTACGGCGGGCTGAGGGGCGGATGGCACACACAATAGCTGGCCCACGTGAATTGCTGCGCAGGTTGCGCGAAACAATGGCAGAGTCATTGGGCATTCAGGAGCGGCTGGATAAGATCGTTGAATTGATCGCGGACAGTATGCGGGCCGATGTGTGCTCGTTCTATGTCTTGCGCGATGATGGTGCCTTGGAGCTTTTTGCCACCCATGGTTTGAAGCGCGAAGCGGTGCACAAAACCAGCTTGCGGTTGGGCGAGGGTCTTGTGGGCCTTATCGCGTCAGAAGCCATGTCGCTCAATCTGGCTGATGCGCCAAAGCATCCGGCCTTTGCCTATCGCCCGGAAACCGGTGAAGATCCTTACCAATCCTTTTTGGGGGTGCCAGTGCTGCGTGCGGGGCAAACCCTTGGGGTGTTGGACGTTCAGTCGGTTGAAAGCCGGCTTTATCGGGAAGATGAAACCGAAGCGTTGATGACCACGGCCACCTTGTTGGCTGAAATGGTCTCGACCACCGAGTTTGACAGCCTGATCACGCCGGGGTCCGAGATTGAATTGCGGCGGCCACGCAGCCTTGAGGCGGCTGGCTATTCCGATGGCATCGCGCTGGGCAAAGTGTTTGTGCATGACCCTCGGGTTGTGGTGATGAATTTTGTTGCCGAAGACGTGGACCAGGAAAAAGAGCGCCTCGAATCCGCGATCCGCACCATGCGGGTGACGATTGACGACATGTTCAATCGCGGCGATATGCAGGCGCGCTCGGAACATCGTGAGATTTTGGAAAGCTACCGCATGTTCGCCCATGACCGGGGCTGGGTGCGGCGGCTGCGTGAAGCGGTGGGCGCGGGCCTGACGGCGGAAGCGGCGGTTGAACGGGTGCAAAATGACACCCGCGCGCGCATGATGCGGCAAACCGATCCTTATATCCGTGATCGCCTGCATGACCTTGATGATTTGGCCAACCGATTGCTCAGGGTTTTGACCGGCGGCACCAAAGTGTTTGGCCATGAATTGCCGGACAACACTATTTTGGTGGCGCGGAATATGGGCCCGGCAGAATTGCTGGAATATGATCGGCGCAAGCTGCGCGGCGTGGTGCTTGAAGAGGGCGGGATGACCGCCCACGTCTCGATTGTGGCGCGTTCGCTGGGGCTCAGCGTTTGCGGACAGGTCGAGAATATCGCCGCTATGTGCGAAACGGGCGACGATATTATTCTGGATTGCCAGCAAGGCGTTGTGCATTTGCGCCCATCGGTTGATGTGGCCGCAACTTATGCTGACAAAGTGCGCATGAGTGCCAAGCGGCAAGAGCGCTTTGCTGCTTTGCGTGACAAGCCTGCGATCACGCGTGACGGGGCCGAGATCACTTTGCTGCACAATTCCGGGTTGATTGCTGATTTGCCGGCGATTGAGGATACGGGCGCGGCCGGCATTGGCCTGTTTCGGACCGAATTGCAATTTATGATCGCCTCGAAGCTGCCGCGGTTGGCGGAACAGGTCGAGCTTTATCGCGAAGCAATGGAACTGGTTGGCGATCGCCCCATCGTATTCCGTTTGCTCGATATTGGCGGCGACAAGGTGGTGCCTTATTTGCGGGCCGAGGCGGAAGAAAACCCAGCGATGGGCTGGCGCTCATTGCGTTTGGCGCTGGATCGGCCCGGGTTAATCCGTACACAAATTCGCGCCCTTTTGCAGGCGGCGAACGGCCGCGAGTTGGATATTTTGGTGCCCATGGTCACCGACGCTGAAGAGTTCCGCGAAGCACGCAAGGTGCTCGATGTGGAATTGAAGCGGTTGGACAATGCAGGCTTTGAGCGGCCCTCTAAGTTGCGCTTGGGCGCGATGATTGAGGTGCCGTCGCTATTGTTTGAATTGGATCATTTGTTGCCGATGACGAATTTCGTGTCCATCGGGTCCAACGATCTGGTGCAGTTCCTTACGGCGTCGGATCGGGCCAATTCTCGTGTGGTGCGGCGCTATGATCCGATTGCCATTCCGCGTCTGCGCGCATTTAAACATATTGCAGATGCAGCGAAAAAATATAATGTGCCGCTGACCATGTGTGGTGAGTTGGCCGGACGCCCGATTGAAGCGCTTGCGCTGATGGCCATCGGCATTGATCGATTGAGCATGGCAGCGTCCTCGGTGGGCCAGATCAAAGAACTTGTCTTGTCTCTTGATCTTCAAGCCTTTCGTGGGCAAATATGCGCCGCGTTGGATGAGGGCGGCGAGCCGCTTGTCATTCGCGATTTGATTTATGATTTGGCGGACCGCCAACATCTACCTCTATAAGTGAAAGTCTGAGCTGTTATGGCGAAACTACCTGCAGAAAAATTGGATGCTTTGTTGCACCGCTTTGAAACGGTTGAAGGCGAGATGGCGGCCCATCCCGACCCGGAAACCTATGTGAAGCTGTCCAAGGAATATTCGGATCTGCAGCCCTATGTTGATAAGATTCGCGAGTTCAAATCTGCGCAGTCTGATCTTGAAGGGGTCAATGAGATTTTGGCGTCGGGCGACAAGGAAATGGCCGAAATGGCTGAACTTGAGCGCGATGAGCTGAAAGAAAAGATCGAATCGCTGACGCAAGAAATCCGCCTGATGTTGTTGCCCAAAGATGCGGCTGACGACAAATCAGCGATTCTGGAAGTGCGCGCGGGCACGGGCGGTGATGAAGCTGCATTGTTCGCGGGGGATTTGTTCCGCATGTATCAGCGCCACGCTGAACTCAATGGCTGGAAAGTCCAGATCCTTGAGGAAAGCGAAGGCGATATGGGCGGCTATAAAGAGATTGTCGCCAGCATTAAGGGCAACGGCGTTTATGCCCGCTTGAAATTTGAGTCTGGTGTACACCGGGTGCAGCGGGTGCCGGAAACTGAATCGGGTGGTCGTATTCACACGTCCGCCGCCACCGTGGCCGTGTTGCCTGAAGTGGAAGATATCGACATTGACATCCGCAATGAGGATTTGCGTATTGATACCATGCGGGCCTCTGGCGCGGGTGGTCAGCACGTGAACACCACCGATAGTGCGGTGCGCATCACCCACATTCCTACAGGGGTTGTGGTGATTTCATCGGAAAAGTCGCAGCACCAAAACCGCGCCAACGCGATGAAGGTTTTGCGAGCGCGGCTTTATGATATGCAGCAGCAAGAGCGCGACAGCGCGCGGGCTGAAGCGCGGCGCGACCAAGTGGGGTCCGGTGACCGTTCAGAACGGATTAGAACTTACAATTTCCCGCAAGGTCGGGTGTCAGATCACCGGATCAATCTCACGCTTTATAAGCTGGATAAATTGATCGCAGGTGAGGCGCTGGACGAGATGATTGATGCCCTGATCACTGAGAATCAGGCGGCACAATTGTCAGCGATGGATGACGACAATAGCTAATCAGCCGTATTCTGACGGCGTGCGCTTTGGGCAATTGCGCCAATATTGGCGACAAAGATTTGCCGAAAACCGCATTGAAACCGCTGCATTGGATGCGCGGCTGTTGTTGTGCGCCGCCGCCGGCGTCGAGCAAGCTCAATTAATCTCTAAAGAACGTGATCTTGTGCCGCCTGAGATCGAGGCGCGCATGGTGCAATTTGGCGAACGCCGCTTGGCGCATGAACCGGTGGCGCGCATTTTGGGGCGGGCCGAGTTTTATGGGCGTCCATTTGGCGTCAATAAAGACACGTTGGTGCCACGGCCCGAAACGGAGCTGCTGGTGGAGCATGCGATCAAATCGCTGCCTTCAGGCGGGCGATTTGTCGATTTGGGCACCGGCACGGGGTGCATCGCCGTGAGTATCTTGGCGGAGCGCCCCGATGTTTCCGGTTTGGCGACGGATATTGCTGCGGGCGCGTTGGAGATGGCGGCACAAAATGCCACCGCGCATGGCGTTGATGGGCGTCTAGACCTCAAGTGTGGCAGTTGGTTTGACCCAGTGCCAACTGATCAGCGATTTGATTTGATCGTTTCTAATCCGCCCTATATTGCGCAAAGCGAGCGTGCAGATATGAATCAGGAGGCCTTGGATTTCGATCCAGAGGCCGCGCTGTTCGCGGCGCATGAGGGGATGGCGGCTTATTTTGAAATTTTGGCCGTCGCGCAAAACTGGTTGCAGCCCGATGGAATCATATTGTTTGAAATTGGTTTTCAGCAGGCTACCCGGCTGCAAAATGCCGCGGAAAATGCTGGGGCGACGCAAGTAACCTTTTTCAAAGATCTTTCTGGGCACAATAGAGTTGCCCAGATTTCTTGGTGAAACTGGGCAAATGCCCATAGGAATGGCCTGAGTTAAAATTTTTCACTTGGAAAATTTTTCCGAAGCATATAGGTTGCCAGTGCTAGTTGGGATTGATGTTCATTCATTGACCGCAAAATTTTACCTGTACATCTAGGGTGATTTTGCCCCCCAGCAAGCTGGACAGCCGGCATATAGCGACCAACAACAAGTCACATCCAAACCACACGTTTTGGGGGCAATGTGATAGTTACGGTTTGGTGCGTTCTTTTCGGCGCAAATGTAAGAAAAGTTTGAAGTCATCGTATGAGACCTGGACAACAGAATAAACGTTCACGCGGCCGTGGTAACGGTCGGAAAAACGTCAATCCACTTTCTCGCAATTATGAGAGCAACGGACCTGATATGAAGGTGCGGGGCAACGCGTCTCACATTGCTGAGAAATATGTGCAGCTTGCGCGCGACGCACAGGCCTCTGGCGATTCAGTCATGGCCGAAAACTATTTTCAGCACGCCGAGCACTATTTCCGCATCATTTCTGCGGCGCAAGCGCAGAATCAGGCACGGCAAGAGCAACGTCGTGAGCGGGATGATCAAGATCGTGGCCAAGGGCGCGACGATGATGATCAAGCCGATGACGATAAGTCAGCTGAAATGACGGCAGAGAAAGAAGCGCCCACATCAGAAACTGAGCAAAACGACGACGATGCGTCGGAGTCGCCAGCCAATGATGAGATGGCGCAAGAAAAGCCAAAACGCGCACCGCGTGCGCGTCGTCCACGTCGCAAGCCGACTGGCGATTCTGATTTGGCCGATGCACCGCAGCCCAAGTTGGGATCTGACGATGACGTGGCGCAGGAAGTTCCTGCTAAAAAAGCCGCTGCAGCAGAATAATTCAAAGGACGGTTTAGCCGTCCTTTTTTATGGCCAAAAACTGGTTGCGATAATGTGCCGGGCTGATGTTAAGCTGGGTGCGGAAATGATGACGCATGGTTTCAGGCGTGTTGAAACCCGCCTTTTGCGCAATTTCATCCATGGTGAAATGGTCTTTTTCCAACAATGATCGGGCGAAATAGATTCGCTCCTGGTTCAGCCATTGGCTTGGGCTGAGGCCAACAATTTCTTGAAATCGTCGCATCAACGTGCGTTCAGACATGTGACATAGATTGGCCAGTTTTTTGATCGGCCAAGGTTCGTCCAGCTTTTGCCGCACCTGATCGAGATATTTTGCCAAGCTGCCCTTTTGCGGGTGCGCGATGGGGCGGGGCACAAATTGTTTTTGGCCGCCTTCGCGGTGCGCGGGCAGCACCAAACGTTGCGCCACGCGGTTTGCTTCCTGGGTGCCAAAATCCTGCCGCACAATTTCCAGGCCGAGATCAAAACCCGCTGCTGACCCGGCGGAACTCATGATCTGCGCATCGCCACAATAAAGAACATTTTCTTCCACTTGGGCGGTCGTGGCTTCCGTCGCCAATTGATCTATATATTGCCAATGTGTGGTGATGGTTTTGCCGTGGGTGAGCCCGGCGCGCACCAGCAAAAAGATGCCGGAGCAAATGGTCATAAAGCGCGCGCCTGTGTGCATGGCAGCTTGAAGCGCATTTGTGATTTCTGGCGATACTGATTTGTGGGGCGGCCAACCGGGTACAATGATCAGATCGAAGGTGGAAAGCCTATCAAACTGTGCCTGACAAGATGTTTGCAACCCGCCGGCCAACTGCAAGTCGCCCGATTCGATCGGCACGGTTTCGCATTGATAAAGCGGGACGGTTTTGGATTGGACGGTGTCAAAGATTTCCACCGCGATTCCATATTCAAAGGTGCAAAGTTGATCATAGATCAATATCGCAACTTTTTTCGGTGTGACTTTGCGGGGCGTCGCTGGTGATTGGATCGAAGAGATTTGGTTCATTATGTTTGGCCTGCCAAATGTGTTGGCGGTAATTTAACGCATGTGCGCATTTCTGCCAATGGCTGGCACATTTGGCTAAAGGGCGGTAAACTGCGACCGTCCTTAAAATAATTGAGAAAAGTATGTTTGAATCATTGTTGGCGCTGTTGGAGAGCAACGGTTTTAATTTGTTTATGATCGGCTGGCTTGTCGCGCTGGCCGGTGGGGTTGTGCATATGATTGGCGGTGGCTTTAAAGATGGCCCCTCCAAAGTGCCGGTTTTGGGCAATTTTGAAGAAGTGAAGAAGGGCCAAAAAGGCTATCGCCAGCAGCAGGTTGCGGGCTGGATTTTCAAGCTTGGTGCGGCCATGATTGTGGTTGGTGGCGTCACCCATTTTTTCTAAAAAGGGAGCCAAAAGAGCGCTTTATTTTGAATTTGGCTCTTTTATCCCCCCGAAGCGTACCTATATCTAACTTAACAGTCCGGCGTGCCAAGATGGGCGCCAATGGATAAGTTGAAACAAACAACGCTTCGAGACGTTTTAACCCGTGCTTTTTAGGCGGCTTAGAATGGGCGAGAGATGGAGAGTTGAGATATGAATATCGAGAAATATACCGAGCGGGCACGCGGTTTTGTTCAATCTGCCCAATCTGGCGCGCTTTCTGCGGGTCACCAGCAATTTACGCCTTTGCACCTGTTAAAAGTCCTTTTGGACGATAATGAAGGCATGGCCTCTGGTTTGATCCAACGGGCAGGCGGTGATGCGAAAGCTGTGCATGCTGCAACAGAAGCGGCTTTGAAAAAAATCCCATCCGTATCCGGTGATGCTGGCCAACTCTATTTGAGCCGGGAAATGGCGCGTGTTTTTGAAACCGCTGAAAAGGCGGCTGATAAGGCGGGCGACAGCTATGTCACCGTTGAACGGTTGCTGCTGGCCTTGATCATTGAAAAAGACACCGATGCCGGCAAGGCTTTGGCTGCTGCCGGGGTGACGGCCAATGGTTTGAATGATGCGATCAATGATTTGCGCAAAGGCCGCACCGCTGACAGCCAAAGCGCTGAAGAGGGCTATGACGCGTTGAAAAAATATGCCCGTGATTTGACCCAAGATGCCCGCGATGGCCGATTGGACCCTGTGATCGGACGTGACGAAGAAATTCGCCGCGCGGTGCAGGTTTTGTCACGCCGTACCAAAAACAACCCTGTTTTGATTGGTGAGCCGGGCGTGGGTAAAACCGCGATTGCCGAAGGGTTGGCTCTACGAATCATCAATGGCGATGTGCCTGAAAGCCTGAAAAACAAAAAGCTCTTATCATTGGATATGGGCGCGCTGATTGCTGGCGCGAAATATCGCGGTGAGTTTGAAGAGCGCTTGAAAGCCGTGCTCAATGAAGTGCAATCGGAAGAGGGGAAAATCATCCTCTTTATTGACGAGATGCACACGCTTGTGGGCGCGGGCAAAGGCGATGGCGCGATGGATGCGTCTAACTTGCTCAAACCTGCCTTGGCACGGGGCGAGCTGCACTGTGTGGGCGCCACAACGTTGGACGAATATAAAAAGCATGTTGAAAAGGACGCAGCTTTGGCGCGGCGCTTTCAGCCTGTCTTTGTGTCCGAACCCACAGTTGAAGACACGATTTCGATCCTGCGCGGCTTGAAGGAAAAATATGAGCTGCACCACGGGGTGCGCATTTCTGATAGCGCCTTGGTCTCTGCGGCCACCTTGTCGAATCGCTATATTACGGATCGTTTTTTGCCAGATAAGGCCATCGATTTGGTCGACGAATCGTCAGCACGCTTGCGCATGCAGGTGGACAGCAAGCCCGAAGCCTTGGACGAGTTGGACCGCCGCATCATTCAATTGAAGATTGAGCGGGAAGCGCTGAAAAAAGAAACCGACGATGCCTCAAAGGCGCGGTTGGAAAAACTGGAAGCTGAGCTTTCAGATCTGGAAGAAGAAGCCAATGCGCTGAACCAGCGTTGGGTGGCTGAAAAAGAACGGTTGGGCGCCGGGCAAAAACTCAAAGAAGAGTTGGACCATGCGCGTACCGAGCTTGAAAACGCCCAACGGTCCGGTGATCTGGGTCGTGCTGGTGAGTTGGCTTATGGCGTCATTCCCGAGCTGGAGCAAAAGATTGCTGCCGCTGAAGCGGAAGATGATGGCGACACCGACAATGTCACCGAAGCGATGCTGGAAGAAGTGGTGAGTCCGGCGCACATTGCGCATGTGGTGAGCCGCTGGACCGGTGTGCCTGTCGATAAAATGCTCGAGGGCGAACGCGACAAGCTGTTGCGCATGGAAGATGAACTGGGCAAGCGCGTGATCGGCCAGGACGAAGCCGTGACCGCCGTTTCGAAAGCGGTGCGCCGTTCGCGGGCCGGGTTGCAAGACCCGAATCGCCCCATGGGTTCATTTATGTTCCTTGGGCCAACTGGCGTGGGTAAAACCGAATTGACCAAAACCTTGGCCGACTTCCTGTTCGACGATGAAACCGCCATGGTGCGGCTGGATATGTCTGAATTTATGGAGAAGCATTCCGTCGCTCGGTTGATCGGCGCGCCTCCAGGCTATGTTGGCTATGATGAGGGGGGCGTGTTGACCGAAGCGGTTCGCCGTCGGCCTTATCAGGTGATCTTGTTTGATGAGATCGAAAAAGCGCACCCAGACGTGTTCAACGTGCTGTTGCAGGTGCTCGATGATGGCCGCCTGACTGATGGTCAGGGCCGTACGGTCGATTTCCGCAATACGTTGGTGATCATGACCTCAAACCTTGGCTCTGAATATTTGGTTGAGCAGCAAGAAGGCGAGCCGGTTGATCTGGTGCGCGGCAAGGTGATGGACACGGTGAAAAGTCACTTCCGGCCTGAGTTTTTGAACCGGGTGGATGAGATCTTGTTGTTCCACCGCTTGGCCCGGTCCGATATGGGTGCCATTGTGGATGTGCAGCTGAAAGGTTTGCGCAAGCTGCTTGATGAGCGCGATATTGAGATCGAACTCAGTCCCGCCGCGCGTGATTGGATTGCCAATGAAGGCTATGACCCGGCTTACGGGGCGCGGCCTTTGAAACGGGTGATTCAGCGCAATCTGCAAGACGAACTCGCCGAGCAGATTTTGAGCGGCAAAATTGTTGATGGCCAAAAGGTCACGGTTGATGTGGAAGGCGATAAGCTCGCCTTCTCCACCGACGGGACCAGCATTGACGATAATGAGGTGCCCAGCGCGGCCCAATAATTCACACTCCTCCTCAACGATGAAGGAAGCCCGGCGCTTTTTAAGTGCCGGGTTTTCTTTTTTCCATCGCGCCTATTCGCCCGGCTTCACGATGATCGACAGGGCGATCACCACAACCTGCGCCGCAAAGGCGAAGAGGGGCAGATAATAATCGCCCAAGACCGCGGAGGAAATTGCGTAGGACCACGCGAGAAACGCCAACGGCGTTACGGCCAAATGGGCTTTTCGACTGGCATTATCAGGCGTGTATTTGATGATATAGGCGATGGTGGTGGCAAAAAAGACGGCAATGAGAATTGCCGCGCCGATCAGCTTTTCATTGTCGCTCAGCGCCATGGCGATCAGTGCCGAATAGAGCGCGGTGAAGCCGGCCAATATCTCAGCCGGCACATATTTGGCAATGCGTTCGATCGCATTGTCTTTTTTGGCGGTTGAAACCTCGCCCTCCTGCAATGTTTTGAAATTCAAGTCGTCGGCGCGCCCCGGCGCAGTGACCCATCTGGACATAGCTACCTCCCAAATATCAATTAAACATAGCTTTAATTGCGCGCCGCCTTTTCACAACTGTCAAGGGCACGGTGAGGTGTCGGGCCACAAGAGGTGGTAAGCCCGGCATTTGCACGCCGGGCCTTGCGCTTTAGCCGCCGTAGTTACGTGGGGCAGAAATATAGCGATAGCTGTTATTCTGGCGTTCAACATATCCAAGTGAGGGGAAGTCCAAATGCATCCCCGCCACCATGGTGCGATCTGCGGCGGATTGATCAAGCAGTTTGGTGCGCGCTGCGGCCGAAAGGGCCGGGTCCGCATCAATAATAGTGGACCATTCCGGATGGCTGAACTGATAGGTTGGCGAGTGAATAATGTCGCCCCAAATCATCAGGCTTTGATTTTGGCTTTGAATGCGCACGCCCATATGTCCCATGGTATGGCCGGGCAGGGGCACCGCAAACACGCCGGGCGCAATTTCGGTTTCTTTTTTCATGCTGACCAAATTGCGTTGATCTTTATACGGCAGCACCTGTCCGCGTGAATATTGCACGAATGGCGCAAACTCTTTTGGCAAATAGGCCATTTTCTCGTCGTCAAAGGAATCAGTCCATTCCGTTTCTGAGAGCACAAGTTCGACTTGGGGCAGGGTCTTTTTGCCGTTTTCGTCAACAAGTCCAGCCACGTGGTCGGTGTGCATATGTGTCAGGAACATCATATCAATTTGTTCCGGCGCAATGCCCGCCAGGTCCAAACCGTTCCGCCATGCGCCCACGGTAGGCGACAAAAAGCTGGGTGCGCCGGCATCTATGGCGATGATCGTGCCTGCGGTGCGGATGACGTAGCTATTGACCGCAATCGAAATCAAATTGGGATCATAATTCTTATATGCCAGCCGCGCTGCCTCTTGCGCTTCGTCCGGATCAAGACCCAGCATGATTTGACTTGGCAAAGCCGTATATCCATCGGCGATGGCGATCACCTCGATCTCGCCGACCATAAGCCGGAAAATTTCGGTTTCAGCATGCATTGGTTTTGCCGAGGAAGCTGTCGCCTGCTCTGTATTGGCCCGCCCTTGCGGGACCACGCCGAGCATGATCGGGGCGGCCGCCATAAAGGACAGAACTCTGCGGCGATCTATTGGTTTGTTGCTGGGGGAGTTGCTCATTTTTGCTCTCTTATTGATTTCAGACAACAGTATAAGTAATGATTTTGATGGATTTGTTGTATCTGCTGATTTGTTATCTCGGGCATAAGGAATGCTTATGGAAGACTTGCACCCTTTGCGTTGTTTGGTGTCCGCATTGGATGTGGGGTCGCTGACGGGTGCAGCCAAAACACTTGGAATCAGTCAGCCCGCGCTCTCGCAAAAGATCAAAGCCTTGGAAGCCCTTTATGGGCAGAAGCTGCTGACGCGCACGCGGTCAGGGGTTGAGGCCACGTTGGCGGGGCAAGTTGCCTATGGCTTTGGTCAACGCATTGGGCAGGAGTTGGATGAACTGCGCGTGGAACTCGATTCGTTGCAGGGCGTCATTTCAGGGCATATTCGCATTACCGCGGGCCAATCGTTGAGCCAGACCTATCTGGGGGAGGTGGTGATCGCGCTCAAGTCCAAATATCGCGACCTTGAGGTTGAGCTGGTTGTTTCGGACAAGTTGTTGGATATCGAAAAAGAGAAAATTGACTTTGCAATCCGCTTCGGTTCGCCTGGTTGGGGCGGTGGCGTTGCCCGCAAAATTGGAGATGTTCAGTCGGTTTTGGCAGCGACCCCAGCCTATTTGAACGCGAGAGGACGACCCACTTCTCCAGACGAGATCGAGCAGTTGGACTTTATCCAATATAAGGACGACACCGAGAAGTCCGTTGTTGGGGTAACCTATCGCGGGCAAAAGTTGACGGTGCCCGTTACCCCCAGCTTGACGGCAGAGGACCCAAATCTGATCGCGCATGCGCTTGAAAAAGGGCTTGGGTTTACAAAGGCGCCGCTCTTTTTTGTGCAGGAGCGTATCGATAGGGGGCTATTTGAAGAAGTGTTGCCGGGATGTCGGCCCATCCCTAAACCATTTTTCCTGATTCAGCGTGAGCAGGTGCGCAATACAGCTCGGGCAAAATTATTTCAAAAAACCTTGTTTGAAACATTATCGAAAGCGCCGGGAATCACAATCTTGCCGGATCTCTTGTCGCGAGACCAATAATTCAATTTCGGGGTCAACGAATGGCCATTTCGCTATTTCCCGCTTGCGTCACGCTCGCCGACATCTAGTTGCCTGACTAAATTGGGCTTTTGTGCGTGACCGCATTAAAAAACACAATCTTATCTCCGGGCGGGTTTGTGCGGGTATAATGGCGTCATCTTCTTTTGGCCGCGTGGGCTGCTGACGGGCAGTGGTGGCACATCGCTTTTGTGATGAAAGAAGAGGTTGGTGCAGATTTTGGACGCAGAATCTGTCGCCCTTTTTGAGTTCAGCCCGACACCGAGGGCCAATCTGCTTTGGTCAGATTGCGGGACTATTGGGTCAGCACCCCGGATTCCTCAAATCGGAGCGCATAAACCGACCGCGCGAGGCGTTTATCGTCTCACTTCATTATCGATACGAACGAGACCATATGCGCCTCGCGCCCCACATCAACGTTGTGCCTTTCAGGCGCAGCGATCTTTGTGCTGGCTGTTTGGGCCGAAGGTGAGGCATAGCATTCGCGCCACGCAAACGGCGCGTTTTTGATTGACGAATGAATTTAACCGTTGGCGAATAGGCGCTTCAACAGGCGGCATATTCGCGGCACGTCGTAGGCTCAAATTGAGCTTGCGAGGTGGTATGACTTTTTTGACTGAACTTGGCGGGGTGTTGTCCAACTTCAAAAATCTGCTGTTTTTAACCGGGGCATTGTTGGCGCCAAATTTGGTGGCCCTGGTGGCGCGACAAGTGGGCTTGGGGCGACATTTCACTCCGCAATTCTGGGGTAGATTGGGCCTAGCGATCTTCTTGCTGATGACCGCCAGTGCTCATTTTAGCAATCCCGGCGTGATGGCAGCGATGTTGCCCGGCTTTTTGCCCCTGCGAATCGAGATTGTGGTGTTGACCGGTTTTTTGGAAATTGCATTGGGGCTGGCAATTGTGGTGCCGCAGGTGCAACGGCTTGTGGGCTGGGCCATTATGGCAATGCTGCTTGGGTTTCTTCCCGCCAATATTTTTGCAGCGCTGAATTATATTCCTTTTGGCGGCGCTGAGATGGGGCCGGCCTATTTGTTGGTGCGGGTGCCTTATCAGGCGCTGTTGATCGGCTTTGTATTTTGGGCCAGCCAAACGGGCAACAGGAGGCCAAGCGAACGAACCAAGCAATAGTCTAATTGCACGGCGGTGCGATTCGTCATATTCTTGGATTAAGGAGCGCGGAATCGGATGGGTAAATCGACCAGAGTTGAGATACCAGACCAGCAATTGGCGGCGTTCGACCATTTGGTTGAACGCTTTGCTGATATTGAGCGCAAAGGCAAAACGTCACCCTACACATCTGTAAACGGACATATGTTCAGCCTTTTGGGCAAGGATGGCGTGTTGGGCATTCGGTTGAGCAAAGCGGATCAAGCCACGTTTCGCGCACAATATGAGAGTGGCGATTTTATTCAACATGGTGCGGTGATGCGCGACTATGTGAAAGTGCCCGATGATTTATTGCTAGATATTACAGCGATGGTGCCCTGGTTTGAAAAGAGCCATCAACATGCACAATCGCTCAAGCCAAAATGATACTTTAAGCAGCCCGGTAAATGAGGAGGAATTTATGCGAATTGGTGATATTCTGGACGAGAAGGGTGGCGATGTCTTTACGCTGTCGGAATCAGCGCTGGTCGCCGACGCAGTGGATGTGCTGGGTGAGAACAATATCGGTGTGGTGGTGATCACAGGCGCCGATGGCGGCGTAGTGGGTATTTTGTCGGAGCGGGATATTGTGCGCCGTTTGCGGGAGCATGGAGCCGCGGCGATCGAAACCGGCCTGTCGAAATGCATGACGCGCGATCCATTTACTTGTTCACGCGATGTTGGGTTGGACGAGGTGATGGGCACCATGTCCAAGCGACGTATTCGGCATATGCCAGTTGTGGAATCAGGCAAATTGCTGGGGTTGGTTTCAATCGGCGATATTGTGAAGCGCAAGATTGAGCAAACCGAACGGGAAGCCGCAGCCTTGCGTGACTATATTGCGTCCTAGGCGTTAATTGCCTGCATCCGCCACATTGATTGGCGCGCTCGGTTCGCGCGCCATCAAATCATCGATTTGAGCCATGGTCTGGTCGAACTTTGCGCGATATCTATTGGGCAATGATTTGTCCCGTGGCAAGCGCACGCTGAGTGGATCAACGGTGCGGCCGTTGATTTTAATCTCGTAGTGCAAGTGCGGCCCGGTGGAGTAACCGGTTGACCCGACATAGCCAATGATTTGACCCTGACGCACGCGGGTGCCCGGTTGCATGCCACTGGCGATGCGGTTCATGTGGGCATATGCGGTTTGGTAGCCATTTGCGTGGTTCAGCTCGACAAAGCGGCCATAGCCCGACACCCATTGCGCCCGTTTCACCACCCCGTCGCCACCGGCATAAACGGGGGTGCCTGTGCGCGCAGCGAGGTCAACGCCGGTGTGGAGTTTGCGGGTTTTGAAAATCGGGTGGATGCGGTAGCCATAGTTTGAGCGCAAGCGTCCGCCACCTTCAAGCGGCCGGCGCATCAAAAACTTCTTGCCCGTTTGGCCGTTTTCATCAAAGAAATCGACCACGCCATCTTCGGTTTGGAAGCGATACATGTGGCGCTCTGTGCCCGCCAGTTGCAGGCCGATATAAAGAAGTTCCTTGTTGCCATCAGCATCTGGCTCAGTTTGCAACATTTGGATCTGATCGCCTGGCGAAATCCGTTTGGTCAGGTCGAGATCGTAGGCGAACATGGCCACAATCCGCTCGATGGTTTTGTCTTTCAGATCGAGCTTGCGCCCGGTCTCATAAATTGACCGGTAGAGCGAAGGCAGATTGGCGACATTGATTTCTTCGGTATCTTCTTCAGGTAATTCAATGCCTGGTGGCGGTGCGCCGAGCACGTAGCGACCTTGGTCGGTGCGGGCGACGGTCACCAAATGGCGCTCATCGCCATTATAAAGGCTGAGCAAATAAGGGATTTGCGTTTCAGTGCCGGCGTCCAGGCCGAACAAAATGCGCATGCGGAAACCTTCGCGCACCTCAGTTGAGGGGTTCACCGAGCGCATAGTGCGCTCAATGGCGCTGACCATTTGTTCGGTAAAACCGTTCTTGGCCAACACATCGCCAATGGGTGAAGTTTGCCTCACCGAGATGATCCGTTCTGTCCGCGCTGTTTCGTTGGCGCTGGCGG